>CAUJJX010000226.1 GCA_963205165.1 Pseudomonadota bacterium | reverse complement strand
GCTGATCCGACCTACGGGACTGCTCACCACCCGTCATTCCAGCGCAGGCTGGAATCCAGTCCGACGGTGGCCGGTGCGACGTCCGCTGCTGGACCCCAGCGTTCGCTGGGGTGACGGAATGAGCAATGCCCAGTCCCGAGGATCCGGCGGGCAGCGTCGCTCCGCGATGCGGCGCTGCCCGCCTTGACTCGGATCACGGTATCTACGCGAACTCCACGTCGATCGACCCCGCGTCCGCCTACAGCTCCACCCTCACCCGCACCCAAAGCGCCCGCCCCGGTTCCGGCACGCGCGTCATCGACACGAACCCGGCCGGCGCGAAGCTGCCTGTCCGCGACACGTGCTCCTGGTAGAACCGGTCGAACGCGTTCTCGACCGCCGCGCCGATGCGCAACGACTTCGTCGGCGTCCACCAGCCTTCCAGCCGCAGCGTCGCGAAACCCGCCGTCGGACCGAGGTCGACGCCGAGCGTGTTGCCGTAACCGACGTCGACGCGCGTCTGGCGCCGCGCCGCACGCAGCGCCGTCGACAGCCCCCACGACGGCGTGTCGTACGCGATGGCGAGTGTCGCTTCCGGCGGCGGTGTCTGTGCGAGCGGCACGTCGCGGGATTCGTTCTGCCCCGACACCGCAGCGGCCAGCGCACGGACCGTCCAGCGCGGCGCCGGCACCCACTCGAAACGCGCCTCGAGCCCCTCGCGCCGCACCTGTTCCTGCACGACGACCGTCCCGCCGCTGACGAGGATCATGTTCGGATGCTGCGCGCGGAACCACGAGACGTCGGCCGCGGCCGACTCGCCGCGCCACGCGAATCCGGCGTCGACCTGCCGCGAGCGCTCGGCGTCGAGCAGCGCACCACCGCCGTAGTTCACGCGTTCCATGAAGTCGGCGGGACGATCGGTCGCGGCGAGCCCGCCATGCAACGTGAGCGTCGGCGCGACGGACCACTCCATCCGGGCGAAGCCGTTGTCGACGCGTTCGCGGCGCGTCGTGCCGGCGCCGGGCTGCGCAATCGTCCCGTTGAAATCGAACAGCGCGCCGGCGCGGGTCTCCTGGATGTCTCGCCGCACGCCGGCCGTCAGCAGGACGTCGCCCGCGACGTGCCGGGCTTCCATCCAGACACCGTCGCGCACCCACGCGAGGTCGTAGAACGACCAAGCCGTCGAACCGAAATCGACACAGCTCGTCGCGCCCGTCGCGCGGATCGTCAGGCACTGCGTTGCCGCCGACCGGTTGTGCGCGTCGAAGCGGTCGTTGCGATGCTCGAAGCCGAAGTCGAGGCGCGTCGACGCCGATGGTTCCAGCCGGACATCGGCGCGCGCGACGCGGCCGTGCTGTGCCTGGATCATGTCGAGCAGCGTCGTCTGCGTGCGGATGCGCGTTGCGGTCGTCGTGATGCGCGGCACCGACGGACGCATCGAGTAGTCGTCCATCGCGTGGTCGATCGCGCGGTCGGACACCGAGGCGCGCAATCGCGTGATCCAGCCGAGCTTCGCGTCGGAGACGAGGCGCAGCACCGTCTGCCCGGTGTCGAGGCGCGTCGCGTCCATGTGGAACGACGCGAAGGCGGCCTCGCCGTCCGAGCGGTGATGCTCGACCTCCAGCCGCACGTCCGGCCGCAGCGCCCACGCGAGGCGGGCGCCCTCGGAATAGCGGCGGTAGTGCGAGAAGACGCGCGTGCCGGCACCGCCCGCGCGGTAGTCGTCCTGGCGCGCACCGTCGGCCGAGAGTTCGAGCGCGAAGCGTTCGTTCGCGATCGACGCCGTGCCCGCGCGATCGATGCGTTCGAAGCTGCCGGCCGTGACGGATCCGCGCGCGTGGAATCCGGGCGTGCGCCAGCCCGTCGCATCGCGATCGAGTTCGACGGCGCCCGCGACGGCCGGACCGTTGCGCACGCTGTACGGTCCGCGCACGAGCGACACCGACGCGACCGAGTCCGGCGACAGGCTCGCGGTCGCGGGGTCCATGCGGTGATTGCAGACGGACTCCATCGTGATGCCGTCGACGACGACGGGCAGGCGCGATCCGCCGAGCCCTCGGAAGAACGGATCGCCGCCCGCGCCACCGATCCGCCCCGCCGTCACGCCGGGCAGCGTGCGGAGCAGCTCCGTGACATCACGCGCGCGGGACGCCTCGCGTTCCGGCCGGATCACGGCCTCGAACGGATCGACGGGCGTGTGCCCGGTCACGACGACCGCGGGCACCGCGATGTCGGACGTTGCCGCGTGCGCGACCGACGCGGCCGCCAGCGCGGCGGCCGCAAGCCACCACTGCACGTGCGCTCAGGCGGTCGTGCGCGGACGGCGTCGGCGCGCGCCCCACGCCGCCACGCCGAGGCCAGTGACCATCAGCGCGTACGTCGAGGGTTCCGGCACGGGCGGCGGCGGCACGGCGGATTCGAATGCGACCGAGAAGGCGATCGTGTCGCAGCGCGGGCAGCCCATCGAGCCCATCACTTCCTCGTGCCACATGCCGTTCGCGAGATTCACGTAGATCGAGTCGTCGTCGAACTGCAGGTCGCGGGTCGGGTTGAAGCCTTCCAGCAGGAAGCCGCGCGCACCGACGACCGGGCTGTTCGCGCCGATCCCGGGCGACGTCACGGTCACGCCGAGGATCTTCGGCAGCACGCCGGCCGCGTCGTGGATGCGGAGACCGTTGAACTTGGGATTGCCGTAGTTCATCCAGTCGGCCCCGCCGGTGTACGTGAACGTCACGCCGCTGCCGGCGAAGTCCACCTGCCAGCCGAGGTCGGCGAAGTTCGCGGACTCGACGGACGACGCCTGCCCGGTGAGGGTCGCGACCTCGGGAAAGGCCGCCGGCGAGAACGCGAGCGACCAGTCGGGCCAGTTCCTGTTCACGACGCCGTAGCCCAGCTCGAACGTGGCGCCGTCGAAGGACCCGGCGGGGGCTGCCGTCACCGCGAAGGCGGGCGCGGACAGCATCAGGACGGCGGTGGCGATGGCGCCGTGGCGAAGCGTGCGAATCATCTTGTGGTCTCCCTGGAATGGAAAAGCCGCCGGGGCATCGGGGCCCCGGCGGCACTGCGGATGGATGCGAGGCGCGTGTCGGATTCAGCCCGCCGACACGACACGACGGCGGCGCGAGACGAGCGCGACCCCCGCGAGGCCGATCCCGAGCATTGCCCACGTCTCCGGTTCCGGTACGGCAGCGACCGACAGCGTCGCGGACATGCCGTAGGCGCGGGCGCCCGACGGGAGGTCCTTGTCGAGGATGTCGTTGCCGCCGACGAAGATCGTGTAGTCGCCGCTGGCGAGACGCAGCGTCGCGGTCGCGGTGCCGTCGAGATCGGTGTCGGCGCCGAAGCCCTGGAACAGGAACATCGAGAGCTGGGCCGGATCGCCCGGCAGATCGCCGTCGCCGCCCATCGCGAAGTCGCCCATCGCGTTCCAGGCGCCCATCGTGGCCGAGGCATCGGCAGCCGCACCGATGTTGGCCTGCGCCCACGAGGTCCGCCACGCCGTGGTGGCCGCGGAGTAGTCGTAGTCGGCGGACGATGCCAGCGCAGTCTGGCTCGCCGCGTAGGGAGAGATGGCCGCGAGGCCGCGATGGACGGAGAACCCGGGCAGCAGGCCGCCGACCGAGGTGGCGGTCGCGTCGGCCTTGGCGCTCACGGCGAACGTGACGTCGGCCGTGGTGTCGAGGTGGAAGCGGAAGGCGCGGGCCTTGTGGGTGTCGCCGAGGCGGAGCGTGTCGCCGCTCGTGGCGAGCGCGTCGAAGGTCGCATCGGTCGCGTCGGCCCAGCCCCAGTTGCCGGTGACGGTCTGGTTCGAGATCGTGACGGATGCCGACGAGACGCCGTCGAAGGTGCCGAAGTTGCGGCCGGTGTAGCTGACGTGCGCCTGGGCGTGCCCGGCGCAGACGGCGACGGCGAGGTTCGCGACTGCGCGGAAGGTCGGGAATGCGAAAGCCATCTGGAAAGGTCTCCTGTGTCCGGTGCCCGTTCGTCGAACGGGCCTGATCCGCGCGTCGATCTGTCGTCGAATTTCTGTCGTCGACTTCGCGGTCGTTCACTCCGCCGGCGGCGGAAGCGGGGCGGAATCTAGTCGGCGAGCCATTCCAGCGGAATGCGACACGATGTCGCACGAGGCTCCGCC
>CAUJJX010000225.1 GCA_963205165.1 Pseudomonadota bacterium | reverse complement strand
GGGGCTGCGCCTGCACCGGGAAGAACAGAAGCGCCTGCAGGTGAACGGCACCAGCGCGAGCGCCCGCGCCGGCACGCTCGCCGAGGACAACCTCCGCGAGACGACCGCGATGGCGGCGTTCGCCCAGAACCGCTTCCTGCTGGGCAACCTCACGATCTCGCCGGGGCTGCGGTACGAACACATCGACAACACCCGGACGAACCGCCTGACGAATGCCAGCGGTTCGACCTCGCTCGGCCAGTTCATTCCGAGCCTTGGCGCGACCTGGAAGTACGACGCGACGACCACGATCTTCGGCGGCGTCCACCGTGGCTTCGCACCGCCCCGCACGGAAGACCTGATCAACAGCAACGCGACATTCACCGACGTCGGCGCCGAGAAGAGCTGGAACTGGGAAGCCGGCGTGCGCGCTGCCCCGATGCGCGGGCTCGACATGCAGGCGACGGCCTTCCGCAACGACTTCCAGCGGCTGATCTCGGTCGGCAGCATCGCCGGCGGCAACACGCCGCTGTCGCAGGGCGAAGCCCTCTTCCAGGGCGTGGAGATCGCCGGGCGCTACGGCGATCCGGGCGGTTTCTACTCCACGGCAGCGCTGACCTGGCTGCCCACGGCGGAACAGAGCACCGTCTTCACGCAGGTCGCGAATCCGGTGCTCGCGGCGGGCAACTCGGCAGCGGGCAACCGCCTGCCCTACGCCCCGCGCAAGACCGCGACGATCGGCGTCGGCTACCTGCATGCCAGCGGACTGGACGTCAATGTCGAGGCTGTCCACGTCGGCGCACAGTTCTCGGACTTCGGGAACGTGGCCGACGCCGCGAGTGACGCCCGCCTCACGGCGACCGAGCAGCAGAGCGGCCAGTTCGGCCGCATCAGTGCCTTCACCGTGTTCAACGCGACGGCCAACTACAACCTGCCGCAATACAAGCTGACGCTGTTCCTGACGGTGAAGAACCTCGCCGACAAGGTCTACATCGTCGATCGAACGCGGGGCATCCTGCCCGGCGCGCCGCGGCTCATCCAGGCTGGCCTGCGCTGGGACTTCTGATCCGGGATCACGCGCCCGGCATGTGAAAAGGGGACGCCCGCGGGCGTCCCCTTTTCACATCCTGCCGTCCCCCGATCCGGACGGTCGGCTGGATGCAGCGCAGCCGGCGGCAGTGGAATCGATCAGCCGCCCGACGCCGCGCCGCTCCGGTCGATCACGCGCGCGCGCCCGACTTCGCCGGACACGCCGCGCAGCGATCCGGTTGCCCGAGACAGCGCTGCAGTTCCGCCTCGAGGCAGGTCGCCGACCGACGGCACGCGACGACCTTCACGCCGTCGGCTTCCGCGCGCGAACGAAAGCTCTTCATCACGTTGTGGCCGAGGAAATCGGTGAACAGGATCACCAGCTGGGTGTCCCGCGGGATCGTCGGCAGCCGGCGCTGGTGGTTGGTGTCGCGCCCGGTGATGTGCCGGACGATGTTGATGCCCAGCGTGGCGAGGCGCTCCGGGATGTTGCCCAGCCGGTCGGCACCGATCAGCACTGCGTTCATGGGGCGGCTCCTGTCCGTTTCGATGCGTTAATGATAATGATTCGCATTTGCGTGAACAAGCCATTTCGACGCCGCCCGCGGCGGGTGCGCGTCGCGCCGACCGCGGGCGGCGGGCACCCGACATCGTCCGGATCTGGATGTCCCCGGGGCCACCGACGTGATCGCGGCGCGACACCGTCACGGGTTCGTGCCGCGCCGCGGCGCCCGAACGCGCGTGCTCCGGGAACACGACGATCGAGACCCGCGGACCGGCGGGAATCTTTCCCGATCTACCCGTGAACCGGTCCGCACCCGTGACGTGCGAAATACACTCCGCCGCCTGCCGCGCGACCCACGCGCGAGATCCCGAAAAAAGCCGTACGGAGGAGTTGTCATGCGTTCTGCCAAGTCGCGCCGGATCCCGGCGCTCATCGTCTGTGCGCTCGTGCCGCTGGCCCACGCCGACGATCGCGCCGGTTCGATCACGGCACCGAAGGTCCAGGTCGTCGGGACCACGCCGCTGCCCGGCGTCGGACTGCCGCTGTCGAAGGTTCCGGGCAACGTGCAGTCGCTGTCGGCGCGCGATGCCCGTGAACAGCAGACGCTCGCCCTGCCCGACCTGCTGCTGTCCAACCTGCCGTCGGTGAACGTGAACGACGTCCAGGGCAATCCCTTCCAGGCGGACGTGAACTACCGCGGCTTCACCGCATCTCCGCTGCTCGGCACGCCGCAGGGCCTGTCGGTCTTCCAGGACGGCGTACGCATCAACGAGCCGTTCGGTGACGTCGTCAACTGGGCGCTCGTGCCGATGGACACCATCGACACCGCCAACGTGATTCCCGGCTCGAATCCGCTGTTCGGTCTCAACACCCTCGGCGGCGCGCTGTCGCTCCAGACGAAGCGCGGCTTCACCTACCCGAACACCTCGCTCGAAGTGTCCGGCGGCAGCTGGGGCCGCAAGCAGGGCAAGTTCGAGACGGGCGGCTCGAGCGGCAACACCGACTACTACATCGCGGGCAACTGGTTCAAGGAAGACGGCTGGCGGCAGCACTCCCCGTCCGACGTGAAGACCTTCTTCGCGAAGACCGGTTTCCGCGACGCGATGACCGACCTGAACATCTCGTTCACGCTGGCCGACAGCGACCTCGTCGGCAACGGACTCGCACCGCGCAGCTTCCTGAACCAGAGCACGAAGCAGATCTTCACCAAGCCCGACCAGACCATCGCACAGATGGCGATGATCAACGCGACCGGCAGCCACTGGCTCAACGACCGCGACATGATCCAGGGCAACGTCTACCTCCGAAGCACCCGCATCCGCACGCTCAACGGCGACGGCAACGACGAGTTCGAGGGCGACCCGGCACTCGACGGCGATGCCGGCGCGAACGGCGGCATCGGCGTCAACGCGCAGACCGGCGCCAACAACCGCTCCAGGACCCACGCCCGGACCTTCGGCGGCACGCTCCAGTGGACCCGCGTGATGGACGACAACCAGCTGTCCGTCGGCGCCAGCTACGACAACGCCCGCGCGGACTTCCGCCTGAACCAGACGCTGGGCGTGCTGGATGGCGACCGCGGCGTGGCCGAGACGGATCCGACGACGGACGAGGCCGGCCTCATCGGACGCACGACCACGAAGAGCATCTTCGCGACCGACACGTGGACGTTCCGCCCCGACTGGCACCTGACCGGTTCGGCGCGCTACAACCACACGCACGTGAAGAACAGCGACACGCTCGCGCCCGGCGTCCCGAACAACCTCGACGGCGACTACGTCTACCCGCGCCTCAACCCGGCCGTGGGCATCAACTGGACGCCCACCGAGGCCTTCACCGGCTACGCGACCATCAACCAGGGCAACCGTGCGCCGACGCCGATCGAACTCGGCTGTGCGGATCCGAACAATCCCTGCCGCCTGCCCAACGCGATGGCCGCCGACCCGTTCCTGAAACAGGTCGTCGCGACGACGGTCGAGGTCGGCGCACGCGGCCGCATCAACGACTGGCTCAGCTTCGACTCCGCGCTGTTCCGCACGAAGAACCGCGACGACATCCTGTTCGTCGGCACGTCGACGAGCGCCGGCTACTTCACCAACTTCGGGCAGACGCGGCGTCAGGGCCTGGAGCTCGGGATCTTCGGCGGCAAGGGCCGCTGGAACTTCCGCGCGAACTACACGCGACTCATCGCCACGTACGAATCCGAGGCCGATCTGCTGGCGGAGAACAACTCGTCGCGCGGCTTCGGCGGTGTCGCCGCGGACGACCAGATCCGGGTGCGCCCCGGCGACCGCATCCCCGGGATCCCCGAGCACCAGCTGCGCCTCAGCGCGACCTACCGCGTGACGGACGAATGGAGCATCGGCGGCAACGTGATCGCGATGGCCGGCGTGTTCGTGCGCGGCAACGACAACAACGAGCACCAGCCCGGCACCTTCACCGATCCGGTCGGCGGCGGCACGCGCACGTTCAACGATCCGGGCAAGACCGCCGGATTCACGATCCTGCACCTGACGACAACGTACCGGTTCGATCCGCAGTGGGAGGTCTTCGCGCGCGTGAACAACGTGTTCGATACGCGATTCAACACGGCCGGGGCGCTCGCGGAGAACCCGTTCAATGCGTCCGGCGCCTTCCAGACGAACTCCGGCGACTGGGCCCGCGAGACCTTCTACGGTCCGGGCGCGCCGCGCGCCGCGTGGGTCGGGGTGCGCTACTTCCTGGACGGAAAGAAGGCGAAGTAGGCATCGTCGTCGCTGCCCTCATCAGGCAGCGGCGAATGCTCCGATGCATCGTGCGGCCCGGTCACCACGACCGGGCCGCACGCATTCCGGACAGCGGAAACGCAGCTCGATCACGACGGGTAACGAGGCACGACGGCGACCATGCGATCGGGAATGCGGGGCGTTGCAATGGGGCGGCTGCCGCGGACGCCCCGGACCTCACATCTCGAACTGTCGCAGCCGGTCCGTGTCGAGGATGCGGATCGTGCGGCCCTCGACCTCGATGAGACCCGCGACGGTCAGCTCGTGCAGGATCCGCGAGAAGTGCTGCGGCGTCAGGTTGAGTCGTGACGCGATGATGTTCTTGCTCGCGTCGAGCGCCACCTCGAGCCGCGACACGCCCGGCTCGCTGGCGCCCTCGCCGCGCAGGAGATAACCGATCACCCGCTGGGCACCGGAACACATCGAGTACGACTCGACGTCGGCGACGAGACTGTGCAGCCGGCGGCTGAGTCCGCCGAGCATCTTCCGGGCGAAGACCGGATTGCGATCGAGCTCGTCGAGCACGACCTGCTTCGACACGAACAGCAGCATCGAATCGGTCGTCGCCTGCGCGTACACGACCGTCGGCTTGTCGAGGAACATCACGGCCTCGCCGAAGCTCATCGCCGGTCCGACGATCTCGACGACCTTGTCGGCCCCGCCGGGCGAAGTGAACCCGATCTTCACCTGGCCGTACACGAGGATGTAGAAACCGTTCGCGACGTCGCCTTTGTGGAACAGCGTGTGGCCACGCTGCGCGTGAACGATCTTCGTCGCCTGCGCGATGCGCCCGATCTCTTCTGCCCCGACGTCCTTGAACAGGGCCACGTTCCCGAGGAACGCGTCCACCTTCAGGTCTGCCTTCACGGTATCCCCCCTCTCCCGCGGTCCGACCGATCGACCGATCCGCACGACTGCCGGTCGAGTCCCCCATTCACCAACGGCGGCGATTCTCGACCCAAACGAGCGTCGACGCGAGCAGTACGGCGGCGAGCGCGTGATGCGCCACAGCCACGGCGTACGGAAACCCTGCGCTGCTCTGCACCACACCGACCACGGCCTGCGCCGTCACCACGACCGCGAGCACCGTCGCCCACGACCATCCGGTGCCGCGCCGCCATTCGCGCGCGCCGAGCACCAGCAGCCACGGCACCAGCGCGACGCCGGCCACCCGATGGACGAGCACGCCCCACGCACGCACGTCGTGCAGCGCACCACCGCACAGGACACCGTCGGCGCACGCGCTGGCGAGTCCGTACGTGCTGACGACGCCGCCTGCCACGATGGTCGCGACGATCCCGAACGCCGTCCGGCCGACAACGCGATCCACCGGACCGGCGTCGCGGTAAGGACGCGCCATCGCCATCGACACGAAGGCGCCGAGCAGCGCGAGCCCGCCGACGAGATTGGTGAACGAGACGATGGGTGCCGCGCCCGCGCCGCTCGCACGTCCGAGGACGGCGAGCACGCCGACGCCGATCAGCGCGAGGACTGCCCGGACCCGCGGCAGCCGCGCGTGCGGCGCACGGCGGAACGCAACGAACACGATGCCGAGCGAACAGAGCGACACGATCGTCGCCGCGATGCGATGCGACAGCCGGATCCAGAGCGGTGTCTCGGCGGGCGCCGCGATCGCTGCATCGCGACAGGCGGGCCACGGACTGCAGCCGATGCCGGCCGCCTGGAGCCGCATCGCGGCAGCGAGCACCAGCACGCAGAAGGTCAGCAGCGCGCCGATCGCGGCGAGCCGCCGCACGCCGCGCCACATCCGGTCGACGCGAGCACGGTCGCGCTCGGCGAAAAGCGCTGCGGCCACAGGGGATTCCGAGAATCGCGGGTCGGACACGTGCACACCCCGCCCGGGACGGGCGAGGACAACGGGATCATCCATGGATCTCCTCCTCGGACAGCCCGCAGCGTGCCGGTACGGACCTCGTGAATCCTTAACCTGGATGAATTTTTTCGCGGAGGCCGACGCTTAGATTGCCCCCACCCGGAGCGCCGGTGACATCCGGTCCTGTCGCTGCGGCGCACGGCATGGCGGGAACGACCCCGAGGCGCGGGCACGGCACGCACGTCACACGAGGAGAGACAACACGATGAGCCAGAACGAAACGACCGATGCGGACGACGAGCCCATCCCGGTCATGCAGCAGATTCTCGACAACCCCTTCCTGCTGCTGTTCATCGGGATCACGGTGCCGACGGTGTTCTACATCGTCTGGGGCGTGATGGAGATCGTCACCATCCCGGTGGCGAAGTGAGCGACCAGGAGAATCCGAGATGAGCGCGCTACTGCCACCCGCCAGACGCGTCTGGTGGAAGGAACCCCTCGACCGCGTCGAACTGGCGTGGATCCTGATCGCCTTCGCGTGGTCGGCGATCCTGTTTTTCATGATGCCGTACTGGCATGTCTTCGGTAAGCAGAACCTCTCGAACGAGGCCTACCGCATCAGTGCGGAGGAGTTCACGAAGCGCACGCAGACGATGGTCGACAAGTACACCGTCCGCACCGAGACCGACGAGAAGATCCCGGTCGTGCATCCGCCCGAGGGCAGCGACGTCTACCTGATCGCCCGCCTCTGGCAGTGGTGGCCGCTGCTCGAACTCGAGAACGGCAAGAGCTACCGCCTGCATCTCTCGGCGCTCGACTACCAGCACGGCTTCTCGCTGCAGCCCTCCAACATCAACCTGCAGGTCGTGCCGGGCTACGAGATGGTCATCACGGTCACACCGAACCAGGCGGGGAGCTACTCCATCGTCTGCAACGAGTACTGCGGGATCGGCCACCACAAGATGGTGAGCCGGCTCTACGTGAAGTGAGCGCGGAGACGACCATGAACGACAGCCGAAATTTCCGGATCGATACCCCGACCGGCCTGCAGTACCACCGCGATGCCGAGCTGCTGATCAAGGCCAATGCCTTCTTCGGTGTCGTGTTCCTGCTGATCGGCGGCGTGCTCGCGCTGCTGGTCTCGCTCACCCGCTGGCCCAGCGTGCACCTGCTCCCCGCCGACTGGTTCTACCTCACGCTGACGGCGCACGGGCTCGACATGCTCGTGTTCTGGATCATCTTCTTCGAGATCGCGGTGCTGTACTTCTGCTCGTCGACGCTGCTGCGCTGTCGACTCGCGACGCCACGCATCGCCTGGCTCGGCTTCGCGCTGATGCTGATCGGTGCCGTCACGACGAACGTCGCGATCTTCCGGGGCGACTCGAGCGTGATGATGACCTCGTACGTGCCGATGGGCGCGCATCCGTCCTTCTACCTCGGGCTGATCCTGTTCGCGGTGGGTGCGCTGATCGGCTGCTTCGTGTTCCTCGGGACGCTCGTCGTCGCGAAGAACGACAAGACGTACGAGGGCTCGCTGCCGCTCGTGACCTTCGGCGCGCTGACGGCGTCGATCATCGCGATCTTCACCATCGCGTCCGGCGCGATCATCCTGATCCCGACCTTCCTGTGGTCCATCGGGTACATCCACCAGATCGACCCGCTCATGTACCGCACGATCTGGTGGGCCTTCGGCCACTCGTCGCAGCAGATCAACGTCGCGGCGCACGTGTCGGTCTGGTACGCCATCGCCGCCATCGTGTTCGGCGCGAAGCCGATGTCCGAGAAGGTGAGCCGCACGGCCTTCCTGCTGTACATCGCGTTCCTGCAGCTCGCGAGCGCGCACCACCTGCTGTCCGACCCCGGCCTGTCGTCCGAGTGGAAGATCTTCAACACGAGCTACTTCATGTACTTCGCGGTGCTCGCGTCGATGGTCCACGGCCTGACCGTCCCCGGTGCGATCGAGGTGGCCCAGCGCAAGAAGGGCTACACGAAGGGCCTGTACGAATGGCTGCGCCGCGCACCGTGGAGCAACCCGGTCTTCTCGGGGATGTTCATCTCGCTCATCGGCTTCGGCTTCCTGGGCGGCATCTCGGGCGTGATGATGGGGACCGAGCAGCTGAACATGATCATCCACAACACGATCTACGTTCCCGGCCACTTCCACGCCACGGTCGTGATCGGCACGACGCTCGCGTTCATGTCGCTCACGTACTTCCTGATCCCGTCGCTCTTCCGCCGCGAAGTCTGGCTGCCGGGCGTCGCGAAGTGGCAGCCCTACGTGTTCGGATTCGGGATGTACGCCTTCGCGCTCGTGATGATGGGTGCGGGCACGCTGGGCGTACCGCGCCGCCACTGGGACATGTCCTTCGCCGGCACGGCCCTGCCCCACGAGTTCCCGGGGTCGGCCTACCTGATGATGGGTCTCGTGGGCATCAGCGGCGTGCTGGCGGTCATCGGCGGCGGCATGTACATCCTCGTCACCGTGGGCTCGCTGCTGTTCGGCAGGAAGGTCGAGTCCAGCACGTTCGCGCAGAAGGGCACCCCGATTCCGCGGGCCCCGGTCGCGGCGACGATCGGCGGGCATCACGGTGGCGCAGGCTTCGCGGCGCCGGGCACGTTCACGCTCGCGATCGTGTTCCTCGTGGCCTTCGTCCTCTACTACTTCATCAACTGGAAGTACCTCTCGACGGTCTGGGGCATCTCCTGACCGGCATGCCCGACGCCTGTTCACGCCGACCCGCGTGGACAGGCGGTCACCAGAACGAGAACCGGCATCAAGGAGGCACGCGATGAACACGATCACCACGACGACGCCACACCCTGCCGCAGCATCGGGCCGGCTCCGCGCGGTCCTCGGACTCTTCAAGCTGCGCATCGGCGTGGTCATCGCATTCACGGCCTGGGCGGGCCTGCTCGTGACGCCCGGCCAGGGCCCCGCACTCTGGCGCAGCGCCGCGGTCGTCTTCGCGGTGCTGATGTCCTCGGCCGCGGCCGGCGCCTTCAACCAGTACATGGAAGTCGACCTCGACCGCCGCATGGGTCGCACGCGTCGCCGTCCGTTCGTCACCGGCACCCTGACGCACGGCCGCCACTGGCTGTGGCTGATCGTCGCGATGGTCGCCGGCTCGACGCTCCTCGCAGGCTGGGCTGCGAACGCGTGGAGCGCCCTCTACACCTTCCTCGGCGCCTTCTTCTACGGCGTCGTCTACACCGTGTGGCTCAAGCGCCGCACGTGGATGAACATCGTCGTCGGCGGACTCGCCGGCAGCTTCGCGGTGCTCGCCGGTGCGGCCGCCATCGATCCGTCGATGACCGCGATCCCGCTGGCCTTCGCGCTCGTGCTGTTCCTCTGGACCCCGCCCCACTTCTGGAGCCTCGCGATCGCGTATCGCAAGGACTACGAGGCGGCCGGCGTCCCGATGCTCCCCGTGGTCGCGGGCGACGCGGCGAGTTCCCGCGCGATCCTGCTGCACACCGTCGCGCTCGTCGCGGCCTCGCTCCTGCCTGCCGCCTTCGGCATGGGACCGATCTACTGGATTCCCGCGGCGCTGGCCGGCGCGCACTTCCTGCGGACGAGCGTCGCGCTCGTCGCGGACCCCGGCCCGCGCGCCGCGATGCGCAACTTCCATGCATCGCTGATGCAACTGACCGTCGTCCTCATCGCGGCGATGGCCGATGCGCTGATGCGGCTCTGACCTCCGCCGTGTCGACCGGCCCCGGTTTCCCCTCCCCACCGTCCCGCGGTGCCACCATCCCCCGGTGGCTCGCGTGGACGGTGCGGCTCTTTCTTCTCTGCAGCGTGACGGCCGCCGCGGCCGACAAGCTCGACGCCAGCACCGCGCTCGCGACGAGCCAGGCCGTCATCGGGCAACGCGTCCCCGATGTCCCGCTCACCGACGCCGCCGGCAGCACGTTCCGGTTCGCCGATCTCCGCGGCAAGCCCGTGCTCGTCCAGTTCATCTACACAGGCTGCATCACGGTGTGCCCCGTCAACGTCCGCACGCTGAAGTCCGCGCTCGATGCGGCCCGCGATGCGCTCGGCAGCAACCGCTTCCACGTCGTCACGATCGGCTTCAACCTGCCGGCCGACACGCCCGACGCGATGGGTTCCTTCGCGCGGCAGCACCGGATCTCGATGCCGGAATGGCGCTTCGCCGCCGTCGACGTGCCCGCGCGCGACGCCCTCGTCCGCGCCTTCGGCTTCAGCTACGCGTGGGGCGCGGCAGGGTTCGACCACATCGCGCAGGTCACCGTCGTCGACGCCGAGGGCCGCATCTACCGTCAGGTCTACGGCGACGCCTTCCCGCTGCCCGCCCTCGTCGAACCGCTGCGCGAACTGATGACCGGCCAGCGCACCGAGGGCGCGGGGCTCGGCGACTGGCTCGACCGCATCCGCATCCTCTGCACGACGTACGACCCGGCGTCGGGCCGCTACCGCTTGAAGACCGGGCTCGTGTTCGAACTGATCGGCGGCACGCTGGGCCTCGCCGCGATCGCGTTCTGGTACCGGCGCGAGTTCAGCCACGCGCGGTCGGCGCGAAGGTCGGGGCGGTAGCGACCTCCGTCCGGTAGTTCGCGTCGATACCGTGATGCTGATCAAGGGGCGCGATGTTCGCGTCGTGTCGCCGGGCGGCGCCGCTCACGTTGTCTTCCCTCCACGCATTCCAGATGCCGTCACCCCAGCGAACGCTGGGGTCCAGCAGCAGACATCGCACCGGCCGCCGCCGAACTGGATTCCAGCTTGCGCTGGAATGACGGGATGGTGAGCAGTCCCGCCGGATTACGCCGCCGATCCGCCCCGATCCGGCCTTCCTGAAGCCAGGTTAAGGGCACCGCCGCCGTCGCTCCCTAGGATCGCCACCATGGCAATCGATCCCGGCACCGTGACCTTCGGCACGGCTCGCAATCCCGCCGCGGTCATGGTGGGCCGCGCGGAACGCGGACTCGATCGCCTGTTCGGCCCCGCGTCGAATCCGCTGCGGCATCTCGGCGCGCTGGGCTTCCTGCTCTTCTGGGTGATCGCCGTCACGGGAGGCTGGCTCTATGCCGTGTTCGACACGAGCGTCGCGGGTGCGTGGCAGTCCACTGCCGATCTCGCGACCGACCTGCTCGGCATCGGCGGCGTCGTGCGCGCGCTGCACCGCTACGCCTCGGATGCCTTCGTGGTCGTGATGCTCGCCCATCTCCTGCGCGAACTCGCCATGGGACGCGTCTCCGGCTTCCGGCGATTCACGTGGCTGTCCGGGGTGCCGCTGATCTGGCTCGCGATCGCGTCGGGCATCGTGGGTTACTGGCTCGTCTGGGACCAGACGGCGCTGCTCAGCGCGACCGCATCCATCGAGTGGCTCGACGCCCTCGGCTTCTTCGCCGAACCGCTCGCGCGCAACTTCCAGACGGCCGCCGCCGTGAACGACCGGCTGTTCTCCCTCTTCGTGTTCCTCCACATCGGCCTGCCGCTGCTCGTGCTCGCCGGCATGTGGATCCACATCCAGCGCCTCGCGCGACCCGACACCCGCCCGACGCGCACGCTGACTGCCGGGACACTCGCGACGCTGCTCGTGCTGTCGATCGCGCAGCCCGCGCCGATCGCCGCGCAGGCCGACCCGCTCGTCATGCCGGACGCCGTCGCGTTCGACTGGTTCTACCTCGCGCCCAACGCGCTGTCGGCGCAGTGGTCCGCGGGTGCGCTCTGGGCGATCAGCATCAGTGCGACGCTCGCGCTCGTCGCGATGCCGTGGCTCCTGCGCACGCCGCGCCGCGCCGCCGCGAAAGTGGACCCGACGAATTGCAACGGCTGCGGCCGCTGCTTCGAGGATTGCCCGTACGCCGCCATCACGATGGTCCGCAGCGCGGACGGCGAGCTGGCCGTCGTCGACACGAACGCCTGCGCGAGTTGCGGCATCTGCGCCGGCGCCTGCCCGTCCGCGACCCCGTTCCGCCGCATCGACGTGCTCGCGAGCGGCATCGACCTGCCCTTCGATCCGGTGGACGCCGTCCGCCGCCGGCTCGAATCCGCGCTCGCCGCCCGGCCGGGTGCCGTCATCGCGTTCGGCTGCACGCACGGTGCCGACCTCCGCAAGGTCGACGCGCCCGACGTCGCGACGATCCCGCTCGAATGCACCGGGCAGCTGCCGCCGGCCTTCGTCGACTACGCGCTGCGGCACGGTGCGCGCGGCGTCGCGGTCGTCGGTTGTCCCGAGGGCGGATGCGAATTCCGGCTCGGCGACCAGTGGACCGACGAACGCCTCGCGGCCGTCCGCGAACCCCATCTGCGTGCCTCGGT
>CAUJJX010000224.1 GCA_963205165.1 Pseudomonadota bacterium | reverse complement strand
TTCGTGTTGCCGAACGGGTCGACGCGCACGACCGTGTCGAGCGTGAAGGCATCCGGGACTCGCGCGACGGTCAGGTGTTCCGGCGTGATCTCGAGCTCGGCGGCCGCGAGCGCACGCCCGTCGATCGCGATCGATTCGTGGACGAGTTCGTCGCCGTCGAGCACGAGCGGCGCATTCGCGTTGCGGGCCGCCGGGTTGCGGCGCATCGCGAGCGTCGCGCGGATGCGGGCGTGGTCGTCCTGGATGTCGACGTGCAGCTGCACCGTGTCGACGAGGAAGGCGGGCGGGGTGTAGTCCCCGAGCTGGATGATCTGGGGCGTGGCGTCGCGCATGGTGGTCGTCCGGGGAATGTCGAATGGCGAACGGGACATCGTTGCCGTGTCCCGTCCGCTTGGTCCTGCGATGTTACCGCCCGGTTCCCCGCGGGGGCGGATGCCGTGCGTCGATTGCGCCGCCGGCGCTGCGTGGCAACGGCGTCGGTCGACGCCTTCCGCGCGCCACCAGCGTCACGCGGCCTTGCGTGAATCCCGTTGCCAGTGCGCCTCGAGCTTCGCCTGCGCGTCGCGCAATGCGGTGCGCAGACCCTCCTGCACGACCGGGTGATAGAAGGGCATTTCCAGCATCCGCGCGACCGTCATCTCCGACTGGATGCCCCACGCGAGCAGGTGCGCGAGGTGTTCCGCGTCGGGGCCGATCAGCTCTGCGCCGACGACGCGGCCGTCGTTCACGTCCGCGTAGACATGCGCAAGACCGCGGTTGCGCAGCATCACCCGCGAGCGGCCCTGGTCCTCGAACGACACCTCGCCAACCACGATAGCTGCCGCGTCGAGTTCGGCGAAGCGCCGACCAACCGTGGCGAGCTGCGGGTCGCTGAACACGACGCCGAGCGGCGTCCGGCGCAGGCCCGGTTGCACGGCCGGGAAGCGTGCGGCGTTGTCGCCCGCGATGCGGCCTTCGTCGGCCGCTTCGTGGAGCAAGGGAAGGTCGTTGTTCGCGTCGCCCGCGATGAAGATCGCGCTGGTCCCGCACTGCATGGTCCGCCGGTCGAACTTCGGGAGCCCGCGGGCGTCGAGTTCGATGCCGGTGGATTCGAGACCGAGGCCACGCACGTTCGGCGCACGGCCCGTCGCGGCGATCACGTAGTCGACGACGGCTTCCGTCTCCGATCCGTCGTGGTCGCGATAGCGCACGCGGACGCCATCCGCCACGCGTTCGACGGCGCTCACCTTCGCGTCGGCGTCGAGGTGGAATTCCGCGCCGAAGGCGCGGAGGGCGTAGTCGCGCACGGCCGGGTCGGTGAACGGTCCGACGAGTCCACCGACGCCGAACATCCGCACCTCGACGCCGAGCCGGCTCAACGCCTGGCCGAGTTCGAGCCCGATGACGCCGGGGCCGAAGACGGCGACGGATTTCGGGAGATCGTTCCACGAGAAGACGTCGTCGTTCACGACGAGCCGGTCGGCGGCACCGCGGAGCACCGGCGGGATCGACGGTGACGAACCGGTCGCGATCACGGCGCGCGTGAAGTCGATGCGCGTGTGGTCATCCACCTCGATCGACGTGGCACTCGTGAACTTCGCGCGGCCCGTCACGCGATGCGACTCGGGGATGCGCTCGACGCCCGCCACGACGAAGCCGACGAAGCGGTCGCGCTCGCGCTTCACGCGGTCCATCACGGCCGCGCCGTCCACCTTCACCGAGCCTTCGAGCCGCAGGCCGAAGGTGTCCCACTTCGCCGGTCCGTGTGCGGCCTCGGCCGCGGCGATCAGCAGCTTGCTCGGCATGCAGCCCACGCGGGCGCAGGTCGTGCCGTGGGGGCCGGCCTCGATGATCACGGCGCGCCTGTCGGCCGCGATGGCCGCGCGGTACGCCGCGAGGCCGGCAGTCCCGGCACCGATGACGGCGACGTCGGTGGTGATGGTGTTCATGGTGCGTGTCCTTTTCGAGATGCGGATTCGTCGTTCGATCGCGGGAACTCGGTCATGTCGAGCATCGTTGTCGCGTTGCTGCCTGTGTTGCGCCCGGCGTTGCACCGGGGACTTCCGGCGGGGCGCAGAGACGACTCGGGGGCCGGAATGTCGACAACCCCCGGCCCCCGAGTCCCGGCCGCGCGAGGCGACCGGGTGTACTCCGCTGACTGCTGGTCGCGGGTTTACGCGGCCTTCGCCTGCCGGCTCCAGGCTTCCAGCTCTTCCGCGCCGCCGATGTACTCGCCGTTGATGAAGATCTGCGGCACGGTGCCCTTGCCGGTCACGGCGCCGACCACGCGATTGCGGACGGTGTGCGCCAGCGGGACTTCCGCATAGTCGTAGCCGAGCTGCGTGAGCAGTTCCTTCGCCTTCGCGCAGAAGCCGCAGCCTTCGCGGGTGAAGATCGCCACCTGATCCGGCTTCTTCGCGTTCGGCGCGATGAAGTTCAGCATCGTGTCGGCGTCCGAGACTTCGAAGGGGTCGCCGGGCTTCTGCGGCTCGATGAACTGCTTCACGATCACGCCGTCCTTCACGAGCATCGAGTAGCGCCACGAGCGCTTGCCGAATCCGAGGTCGGACTTGTCGACGAGCAGGCCGACGCCGTCGGTGAACTCGCCGTTGCCGTCCGGGATCAGCGTGATGTTCGCGGCGTCCTGGTCCTTCGCCCACTCGTTCATCACGAACGTGTCGTTGACCGACACGCACAGGATGTCGTCGACGCCGTGCGCCTTGAAGGTCGGCGCCAACTCGTTGTAGCGGGGGAGGTGCGTCGACGAGCACGTCGGGGTGAACGCGCCGGGCAGGGAGAACAGGACGACGGTCTTGCCGGCGAAGAGGTCGGCGGTCGTGATGCTCTTCCACTCGTTATCCTGGCGGACGCGGAACGTGACGTCGGGAACGCGCTTGCCTTCGAAGTTCGGGAACATGGTTTTCTCCTTGGGGTGACTGGTTTCGAATGCGACGACCTCTTTCGAGATCACGGAACGGAGTGTGCGGTTCCACCCCGGACCCCGGCCAATACCTTGTTACGATCCGGCCGATAGGCATTGCCTATGACCTGTCGAAGGAGACGAATCCGTGACCCTGACGGAACTGAAGTACATCGTGGCCGTCGCCGAGGAACGCAATTTCCGGCGCGCGGCGGAGCGCTGCTTCGTGAGCCAGCCGAGTCTGTCGGCGTCGGTGAAGAAGCTGGAAGACGAACTGGGCGTGCAGCTCTTCGAGCGCGGCCCGGCCGAGGTGCTGCTGACCGAGGCCGGCGACGCCGTCGTCGCGCAGGCGCGGCGGGTGCTGGACGAGGCCGCGCGCGTGAAGATCGTCGCGAAGGAACGCCGCGATCCGCTCGACGGGCCGCTGCGGCTCGGCGTGATCCACACGGTCGCGCCCTACCTCCTGCCGGAACTCGTGCTTGCGCTGCGCTCGGCGGCGCCGTCGATGCCGCTCGACATCGAGGAGAACCAGACGGCGAACCTCGACCAGATGCTCCGCGCGGGCTTCATCGACGTGGCGATCCTCGCGCTGCCCTACGCGGCCGCAGGCATCGAGACGATGCCGCTCTACGACGAGGAGTTCCGCGTGATCGTCCCGGCGAAGCACGAGTGGTCGCGCCGGAAGAGCATCGCGTCGTCGGAACTCGGCGCGCAGAACCTGCTGCTCCTGTCGCTCGGCCACTGCTTCCGCGACCAGGTGCTCGACGCGTGCCACGAACTGTCGCGTCCGCCGACACAGGGCAAGCAGGGCAATTCGCTGGAGACGCTGCGCAGCATGGTCGCGTCGGGCATGGGCATCTCGGTGCTGCCCGCGACGGCGCTGACGGCCCGCCACACCAGTCCGCTCGTCAAGGTGATCGACTTCACGGCGCCACACCCGATGCGGCGGATCGTCGCGGCGTACCGCGCGGGCTTCCCGCGGATGGGGGCGGTGCGCGTGCTGGCGGCGTCGCTGGCGAAGCTGGAGCTGCCGATCACGGCGGTGGCGGCGACGTAGGCGTCGCGCGACCCGGAAAGGAAAAGACCCGCGCCGGTCATCCCGATGCGGGTCTTTTTACTTCCGCGTTCCCCGGCGGATCACCCTCCGGGGAACGTCACCGCCCTCAGCCCGGCGTCGCGTCGTCGTGCTTCGGGACGATCGCCTTGTGCGGCATGCTCGTCGAGGCCGTCATCACGCGATGGTGATGCTCGATCTCTTCGCGCAGCTGCGCCGTCGTGCGCTTCTCGAAGAGCTTCCGGTCGGTCATGAGGCGGAAGAAGAGGGGCACGAAGAAGATCGCCAGGAAGGTCGCGGCGAGCATCCCGCCCATCACGCCCGTGCCCACCGAACGTCGTGCACCGGCACCCGCACCCGTCGAGAGCGCCAGCGGCATCACGCCGAGGATGAACGCGAGCGACGTCATCAGGATCGGGCGGAACCGCAGGCGCGCGGCTTCGAGTGCGGCTGCGGAGGCCGACAGGCCCTCCTGGTACTTCAGCAGCGCGTACTCGACGATCAGGATGGCGTTCTTCGCGGCGAGACCCAGCAGCGTGACGAGACCGATCTGGAAGTAGACGTCGTTCGTCATGCCGCGCAGCCAGACCGCGGCCAGCGCGCCGAAGGTGCCGAAGGGCAGCGCCAGCATCACCGACAGCGGCAGCGACCAGCGCTCGTACTGCGCCGCGAGGATCAGGAACACCATGATCGCGGCCATGCCGAGCGCGAGGCCCGACGTGCCGCTGGAACGCTTCTCCTGGTACGACGCGCCGCCCCAGTCGTAGCTGAACTCGGGGGGGAGCACCTCGTCGGCGATCTTCTCGACGACCGCGATCGCCTGGCCGGACGAGATGCCGGGCGCGCCCTGGCCGAGCAGCTTCACCGCGGGCAGGTTGTTGAAGCGGTTCAGGGAGTCCGGGCCGGAGGTGAAGGTCATCTTCGCGAGGGACTTCAGCGGCACCATCGAGCCGTCGTTCGCGCGGACGAACAGCTCGCCCAGTGCGTCCGGCCGCTTCCGGTACTGCGGCTCTGCGGACATGAGCACCTGCCACGTCCGGCCGAACTTGTTGAAGTCGTTCACGTAGAAGGTGCCGAGCGAGGCCGCGACCGTGTTGTAGAGCGAGGCGAGCGGCACGCCGAGTGCCTTCGCCTTCTCGCGGTCGACGTCGACGAAGAGCTGCGGCACGTTGGAGCGCCACAGCGTCTGCACGCCGGCCAGCATGGGGTCCTTGTTGGCGCGTTCGAGGAACTGCTGCAGCACCTCGTTCAGCCGCGCCGGACCGCCTTCGCCGCGGTTCTGGATGTAGAACTCGAAGCCGCCGGAGTTGCCGAGACCCATGATCGGGGGTGGCGGGAAGGCCAGCACGAGACCTTCCTTGATGTGCGCCGTGCGGCCGTAGAACTCGCCGACGAGCTGCTGCGTGCCGACGCCGGGGCGCTCGTCCCAGTGCTTCTGCGATGCGAAGACCGTGGCCGCGCTGTTGCGGAATCCGCCGCCGAGGAAGTCGAGGCCCGTGAAGGCGACGGCGTGCTCGTTGGCCGGATTCGCCAGCATCGCCTGCGTGGCCTGCTGCACGACGGCGGCGGTCCGATGGTGCGTCGCGCCGTCGGTCAGGAACACGGCGCGGATGTAGTCGCCGGTGTCAGCGTCGGGCACGAGGCTCGTCGGCGTCG
>CAUJJX010000223.1 GCA_963205165.1 Pseudomonadota bacterium | reverse complement strand
TGCCCGGATGTAGGTGTCGGTCATGGTCAGTTGCTCTTCGTGAGGCAAGCCTGGCGCCACTTGTTGCGCCTCTCTTTCGGGCCGGAGACCCACGTGCCGGCCGGCGAGATCTCGCCCTCGGAATACACGTCCGTGTTGTAGTCGTCGCAGACGTTCTCGGCCTCGATCGACTCCACCAGCGTCGACACCTTCGCGACCCCGTTCTCGAACGTCCCGGCCTGGTTGAACTGCAACGGGATCACGGTGCGTCCCTCGCGGTCGATGTAGCCGTACTTGTAGGTGGTCGCGTCCTGCACCCACGCGAGGCCGCTGGAGAACGGGCCTGCACGCTTGTACTCCGTCCGGACGACGATCGCGCCGACCGCGTTCACGTAGCAGACGAACTCGCCGCAGTCGGGGTGCTTCACCTGCCCAAGTCCTTCGCTGAAGTTCTCCGCCTTCTCGAAGCGCGGTTCCATGTGCACCGAACCATCGGGCCGCTTGTAGCCGTAAAGGCGGGTCTGCTCATCGCGGAACGCGACGAGACCCGCGCCGCTGCTGCACTTCGCGTGGCCCGCTTCGGCGCGGTCGGCGGCGGCGCCGAGATCGTCGAGCGTCGCGGTGTCGTTCCCGAGGCAGCCACGTGCGGCGAGCTGGCGGCGTCGCTGTTCCTGCCGCGCCCCCGTCTGCGACGACGCGCTGGCGGTGGCGGACTTCCGCACCTCGGCGTCGCGATTCACGGTGATGGTCTCGATCTCCTCCACCATCGCATCGAACGGGTCGAGCAGGTCGTTGCCGGGCTTCGGCGCATCGCCGGGCGCCTGCGGTGACTTTGCCGGACGTTTCGCTGCGATGATCGCCGCGATGCGCCTGCGCTCCGCGGCACGCTCGGCCACGCGCTTCGCCTCCTGCGCGGCGTACTGGTCGTCCTGCCAGCCGATCAGCGACCAGAAGTCGAACTGCATCCCGAGCACCATCGTGCTCGATACATCGCGGTCGCGGCCGACAGTTTCCATCGACGTGTCCGGCGATTTCAGGAAGGCCTTCGCTTCCGCGGCCGTCATGAAGTTCGCGGCGTCGTCCCACGGACGGCGGGTGTCCTGGAAGCGCGACGGCGTGAGCAGCAGTCGGCTCCAGTCCGGACTGCCCGGCACCGTGAAGGACCCGCGCGGATCGCCATTCGCATTGGTCGCGCCGATGTTGCAGGGCAGCCAGGCTTTCTCGGCGGAACTGCCCGGGCGCTTGCGCACCAGCGGGATCGCGAACGTCGCGTCGACGAGACCGACGTCCTTCCAGACCGACGCCGGCATGCCCTGCCGCATCAGCCTGCGCGATTCACCCCGCCGCTCGAACACGAGGCTGGTGCCGACGACGTCGCGCAGCGTCCAGCTCGCGCTGCAGTACACGACCGGTTCGCCCATCAGCGTCCAGAGCTTCGCGATCATCTTCACGTCGACGACGACATGGCCGTTCGCGACCTTGTCGGGCGGCAGCGTGTAGCTCAGCGTCAGGTCGTAGCGGCGTTCGAGGCGATTCGTGTCCGGGTCGGACGCGGCGTGCGCGCCGTGACCGAGCGCGAGCGCGCAGGCCAGGGCTGCCATTCGATTTCTCAACAGGGACTCCTGAATCGCGATCCGTGCGGTCCCGGGTCTGTCGGTTGCCCGGGTGGGCACGGCGCGGTGGCTTGCGGAATGCGGGGGAGCGAGCGGTCGCCGTGGAACGGCTGCGCGTCGATCGGGGTGAGGTCTCCGGCGGGTTGTTCACCCGTTGCGGTGACGGTCCGAGTGTAGGGTGAATCGTCCCGCGGTGTCCGACCGCGATCGGCCGCTGTCGGGGGTTATCGGGGCAGATGAAAAAGCAGGGCCGGACACCGCGGGCAGCGTCCGACCCTGGAGGGGGAAGTCATGACCCCGTGGTGTTGATCTAGCGTCCGAACCCGTCGACCGAGAGCCGGAAGTCGTCGATCGCGAGACCGTGATCGAAGCCGTGGTTGTTCAGGAAGGCCCAGCGCATCCAGAGCTTCGCGCCGGCCGGCCAGAGCGGCGCGAGACTGCCGCCCAGCGCCTGACGCGCGAGGCGGTCGCGGCCGAACACGACCTGGCCTTCCGCCGATCCGATGAGCGGCGAGGGCGAGTCGAAGTCGAAGCCGCGGCCGGGACGGATCCACGCGACGTGCCCGAATTCCTCTCCGACGCCGTACTCGAAGACCATCGTGTTGAGGTTGTCGCTCGCGCCCTGGCGCCACTGCTGGCCGTCGAAGCGGACATCGACGCGCCGGATGTCCGTTGTGCCGGTGTTGCGGAACGCGACCGTGATGTAGCCCGCGAGCCTGCCCGCGGCCGGTGTGCCGAAGTACGACCCCCCGGACCCCAGCGCACCGAGCGCGCGGTTGCCGTCGCCTTCGAGTCCGTAGCTGTAGAAGCTGCCGCCGCCGTCGTCACCGGTGTCGCCGCGGTAGGTCGGCGTGACGAGCGGCTGTTCGACGAAGTTGAGCAGATGCCAGCCGGGCAGGGTCCCGTTGTCGTACCACTCGAACGCGCGCGAGGTGGTGCCGAGCGTGTCGAAGGACTGCGCGTACCGGTAGCTGCCCGACGCGTCGAAGGTCACCGGGAGTTCGGCGGAGGCGGTGCCGGCCGCCGCGGACAGCAGGACGAGCAGGCCGCGGGTGAGTTTGCGATGAAGCATGGTGTTCCCCGATGGAAGCGGCGCGGATCAGGACCGGCGCTGGCGACGCGTCGCGCCCAGGCCGACGAGGCCGAGGCCGGCGACCATCAGCGCGATCGTCGAGGGTTCCGGCACGGGCGCCAGGGCAGCAGTCACGAACACGTTGTCGATCGCGACGCCGTGGTCGTTGCCGGCGCTGTTGTAGTCGATCCACGTGAGCCAGAGCGTCTGCCCGGCTTGCCAGTCGAGTGCGATGTCGCCGCCGAGCGCGATGGCGTTCGCGTTGCCGTCGAGGGCTGCGCCGGCGCCGCCGGCCGTGTTCAGGATCGGCGAGTTGTACTTGAACGACGCCCCCGGATTGATCCACGTCGTCACCGTCGCGAAGGTGTCGCCGAAGCCGTAGCGGAAGTCGACGGCGTCCGTCGTCTGGTTGTCCTGGCCGAGACGCCACTGCTCGGCATCCCAGTAGACCCCGATGCCTTCGAGCGCGATGCCCGCGTCGTTCCGGAGCGCCAGCGCGATGTAGCCGGACAGGCCGCTCGACGCCGGGGAACCCCAGTACGTCGTGCCCGCGCCGACGGCGCCGAGCGCGCGTTCGCCGACGCCGTTCGCGCCGTAGCTGTAGAAGGTGCCGGACGAATCGCTGCCGTGGCTCGCGCGGTACGTGGTCTTGCCGACCTTGTTCGCATCGAACAGCGACCAGCCGTCGATCGTCGTGTCGTTGGCCCACGCGACGGTCGCGGTGCCGCTCGTCGCGGCGAGCGTGTCGAAGTCCTGGACGTACTCGAAGCTGTCGAGGCCGAAGCTGTCGCGCTGGAGCGTGACGCCGACGACGGCGTGCGCCGGGATCGCGAGGGCGAGTGCCGCGCTGGCGGCGAGGGTGCGGATGATCATTCGAGGGTTCTCCTGGTGTGCTTGTCGTGGTGGCGGATCACGCCGCCGGAATCAGCGTGCGGTGGTGTGCACCGGGCAGTGTCCGGAGGCTCCCGCCCGCGAAGAATTCGTAGGTCGGCGATTTCACGGTGCTGACGAAATGCCAGTCGGCGCGGCATTCCTCGCGCGTCGCCGTGACGACCATGAAGCCGCGATGCCCGGTCTCCGCGTACTTCAGGTGCGGGACGTTGGCGGTCATCCACCGCGCGACCGCGGCCGGGTCGTCGGTGCGGCTCGTGACTTCCATCCCCGGGGACGACACTCCCGGCGTGGCGAACTCGACGCCCACCGGGACTCCGCCGTCGTCGAGCAGGTCGTTGGCCCACGCGTTGTGCGTGTCGCCTGCGAGCACGACGAGGTTGCGGTCGAGGTCGCGCGCGACGCCGAGCACGGATTCCCGTTCGAAGCCGTAGCCGCTCCAGGCGTCCATGCTCTTCGGGATCACGGGCTGCGCGAGGATGTAGCGCTCCGCGCGCGTGAGTTCCGCGGGGCGCGTCGAGGCCTTCTCGGTCAGCCGCTGGTAGCCCGTGATCGAGATCTGGCCGAGGCCGATCGCGGCGGGCATGTCCATCCGCCCCATCAGCACCTGCTGGCCGAGCACCTGCCAGGTCGCGGTCGATGCGGTCATCCGCTCGCGGAGCCAGGCGAGCTGCTCCTCACCGATCAACCGTCGGCTGCTCGCGTTGGCGGCTGCGTAGAGCGTGGGTGCGTCGATGCCGTCCGGTCCGACGAAGTTGCCTTCCGACAACTGCACGGTGCGCGCGATGTGGCGGGTCTCGAGCATGTGCAGCGAGAGCACGTCCGCGAAGTCGAACGACCGGTAGATCTTCCGCAGGTCCGACGTGTCGGGCGTGCGGATCGGCATCCACTCGTGGTACGCCTTCAGCGCCGCGTTGCGCCGGGTCGCGTAGTCACCCTCGACGCCCGCCGTGTGGTTCGCCGCGCCGGACACGTAGGCGTTGTTCGCGACCTCGTGATCGTCCCAGACGGCGATCAGCGGGACGGACGCGCAGAGCGCCCGCAACCCCGGATCGGTGCGATAGAGCGCGTGGCGCGCGCGATAGTCGGCGAGCGTCAGGCATTCGGTGGCGGGCAGGACCTCGCGACCGAGGGCCGCGGCATCGTCCGAGGCGTAGCCGCCGCGCGCGTATTCGTAGATGAAGTCGCCGAGATGCACGGCTGCGTTCAGGTCGCTCATGCGCGCGGCCTCGGCATACGCGTGGAAGTAGCCCGCGGGGAAGTTCGAGCACGAGAACACCGCGAGGCGCACGGGCGCGTTCGTCGCGACCGGGAGCGTGCGCGTGCGGCCCGTCGTCGAGCGCGCGCCGTTGTACGTGAAGCGGAAGTGGTAGATCGAATCGGGCGCGAGGCCGTCGACGTCCACCTTCACCGTGAAGTCGCGCAGCGCGTTCGTCCGCGTGATCCCGGTGCGCACGACGCGGGTGAATCCGCTGTCGCGCGCGACTTCCCACAGGACGCGCGGATTCGCGTCGCCGGACGCGCTGACGCGGGTCCAGAGGATCACGCGGTTCGCGAGCGGATCGCCGCTGGCGACCCCATGCGCGAACGGCAGGGCGTCGGCGGCGCGGGCCGGCGACGTCGCGAGCAGGGTCGGCGTCGCGATGGCGGCGGCGACCAGGCCGCCGAGGAAATCTCGTCGATTGAGGTTGTGCTTGTCCATTGGATGCAGCTCGGCTTCGGAGGGCTGCATCCTGCGTCGCGCACATGACGCGCCGCCTCGGCGATCGAGGCGGGGGACTGGGTCGAGCGGACCATCGGGGATGACCGGATCGAGCCGGGCAGGGGCGCGATCGGAGGATGGCCCATGACAGCAGCAGGCCGCGCCGCACCCTTGCAGGAGGGTGCGGAATGTCGAGGTCCGTCGGTGCCCGCGTGCTGACGCGAGCCCCGGCGGACGGGGCGTTGCTACACCCGATACGCGCGCAGCGTCTCGAGCTGGGCGTTCGCCTGGCGTTCGAGGTCGTCCGCGTTCGATTCCGTCTTCGTGGCGGCGGCCGAGGCCTGTTCCGACATCCGCGCGATGCGTTCGACGTCGACGGCGATCGTCGTGCTCGCGACGCTCTGTTCCTGGATGGCGGTGGTGATCTCGGCGACGACGTCACCCGTGCGGTTCACCGAATCGGCGATGCCCTTGATGGCGCGGTCGGCATCGTCGGCGCGGCTGGCCGTGCGGGTCACGACGTGTTCGGCGGCTTCCATCGCCGCGACGGCTTCCTGCGAACTCGCGCGCATCGCGTCCACGGTCGTCGCGATCTCGGTGGTCGACGCGGCGGTGCGTTCCGCCAGCTTGCGCACCTCGTCGGCGACGACGGCGAAGCCGCGGCCCAGCTCGCCCGCGCGCGCAGCCTCGATCGCCGCGTTGAGCGCGAGCAGGTTGGTCTGGTCCGCGACGTCCTTGATGACGCGGACGACGTTGCCGATCTGTTCGCCGTTCTCCTGGAGCTTGCGCATCGTCGCGGCGGCGTCGCCGACGATCGACGAGAACGTGCGGATCTCGGCGATGGTCTCGCCGATCGTGTCCGAGCCAGAGCGGGCAAGATCGCCGGACGCCTTCGCGACGGTCAGCGTCTCGCTCGCGCGGTCGCCGACCTGCTGGGCGCTGACGGTGAGCTCCTCGACGGTGCTCGCGATGCTCGACGCGGCGCGGCTCTGGGTCTCGGCGGCCGCCGAGACGTCGATCGCGAGCGTCTTGAGGCTGCGCGAGGCGTCTGCAACGTTGCCGGCGCCGGCGAGAAGCCCGCGGATGCTCGTCTGGAGGCGCTCGAGGAGCGCGTTGAATGCGGTGGCCGTCGCGCCGATCTCGTCGTTGGCGCGCACCGGTACGCGCTGCGTGAAGTCGAGCGAGGTGTTCACGCGGACCATGCCGTCGCGCAGGCTGGCGAGGCTGTCGCGGACGATCCGGACCAGCATCGTGCCGAGCACGATCAGCGCGACCGTCGCGCCGGCGAGGATGCCGACGCCGATCATCATCGAGCGCCGGAAGTTCTGGCGGTTCTCGGCTTCGAGCCGGGTGCTCAGCTTCGCGTTGAAGGTCGCGTGGTCCTCGAGGGCCGACTGGAGTTGTTCCGCCGGCGGCCGCACCTGCGCGATCAGCCGCTGCTCGGTCGTGGCCTTGTCGGCGGTGCCGTCGGCGAGCACGCGGTTGCGCGCTTCGCGATAGGTCGCGAACGCCTCGATGTTGTGGCGGGCGAGGCGCCGATCCTCGTCGTCGACGGTCAGTTCGCGCTCGTAGCGGCCGAGGAGGCCGGTCAGTTCGGAATCGAGATCCGCGATCATGCCGTCGAGCTTTGCCTTCGCGGCGGGGTCCGACGCGAGCACGTGCTGGTAAGTCGCGAGACGCGTCCGGCCGAGGATTCGCACGGCCTTGTCGAGCAGTTCGACGCTCGGTATGACGTTCTGCTCGACGACCTCGAACCGTTCGTTCGCACGGTAGAGATCATGGAGGCCGAGCCCGCCGACCAGCAGCAGGGAGAGTACGGACAGGACGACGATTCCAGCGATGCGACGGGTGATGGTCATGAATCCCTCGTGTGCGTGCCACCCTGACTGTGTCGGGTGACATCGTGTGTGTGTGCGATGGAGGCATGTCGGCCGCGCCGTCGGCGACTTGAGCGAATGTCGCCGCCTATACTCGCGGCCCCGAAAGCATTGCGCGTGGTGCCGCCCGTGAGCTTCCGCCCGACCCGATTCCCCGAACGATCCGCCGCCCGTTCGCGGGCGACCGCGCTGTTCGCCGCGCTGATCGCCGTCGCGCTGCCGACGGCGGCTTCTGCGGCGCCGCGCCTGCGCTGCCAGCTCGACCAGGGCGGCGAGACGCTGGTCCGCGAGTTCGCGCCCGTCACCGACCCGTACGGCGTCGCGTCGGTCGATGTCCGCGACAACTTCCGGTTCAAGGCCGTCGTGATCGGCGACGCGCAGCACGTCGATTACATCAAGCTCTACACGTACTACGTGGCGGATCGTCAGCCGGTGCTGCTCCACGAAGTCCGGTACGAGTCACCCGTCGCGCAGATCGCCCCCGCGCCGTCGGCGCTCACGGGACGCCACTTCATCTATTCCCCGCGACTGGAGCGCGAGTTCCAGTACGGCTGCGCGCTGTTCGAGGTGACACCGTGATCGCGGCAATGCTCGCCGCTGTCGCGATCGCGTTCGGCCTTGCAGCGTCGGGCTTCGCGCACGCCGAGGACGCATCGACGGACGTCACCGTGTCGATCGCGTTCGTCGGCGACGTGATGCTCGACACGCTGCCCGGCCGGGCGATCCGCCGCGGGCGCGATCCGTTCGCGCCGTTCGCGAAGCTACTCGACGCGGCCGACATCCGCGTCGGCAATCTCGAATGCGTCGTCGCGACGACGGGCACGCCCGAGCCCGGCAAGCCCTACACGTTCCGCGCGCACCCCCGCACGCTCGGCGTGCTGAAGCGCCACTTCGACGCCGTCTCGCTCGCGAACAATCATTCGGGCGACTACGGACCGAAGGCCTTCGGCGAAATGCTCCGACTGCTCGAAAAGCGCGGCATCGCGTACTTCGGCGGTGGTCGCGACCTCGCGCGTGCGCACACGCCGCTGATCATCGAACGCAAGGGACTGCGCATCGCGCTGCTCGGCTACAACGAGTTCCTGCCGCGCAGCTTCGAGGCCGATCACGACAAGCCCGGCACGGCGTGGAGCGAGGACGATCAGGTGCGCCTCGACATCGCGACAGCGCGGACGCTGCATCGCGCCGACATCGTGATCCCGGTGATGCACTGGGGCTGGGAGTACGAGCCCCTCGCGAGCAAGCGTCAGCGCGAACTTGCCCGAGTGATGATCGATGCGGGTGCCGATGCCGTCGTCGGCGGCCATCCGCACGTCACGCAGGACACCGGGCAGCACCGCGGCCGGCCGATCGTCTACAGCCTCGGCAATTTCGTGTTCGACGGCTTCACCGATGCCGACACGACGACGGGCTGGCTGCTGCGGCTCGAGGTGGATCGGCAGGGCGCGCGTCGCTGGCGGACATTCGTCGGACGCATCGACCGCGACGGCATTCCGCATCCGGACGCGAAGGCGCCCGGTGACTGCTGGGAACGCGGACAGGATTCCGCCGTGCCGTGCGCGAGTATCGACCGATGAGCACGAACGCACTCCGCCGCGACATCTACTACTGGAAGTGCGACCGCCCCGCGGCGTTCCACGGCACGGCGCAGGGCGATGCGCGCCGGCCGGGGCCGGAGACCGAGGCGCTCGT
>CAUJJX010000222.1 GCA_963205165.1 Pseudomonadota bacterium | reverse complement strand
ACTCGGTGGAGCGCTTCCGCCTCTGACCTCGGCGGCGGTCTCCGGAAAAGACAACGGCTCCCGAGGGAGCCGTTGTTCATTGCCACTGCCGGAAGGTGCTCAGAGCAGCGGCACGATCAGCAGCGCGACGATGTTGATGATCTTGATGAGCGGGTTCACGGCCGGGCCGGCGGTGTCCTTGTAGGGATCGCCCACCGTGTCGCCCGTGACCGCCGCCTTGTGCGCATCGGAACCCTTGCCGCCGTGGTGTCCATCCTCGATGTACTTCTTCGCGTTGTCCCACGCGCCACCACCGGTGGTCATGGAGATCGCGACGAAGAGACCGGTGACGATCGTGCCCATCAGCAGGCCGCCGAGTGCAGCCGGTCCGAGGACGAGGCCGACGATGATCGGCACGAGCACCGGCAGGAGCGACGGGATCATCATTTCGCGGATCGCGGCGGTCGTCAGCATGTCGACGGCGCGGCCGTACTCGGGCTTCGCGGTGCCTTCCATGATGCCCTTGATCTCGCGGAACTGGCGGCGGACTTCCTCCACGACCGCACCGGCTGCACGACCCACCGCTTCCATCGCCATGGCGCCGAAGAGGTAGGGGATCAGGCCGCCGATGAAGAGGCCGACGATGACCATCGGATCCGACAGGTCGAACACGGTCGTCTTGCCGGCAGCCTTGAGTGCGTGGGTGTAGTCCGCGAACAGCACGAGGGCGGCGAGACCGGCGGAGCCGATCGCATAGCCCTTCGTCACGGCCTTCGTCGTGTTGCCGACGGCGTCCAGCGGATCGGTGATCGCGCGGACCGACGGGGGCATCTCGGCCATTTCGGCGATGCCACCGGCGTTGTCGGTGATCGGACCGTACGCGTCGAGCGCGACGACGATGCCGGCCATCGAGAGCATGGACGTGGCCGCGATCGCGATGCCGTAGAGACCGTATGAAGCACCATCGGTCGCGAAGCCGCCGGTGACTGCGTAGGAGGCCATGATGGCCGCACACACCGCCAGCACGGGCCAGGCACACGACTTCATCGACACGCCGATGCCAGCGATGATGTTCGTCGCGTGGCCGGTGGTCGACGCCTGCGCCACGTGCTTGACGGGGGCGAAGTCGGTGCCGGTGTAGTACTCGGTGATGTAGACGAGCGCGCCGGTCAGCACGATGCCCACGATGGATGCGCCGAACAGCGCCATCGTCGTGATCTTGCCACCCGTGGCTTCGGCCACGCCGCCCATGATCCAGTTGGTCACGAAGTAGAACGCGACCAGCGAGATCACCGCGGCGACCGCGAGGCCGCGATACAGCGCGTTCATGATCTTGCCGCCCTGGCGGGCCTTCACGAAGTAGCAGCCGATGATGGACGCGATGATCGACACGCCGCCCAGCACCAGCGGATACACGACGGCGGCGTCGCCCATCGACGCGAAGGTCAGCGCACCGACGAGCATCGTCGCGATGATCGTCACGGCGTAGGTCTCGAACAGGTCGGCGGCCATGCCGGCGCAGTCGCCGACGTTGTCACCGACGTTGTCGGCGATCACGGCGGGGTTGCGCGGATCGTCTTCCGGGATCCCGGCTTCGACCTTGCCCACGAGGTCGGCGCCGACGTCGGCACCCTTCGTGAAGATGCCGCCACCGAGACGCGCGAAGATCGAGATCAGCGAGGAGCCGAAGGCCAGGCCCACCATCGGGTGGAGCAGTTCGGTCATGTTGGCCGAGTTGCCGGTCGCCTTGAGCACGCCGTAATAACCGGCCACGCCGAGCATCCCCAGGCCCACGACCAGCATGCCGGTGATGGCGCCGCCGCGGAACGCGACGTCGAGCGCCTCGTTCAGGCCGATGGTCGCCGCCTGCGCCGTGCGCACGTTCGCGCGCACCGAGACGTTCATGCCGATGAAGCCGGCAGCGCCCGACAGGATGGCGCCGATCGCGAAGCCGATCGCGGTGGAGACACCGAGGCCGGGGACGACGGCGATGAGGACGAACAGGATGACCCCGACGATGCCGATGGTCTTGTACTGCCGCGAGAGGTACGCCTGCGCGCCCTGCTGGACGGCCAGCGCGATTTCCTGCATCCGGGCATTGCCGGCGGGCCGGGCCAGGATCCACTGGATCGAGATGATCCCGTACAGCACGGCGGCAGCCCCGCATAGCAGGGCCAACATGAGACCTGAAGACATGACTCCCCCAAAAAGTTGCCTGACGATAGACGATCTGTTGCGCCGCCGGGACTGGCGGATCGGACGTTCCGGAAGCCGTTCTGCGGGCTTCTTGACTGACCGCGGGACCGCCGCACCTTCATGGGGTACGACGCTGCGGGTGGGGCGTAAAAAATCTCGGCGATTCTAGCTGCGCGTTTTTGGACGCAGCAACCCGTATTTAAGGCGCGCGCCAGGGGGGCAGGACCCGCGGGACCGCCTGCCCGATCAGCCGGGCGTGCACGGGGAGACCGTCGCGGAAGGGCGGCCAGGCCTCGCCGGCGATGAGCGGCTGGAGATAGTCGCGGCACGCTTCGGTGATGTGGTACCGGTCGGCTGCGATGAATTCGCGCGGCAGGGTGCGTTCGATCGTCGCGACGTTGTCGAGGTCGGTGACACCGACGCGCCAGCGGTACGGATGGCTCGACTCCCGGACGACGATCGGCATCACGCTCGTGCGGCCGGCCAGCGCCAGCTCGACGGCGGCCTTGCCGAGGGCCTCGGCCTGCGCGAGGTCGGTGCTCGATGCGATGTGCCGCGCCGACCGCTGCAGATAGTCGGCCGTGGCCCAGTGGCATTTGTAGCCGAGATGCTTCCGGACGAGCTGCGCGAGGACCGGGGCCACGCCGCCCAGCTGTTCCTCGCCGGGCGGATGCGGGCCGGGCAGGGCCGACACCGGCGTGCCGTCGGGCCGCGCGAGGCCTTCCGAGACGCCGATCACGCAGTACTCGTGGGCCGCGACGGTGGCCTTCACGTGCGCGAGGAACTGCGCCTCGTCGAACGGGACTTCCGCGAACAGCAGGACATGCGGGACATCGCGGCCGGGCTCGGCGGCGAGCCCCATCGCGGCGACCATCCAGCCGGCATGCCGACCCATCGCCTCCAGGATGAACACGCGCGTCGACGACGCGGCCATCGACGCGACGTCGGCCGCGGCCTCGCGGAAGCTCACGGCGAGGTACTTCGCGGCCGAGCCGAAGCCGGGCGCGCAGTCGGTGACCGGCATGTCGTTGTCGACGGTCTTCGGCACGTGCACGCAGGTGAGCGGGTAGCCGAAGATCTCCGGGAACCTCGCGAAGCTGCGGGCCGTGTCGGCCGAGCCGTTGCCGCCGTTGTAGAAGACGTAGCCGATGTCGTGCGCCGCGAAGACATCGCGGAGGCGTTCCCACGGGCGACGGTCGTCCTCGAGTTCGGGCAGCCGATATCGCGCGGAGCCGAATGCACCGCCGGGGGTGTTGCGCAGCGCGAGGAGCGTCTCGGCGGATTCCGGCGTCGTGTCGATGAGGTCCTCGTCGAGGACACCGATCACGCCGTTGCGGCCCGCGAAGAGCGTCCCGATGCGGTCGGGGTGCGCGCGGCACGTCTCGATGACGGCCGCGGCACTCGCGTTGATGACGGCGGTGACGCCGCCGGCCTGGCAGTAGAGCGCGTTGCGGCGCACGGGCGGACTGGTCATCGATGTCGTCCGCCGCGCGCCGTGATCGTCAGCCCAGCGCCGCGAAGACCTTGTCGCGGATCTGGTCGACCGAGCCGACGCCCGCGATGCACGCGTACTTCGGCGCACCGGCGACGCCGCTCTTCGCCCAGCCGAGGTAGTAGTCGACGAGCGGGCGGGTCTGGTTCTGGTAGACCTCGAGGCGCTTGCGCACGACTTCCTCGCGGTCGTCGTCGCGCTGGACGAGATCCTCACCGGTCGCGTCGTCCTTGCCGGCAACCTTCGGCGGATTGAAGACGACGTGGTACGTGCGGCCCGAGGTCGGATGCACGCGGCGGCCGGACATGCGCTTGATGATCTCCTCGTTGTCGACGTCGATCTCGACGACGTGGTCGAGGACGACACCGGCAGCCTTCATCGCGTCGGCCTGCGGGATGGTCCGCGGGAAGCCGTCGAACAGGAATCCGTTCGCGCAGTCCGCCTGCTTGATGCGCTCCGCGACGAGCCCGATGATCACGTCGTCCGGCACGAGTCCGCCCGAGTCCATGTGCTTCTTCGCCTCGACGCCGAGCGGCGTCCCGGCCTTGACGGCGGCACGCAGCATGTCGCCGGTGGAGATCTGGGGAATGCCGAACTTCTCGACGATGAAGGCAGCCTGGGTGCCCTTGCCCGCGCCTGGCGCGCCCAACAGGATCAATCGCATGACGTGTCCGATGAGTTGAGAAATCGCTTGGCGGGGATCGGTGCACCCGGACGGTGCCGACCCCGCGAGGAGGCGGGATTATAGGGAAGTCCGCCGAGGTCGCATGGATGGATTTGCCCACGCCCGGATCGGTGTCCGCTGCCATGCAGGCCGGTGTGTCCCGTCGTCCGGACCATTTGCTCTGCGGGTCGGCGCGCACCGCAGTCGGGGCGCCGACCGGTCCTACGTCGGTCGGCGCACGCCGTCGGCGTCGAACATCGCCCGCACCCGTTCGAGGTCGGCCGGGGTGTCGACACCGGCTTCCGGCGCATGCGGCGTCACGCCCACGACGATCCGGTGGCCGTGCCACAGCGCGCGCAGCTGCTCGAGTGCCTCGAAGCGTTCGATGGGCGCGGGTTCGAGCGACGCGTAGGCCGCGAGGAACGATCGCCGGTACGCGTAGATGCCGATGTGCCGGAAGGCCGGCAGGCCCGGCGGCGACGTACGCGATTCGCGGAACCAGTCGCGGGCCCAGGGGATCGTCGCGCGGCTGAAGTAGAGCGCGTAGCCCGCACGGTCGGTCACGACCTTCACGACGTTCGGATCGAAGAGGTCCTCGTCGCGCTCGATCGGGTGCGACGCCGTCGCGATCGCGGCGTCCGGATGCGCGGCGAGCTGCAGCGCCATCTCGCGGATCAGGAGTGGCGAGATGAGCGGTTCGTCGCCCTGCACGTTCACGACGATCGTGTCGTCCGCCCAGCCGCGCAGCGTCGCGACCTCGGCGATGCGGTCCGTGCCGGTCGGATGGTCGTCGCGGGTCATCAGCGCCCTGAACCCGTGAGCCTCGGCGGCCGCGATGACGTCGGCGTGATCGGTCGCGATCAAGACTTCGGCCGCGCCACTCTCGATGGCGCGTTCCGCCACGTGGACGACCATCGGCTTGCCGGCGATGTCGGCAAGGGGCTTGCCCGGCAGGCGCGTGGAGGCGAGGCGGGCGGGGATGACGGCGACGAAGTTGGGGAGCGGCATGGGGGGCATCAGGCGTCAGGCTATTGGGCGTTGGGCGTTGGGCGTTGGGCGTTAGGCCTTAGGTGTGAAGCTTCAATAGGTTGTTTCGGGTGTTCACCCGGAGAGGTTCTGAGAGACTGGAAATCGCCAAACCCCCAGCCGACTCGGAGACCAGCCCCGGATGAACACCCATAAGAATGCCCGATTGACCTACCTGCGGCGCCTGGAAATGGTTCTGGACATCACTGGCGGTGGATTCTCTGCGTCGCAGGCGGCGGCCCGTCACGGGGTCAGCGCCGTGACGGCGCGCAAGTGGCTGGGACGCTACCTGGCCGCGGGCGCGGCCGGCCTGATGGACAAGTCCTCGCGCCCGGCGTGCTCGCCGCGCACCCTCGCGCCACACGTCGCCCAGGCCATCGTCGAGTTGCGGCGCAGGCTCTGCCTGCAGGCGCAGATCGCCTCGGCCATGGGCGTCTCCAAAGCCACGGTGAGCCGCGTGCTGCGTCGCGCGGGGCTGTCGCGCCTGAGCGATCTGCGCCCCGACGAACCCGTGCAGCGCTACGAACGCGAGCGGCCCGGCGAACTGCTGCACATCGACATCAAGAAGCTCGGCCGCTTCGATCGCATCGGCCACCGCATCACCGGCGACTACAGCCAGCGCGGTCGCGGGCTCGGCTGGGAGTATGTGTTCGTGGCGATCGACGATCACAGCCGCATCGCCTTCACGCAGGTGTACCCGGACGAGAAGCAGGCCAGCGCCGTGGCCTTCCTGCGTGCGGCTGAGCAGTACTACGCGGGACTGCGGGTGCGCATCGAGCGGGTCCTCACGGACAACGGTCCGGCCTTCCACTCGGCGGCCTTCGGACAGGCCTGTCAGGTGCTGGGCATCGCACAGAAGTTCACCCGCGCCTACCGCCCGCAGACCAACGGCAAGGCCGAACGCTTTATCCAGTCGGCGCTGCGCGAGTGGGCCTACGGGCGCGCCTATGAGAGCTCCGAACAACGCCGTGCCGCCTTGCCCGCGTGGACCCATTTCTACAACTGGCATCGACCCCATCACGGTATCGACTTGCTCACCCCCATCGACCGTCTCTCGATGCCTCGAAACAACCTCTTGCAACTTCACACCTAGGCTGCCCGACGAATCGTCGGTCGGCCCGACGGACGTCGAACCAGTCACGCCTCGACCGCGTCCCCATCGGGATTCCCGCCGACATCGCAGCCGTCTCCGGGTGCCCCCGCGACGCACGCCCACCCCAACGTCACGCCATCAGCACGCCCCCGTCCACGTGGTACGACTGCCCCGTGACGTAGTCCGAATCCGGCCCCGCGAAGAACGCCGCGATGCCCGCGAGGTCCTCCGGGCGCTCGGGCCGCACCAGCGGGATCGCCTGCAGACGATCCTTCCACGCCGCCCCGACCTCGCGCCCGTCGTGCGACGTCCACTCGCGGTCGATCGTGCGCCACATCTCGGTCTCGACGACGCCGGGGCAGATCGCGTTGACCGTGAGGTCCGGCGCGAACGCCAGCGCGGCCGACTGCGTCACGCTGATCGCGGCCGCCTTGCTCGCGGCGTAGGCGGCGAACATCGGGCGACCGCTGCGGCCGGCGATCGACGCCACGTTGACGATCTTTCCGCGCGGACGTCCCGGTGCCAGCGGCGCCTGCGCGAGCATCCGCCGCGCCCCGGCCTGCACCGCGAAGAAGAGTCCGCGCGCGTTCACCGAATGCACGAAGTCCCAGTCTGCGGGCTGCACCTCGAGGAAGGGCTGCACCCGCACGACGCCCGCGTTGTTCACCAGCACGTCGAGCCGGCCGAACCGGTCGATCGCGAAGTCGACGGCCGCCGCGCTCTGCGCCGGATCGGACACGTCGCTGCGCATCGAGATCGCGGTGCCACCGCCGGACCGGATCTCGTCGGCGACAGCCTCCGCGGATGCGAGGTCGATGTCGGTGATCACGACCGTCGCGCCGTCCCGCGCGTAGCGCAGTGCGATCGCGCGACCGATGCCGCGACCGGCTCCGGTCACGAGGGCGATGCTTCCTTCGAGTGAGCGCATTCGGGTGTTCTCCGGCGACGTGGAATGGGCCGCGAGTATCGCAGAGGCCGGGCGCGCGATTCGCGCGGGGACCACGCATCGGGAGGTGCGGCCGGATACCGAATCCCTACCCACGAGCGCGGGTGCGCGGCATCATCGGCCGGGACGGAAACATCTTCCGCTGCGATCTCGACGAATCACGATCGGCAGACACCGTCGACCGCAGCGCATCCCGGCAACCTTCGAAAGGAATCCCCGCATGAGTCACGACGATCACGACCACGATCATCACGACCACGACCACGACGGCGACCATGATCACCACGACCACGGTTCGCACCTCTCGGAGATGCAGCTTCGCGTGCGTGCGCTCGAGACGGTCCTGACCGAGAAGGGCTACGTGGACCCGGCCGTGCTCGACCAGATCGTCGAGCACTTCGAGACGAAGGTCGGACCGCACATCGGCGCCCGGGTCGTCGCGCGCGCCTGGACCGATCCGGCGTTCAAGGCCGCGCTGCTCGCCGATGCGACGCTGGCGATCAACGAAGCCGGCGACTTCGGACGCACCGGCGATCACCTCATCGCCGTCGAGAACACCGACTCGCAGCATCACATGGTCGTGTGCACGCTGTGCTCCTGCTATCCGTGGGACGTCCTCGGACTCCCGCCCGTCTGGTACAAGTCCGCGCCCTACCGTTCGCGTGTCGTCATCGAACCGCGCGGCGTGCTCGCGGACTTCGGCGTCACGCTCCCGCCGTCGACGAACATCCGCGTCTGGGATTCCACCGCCGAGACGCGCTATCTCGTCCTGCCGCGGCGCCCCGAGGGCACCGACGGCTGGACCGAGGAACAGCTCGCGGCGCTGGTCACGCGCAACAGCATGATCGGCACCGGCCTCGCGACCCCGTCCGACGGCGGCGCGCCATGAACGGCATCCACGACCTCGGCGGCATGCACGGCTTCGGACCCGTCGTGCAGGAAGCCCGTGAACCCTACTTCCACGCACCGTGGGAAGGCCGCGTGCTCGCCCTTCAGCGCGCGCTGCTCTTCACCCGGACCTGGAATCTCGACGCGTTCCGCGACTCGCAGGAACGCCTGCCCGCCCGGGTCTACCTGTCGGTCTCGTACTACCACCGCTGGCTGCTGAGCCTGAACCAGAGCGCCGTCGAACACGGGCTCGTCACGCAGGACGAACTCGATGCGGGCCATGCATCGGGGCCGGCCAAGCCGGTCGAACGGACGCTGACGCTCCGCGATGTCGACATCGCGAAGATCCGTGGCCCCTTCGGCCGCACGCCGACGCGCGAGGCGCGCTTCGCGCCGGGCGACGTGGTGCGCACGCTGAACATGAACCCCGTCGGACACACCCGCCTGCCCCGCTACGCCCGCGACAAGATCGGACGCATCGAATCCGTCCGCGGCTGCCACGCCTACCCGGACGGCATCATGGCGGGCAACCGCGGCGACGCGCAGTGGCTCTACACGGTCGCATTCGACGGACGCACGCTGTGGGGCGAGGACGCCGATCCGTCGCTCACCGTCTCGATCGAAGCCTTCGAACCTTATCTGGAGCCGGCCTGACATGACCGACCTGTCCACGACCGCGGGGGCCGCCGAAGCCCTCGCTGCGATTCCCGTCGATCAGCGCACCCCGACGTTCAACGAACCCTGGGAAGCGCAAGCCTTCGCGCTCACGCTCGCGCTGCATCGCAAGGGCGTGTTCACGTGGAACGAATGGGCCGCGACGCTCGGTGACGAGATCAAGCGGGCACAGGCGCAGGGCGATCCGGACGCGGGCGACACGTACTACCGGCACTGGCTCCGGGCGATCGAACGCATCGTCCAGGAGAAAGGCATCACGACCGGCGAGACGCTGCACCGCTACCAGGAAGCCTGGGACCGCGCCGCCGACCGCACGCCCCACGGCGACCCGATCGTGCTGCAGCCCGGGGATCTCGTCCCGCACCAATGAAAAAGCCCCGGCCGTTTCCGGTCGGGGCTTCCCTGTAACGCAACGGCCCGATCAGGCCTTCAGCAGCTTCGCGAACGAGACCATGTCCGGCGCGGCCGCATCGACCGGCACCTTCGGGCCGGGCTCGCCCGTGTTCGGACCGAACTCGTTCAGCTTCGCGACGTGGCCCGTGCGCAGGCCGGCAGCCGCGGCGAACTTCAGGTCGTCGCTGTGGGCCGCGACCATCATGCATTCGGACGGCTTGATGCCCAGCGCTTCCGCGGCGGCCTGGTAGACGCGCAGCTTCGGCTTGTAGTCACCGGCGATCTCGGCGCCGAGGATGGCGTCCCAGTGGATGTTGTTGCGGCGGGCCAGGTCGACCATCAGCGAGATGTTGCCGTTCGAGCACGGCGCCAGCAGGAACTTGCGACGCAGCATCCTGAAGCCGGGGCCGACGTCCTTCCATGCATCGAGGCGATGCCACACGAGGTTCAGGTTCGCCAGGACCGGCTCGTCGAGCTTCTCGAGGCCGAAGCGCGGGCGGATGCGTTCGAGCATGCCGCGATGCACGACGTCGAGGCGGGAGAACGGCTGGCGACCGGAGCGGATCTCTTCCATGCCCGGCTGGTACTCGGCGCGCCACGCATCGGCGAACGCGATCCAGTCGATCTGGTAGCCGAGGGGCGCGAGGATCTTCTTGGACTCGCGCGCGACGCAGGTGCGCCAGTCGACGAGCGTGCCGAACACATCGAAGATCAGCGCCTTCACGCCTTCGACGGAGGAACCTTCGGGCTTGTCGTACGCCTGCGCGGTCGTGGCCGTCGTGGCCAGGCCGGCGCCGGACACCGCACCGACCACCGCCAGGGTGCTCGCGTTGCGGAGGAAATCTCGACGAGTGGTCGTCGTCATCGTCACTGCTCCTTTCGATTTTCGTGGAATCAGGTCGGGGCCGACACGGCCGCGCATACCGCTGCCGTGACCTCGGCGGTCGTTGCCCGTCCGCCGAGGTCGCGAGTATGCAACGACGGCTGCGCCGTGACTTGTTCCACCGCGCGCATCAGGCGCTTCGCCGCGGCGTGTTCGCCGAGATGCTCCAGCAGCATCACGGCCGACCAGAAGGTCCCGACGGGGTTCGCGAGGCCCTTGCCCATGATGTCGAAGGCCGACCCGTGGATCGGCTCGAACATCGACGGATAGCGGCGTTCCGGATCGATGTTGCCCGTCGGCGCGATGCCGAGGCTGCCGGCCAGCGCCGCCGCGAGATCGCTCAGGATGTCCGCGTGGAGGTTCGTCGCGACGATCGTGTCGAGCGTCGCCGGGCGGTTCACCATCCGGGCCGTCGCAGCGTCGACGAGTTCCTTGTCCCACTTCACGTCGGGGAACTCGGCCGCGACCTGCACCGCGATCTCGTCCCACATCACCATCGCGTGGCGCTGTGCGTTCGACTTGCTGACGACCGTCAGCAGCTTGCGCGGCCGCGACTGCGCCAGCCGGAAGGCGTACCGGATGATCCGTTCGACGCCGGCCCGCGTCATGATCGTGACGTCGGTCGCGGCCTCGATCGGATGGCCCTGGTGCACGCGACCGCCGGCGCCGGAGTACTCGCCCTCGGAGTTCTCGCGGACGATCACCCAGTCGAGTTGCTCGGGCGTGCAGCGCTTCAGGGGGCCGTCGATGCCCGGCAGGATCCGGGTCGGACGCACGTTCGCGTACTGGTCGAAGCCCTGGCAGATCTTCAGGCGCAGGCCCCACAGCGTGATGTGGACGGGGATGTGCGGGTCGCCCGCCGAACCGACCAGGATCGCGACCTTGCCCTTCAGCGCCTCGAGTCCGTTGGCCGGCATCATCTCGCCGTGTGCCCGGTACCAGTCGCCGCCCCAGCCGAAATCCTCGAACTCGAACGCGAGCGAGCCATCGGCGCGCGCGAGCGCTTCCAGCACCTCGCGGCCTGCCGGAATCACTTCCTTGCCGATGCCGTCTCCGGGAATGGTGGCGATGCGATAGGTCTTCATGGGGTGGTCTCCTCGGTTGCCGTGACGATGCCCGGACTTTAGGATCACCACGACCGAAAGATTCATGCACGAAGTGAATCCATCGTTAACTTCGATTCAACAATCTCCCACCGATGAACCCCGCCATCCTGCCCGCCGATCTCGGATTCCTGTCGACGCTCGCTGCGGCCGGCAGTCTCGGCGCCGCCGCCCGCGAGCTGGGCGTGACGACCCCCGCCGTCAGCAAGCGGCTCGCGCAGATGGAGAGCCGGCTCGGCGTCGCACTCGTCAATCGCACGACCCGCCGGATGAGCCTCACACCCGAAGGCGAACTGGCCCTCGAATACGCCCGCCGCATTCTCGGGGAGATCGACGACCTCACGCAGATCCTGGGGAACGCGAGCGCCGGCCCGAGCGGACTGCTCCGCGTGAACGCCTCGCTCGGCTTCGGCCGCCGCCACGTCGGTCCGCTGATCTCGCAATTCGTGGCGCAGTACCCGCACGTCGAGGTGCAGCTCCAGCTCTCGGTCGATCCGCCGTCGCTCGTCGACAGCGCGTTCGACGTCTGCATCCGCTTCGGCGCCCCGCCCGACGCCCGCGTGATCGCCCGTCGCCTCGCCGCGAACCGCCGGCTGCTCTGCGCGTCGCCCGCCTATCTCGCGCAGGCCGGCGTGCCGCGCGTGCCGAACGACCTCGCGCGCCACAACTGCATCGGCATCCGCCAGGGCGACGAGGCCTACGGGATCTGGGCACTCTCCGGTGGACGCCACCGCCGCCGCCCGGAGTCCGTCACGGCCCGCGGCAACCTCACGACGAACGACGGCGAGATCGCGGTCGCGTGGGCCCTCGACGGCCACGGCATCGTGATGCGCGCCGAGTGGGACGTCGTCGATCACCTGCGCAGCGGCCGGCTCGTGCAGGTGCTGCCCGGCTACCAGACGGCCGATGCCGACATCCACGCCGTCTACCCGCAGCGGCGACAGACGGCCGCGCGGGTACGTGCGTTCGTGGACTTCGCGGAGAAGGCATTCGCGGAGAAGTTCGCTACGCCGATGGATTGACGCGAATCGCAGTCCCCGGGGCGTCCCGTTCCGGCCGCGGCATCGCAGCGGCACGACACCGCGACAAGACAGACACCGCGCGCCGCCCGGCCCGTGCCGCATCACCACCGCCTGTGGCACAGTCGCCAGCCTCGCCCCGTCCGGCCGACGCCATGTTCGATCTCAACGCCCTCGTCCCCCATCACGCCCGCTATCGCCCGGATGCCACGGCCGTCGTGTGCGGCGACGCGTCCCTGACGTGGCGTGACTTCGATGCGCGGGTCGCGCGGTCGGCGAACGTGCTCCGCGCGGCGGGCGTGCAGCACGGCGACCGCGTCGCGCTGCTGCTCGACAACTGCCGTGAACTGCTCGAACTCCTGTGGTCGGTCGCCGCGCTCGGTGCCGCGACCGTGCCGTTCAGTCCGCTGCTGATGCCGGCCGGGCTGCGGACGCTCCTGCGGGATTCCGGCGCGACATGCCTCGTGACGGAACGCCGCCTCGTGCCGATCGTTGCGGCGCTGCGCGAACTCGATCCGGCACTCGTCGCGGGGGTCCGCGTGTTCGTCGTCGACGGCGACGTCCCCGGCACCATCGACTACACCGCCGCGACCGCAACCGCCTCGCCACGGTTCGAGGCCGCCCGCGTCGACGGCGGCACGATGTTCAACCTGATCTACTCGAGCGGCACGACGGGGCTGCCCAAGGGCATCATGCTGTCGCACGACGCCCGCGCGCTGTACGGCGTGGCCTTCGCGACGCAGTTCCGGGTGACGCCCGAATCGCGCGTGCTGCATGCCGGCGCCGTGATCTTCAACGGCGCGTTCGTGATGCTGATGCCGGCCTGCTACCTCGGCGCGTCGTACACGCTGCACCGCCGCTTCGACGCCGAGACCGTCATCGAGACGATCGCGCGCGAACGCATCACGCACATCACGCTCGTTCCCGCGCAGATCCTGGCGATCCTCGCGTCGCCCGCGTTCTCGCCCGACAAACTGGCGTCACTCGAAGTGCTCCTGACGCTCGGCGCGCCGCTCATGGCCGAGCAGAAGACGCTGCTGAACGAGGTCCTGCCCGGGCGCTTC
>CAUJJX010000221.1 GCA_963205165.1 Pseudomonadota bacterium | reverse complement strand
CGAAGGCGGCGGTCTCGACGCGACGGATGTCGCGGACGGTCAGGATGGGCGCTGGCATGGCCGGAGTGTAGCGACTCGGACCTGTCGACACGCGGGGATGCGTCGTGCACCGCACGGCCGCATTCATGACGTCAGGCTCCGGACACTGCCGGGCGCAGGGGGGCGGCGGCTATACTCGCGGCTTCCCGAATTCCCCGCCCGCCCAATGACGCAAGTCCTCCATCTTCCCGGGCGCAATGCCCTGTCCAGCTTCCGCCTGCAGAAGCTCCTGCGCATCCTCCGGACGATCGAACCTTCGGTCAGCGCGCTCGACGCACGCTATTGGCATTTCGCGGAGCTGAAGCGGCCGCTCGCAGCCGACGAGCGCACCCGCCTCGACAAGCTGCTGACCTACGGCCCGGCGGCGCGTCCGACCCTGACCTCGGGGGCGACCTACCTCGTGCTCCCGCGCTTCGGGACCATCTCGCCGTGGTCGTCGAAGGCCACCGAGATCGCGCGTAACTGCGGACTCGACGCGCTCCTCCGGATCGAGCGCGGACTCGCGTTCACGATCCTGACGGGCAAGCCGATGGACGCCGCCCGGACGACTGCGCTGAAGACGAAGCTGCACGACCGGATGACGGAGATCGTCGTCGACGATTTCGCGCAGGCGGACAAGCTCTTCCGGCACGTGCCCGCGAAGCGCCTGTCGACCGTCGATGTGCTCGCGGGCGGACGCGAGGCGCTGGAAAAGGCGAACGTCGAGCTGGGTCTCGCGCTGTCGCCCGACGAGATCGACTACCTGCTCGAGGCGTTCCGGAGCGAGGGTCGCGATCCGTCGGACGTCGAGCTGATGATGTTCGCGCAGGCGAATTCCGAGCATTGCCGCCACAAGATCTTCAACGCGTCGTGGACGATCGACGGCGCGGAACAGCCGCTCTCGCTCTTCGGGATGATCCGGCACACGCACAAGATGCATCCGGAGCACACGATCGTCGCGTACTCCGACAACGCCGCCGTGATGGAAGGCGCGACGGTGCCGCGCTTCCGGACCGATGCCGAGGGCGTCTACCGCCGGACCGTCGAATCGACGCACATCCTGATGAAGGTCGAGACGCACAACCATCCGACCGCGATCGCACCGTATCCCGGTGCGGCGACGGGTGCCGGCGGCGAGATCCGCGACGAGGGTGCGACGGGCCGCGGCGCGAAGCCGAAGGCGGGGCTCACCGGCTTCTCGACATCGCACCTGCGCATCCCCGGGCAGGCCGAACCCTGGGAATCCTTCGATCCGGGCAAGCCCGGCCGCATCGCCTCCGCGCTCGACATCATGATCGAGGGCCCGATCGGCGGCGCGTCGTTCAACAACGAGTTCGGGCGTCCGAATCTCGCGGGCTATTTCCGCACGTACGAACAGCAGATCCACGGCCGGATCTTCGGGTACCACAAGCCGATCATGATCGCCGGCGGGCTCGGCAACATCCGCGCGGACCAGGTCGAGAAGCAGGCGCTGCCGGTGGGTACGGCGCTCGTGCAGCTCGGCGGCCCCGGCATGCTGATCGGTCTCGGTGGTGGTGCTGCATCGAGCATGGCGACGGGCGCGAACACCGAGAACCTCGACTTCGATTCCGTGCAGCGCGGCAACGCCGAGATCGAGCGTCGCGCGCAGGAAGTCATCGACCGCTGCTGGGCGCTCGGCGACGACAACCCGATCCTGTCGATCCACGACGTCGGTGCTGGCGGTCTGTCGAACGCGCTGCCCGAAATCGTGCACGGCGCCGGACGCGGTGCGCGCTTCGACCTCCGGAAGATTCCCTCCGAGGAATCCGGCATGACGCCGCTGCAGATCTGGTGCAACGAATCCCAGGAACGCTACGTCCTGGCGGTGCATGCCGATCGCCTCGCGACGTTCGAGGCGCTGTGCGCCCGCGAGCGCTGCCCGTTCGCCGTCGTCGGTCACGCGACGGAACAGGAGCGCCTCGTCGTCGAGGACCCGAAATTCAAGAACGAGCCGGTCGACATGGACCTCGGCGTGCTGCTCGGCAAGCCGCCGCGCATGCACCGCGACGTCGTCCGCGAACCGCGCGTCGGCAGCGTGTTCGACACGGCCGGCATCGCCCTGCAGGACGCCCTCGAGCGCGTGCTGCGCTTCCCGGCCGTCGCGAGCAAGGCGTTCCTCATCAACATCGGTGACCGCAGCGTCGGCGGCCTCACGGCGCGCGACCAGTTCGTCGGTCGCTGGCAGGTGCCCGTCGCGGACGTCGCCGTCACGCTCATGGGCTTCGACGGCTATCGCGGCGAGGCGATGGCGATGGGCGAACGCACGCCCGTCGCGGTGCTCGACGCGCCTGCGTCGGGGCGGATGGCCGTCGGCGAAGCGCTGACGAACGTCGCCGCGGCGCGCATCGGGTCCATCGCGGGCGTGAAGCTCTCGGCCAACTGGATGGCGGCGGCCGGCCAGCCCGGCGAGGACGCCGCGCTGTTCGACACGGTCCACGCCGTCGGGATGGAACTGTGCCCCGCGCTCGGCGTGAGCATCCCCGTCGGCAAGGACAGCCTGTCGATGCGCACGACGTGGCAGGTCGACGGCACGCAGCGCCAGGTCACGGCGCCGCTGTCGCTCATCGTGTCGGCCTTCGCGGCCGTCGAGGATGTGCGCGCGACGCTGACGCCCGAACTGCGGGCGCTCGACGAGGACACGCGCCTGCTGCTCGTCGATCTCGGTGCGGGTCGCAACCGGCTCGGTGCCTCGGTGCTCGCGCAGGTGTTCGATGCGGTCGGCGATCTCCCGCCGGACGTCGACGATGCCGCGCAGCTGCGCGCGTTCTTCGAGACGATCCAGGCACTGCTCGCCGACGGCCGGCTGCTCGCCTACCACGACCGTTCGGACGGCGGCCTTGCGGTGACGCTCGCGGAAATGATGTTCGCGTCGCGCGTCGGCGTGAACGTGGAGATCGGTGCGCTCACGGTGCAGGGCGGTGCCGCGGCCGCGCTCTTCAACGAGGAACTCGGTGCTGTCGTGCAGGTGCGCGCCGATGATCTGCAGATCGTGCGCGAAGCCTTCACGGATGCCGGCCTGGGCGCATGCGTCCACGAGATCGGCGTGATCAACCAGGAAGGCTATCTGCGCGTCTTCGAGCGCGGCGAGGAGATCCTGACGGCCGCCGGTCCGGCACTCCAGAAGCACTGGACGACGGTCAGCCACGCGATCCAGAAGCTGCGCGACAACCCGGCGTGCGCCGACGAGGAACTCGCCCGCATCGACGATCTCGCGGACCCCGGCCTGAACGCGCACGTCGAGTTCGATCCGTCGGACGACATCGTGGCGCCGTTCATCGCGTCGGGCGTGCGCCCGCGCATCGCGATCCTGCGGGAGCAGGGCGTGAACGGGCAGGTCGAGATGGCCGCGGCGTTCGATCGCGCGGGCTTCGACGCCGTCGACGTCCACATGAGCGACATCCTCGCGGGACGCACGAGCCTCGTCGGATTCCGCGGCTTCGCGGCGTGCGGTGGTTTCTCTTACGGCGACGTGCTCGGTGCCGGTGAGGGCTGGGCGAAATCGATCCTGTTCAACAGCCGCGCGCGTGACGAGTTCGAGACGTTCTTCGCGCGCGGTGACTCGTTCGCGCTCGGCGTGTGCAATGGCTGCCAGATGATGAGCAACCTGCACGACCTGATCCCGGGCGCGAAGGACTGGCCGCATTTCGTGCGCAACGCGTCGGAGCAGTTCGAGGCGCGGCTCACGATGGTCGAGGTCGCGCCGAGCCCATCGCTGTTCCTGCAGGGGATGTCCGGGAGCCGCATGCCGGTGGTCGTCTCGCACGGCGAAGGTCGCGCGGAGTTCGCGTCGCCGTCGACGCGACGGGCAGCGCGTCCGCTGTACGCGCTGACGTACGTCGACAACCGTGGTGCGGTGACCGAGGCGTATCCGATGAATCCGAACGGCTCGCCGGAAGGCGTCGCCGGTCTCACGACGGCGGACGGACGGTTCACGATCATGATGCCGCACCCGGAACGCGTGTTCCGGACGGCGCAGCTGTCGTGGCATCCGGAAGGTTGGGGCGAGGATTCGCCGTGGCTGCGGATGTTCCGCAACGCGCGGCGCTGGGTCGGCTGAGCGGACGCGGCGGCGATCCAAGAACGGGCAGCTTCGGCTGCCCGTTTTTCATTCGGCCTTGCGCCACGGGCCGGAAATGAAAAAAGGCAGCCGAAGCTGCCTTTCTCCAGGTGCTGCCGAGGGTCGGGATTACTCGACCTTGGCGGCCTTGCGCAGGTTGTCGACGAGCTCGTCACGCTGCTTGCCGAGGATCTGCTGCTGCACGCGGTCCTTCACTTCCTCGAAGGGCGGGAATTGCGGCGTGCGCACGTCGTCCATGCGGATGATGTGGAAGCCGTACTGCGTCTTCACGAGCGTCTGCGTCGTCTCGCCCTTCTTGAGGGTCTTCATCGCTTCGGCGAACGGCTTCACGAGGTTGGCGCCGTCGGTCCAGTCGAGCTCGCCGCCCTTGGCCTTCGAACCCGTGTCTTCGGACTTCTTCTTCGCGATCTCGTCGAACTTGCCACCCTTCTTGATCTGCGCGAGGACGGCCTTCGCGTCGGCTTCCTTCTTGATCAGGATGTGGCGGGCCTTGTATTCGCGGGCGTTCGGATCGAACTGCTCCGTCTTGATCTTCTCGTACTCGGCCTTCAGGTCGGCGTCGGTCGGTTCGTGCGTCTTGAGGTAGTCCTCGAGGAAAGCGTTCACCAGGATCTGCTGCTTCGCGAGGTCGATCTGGGTCTGGTACTCGACCGACTTGTCGAGACCCTTGCGGAGCGCTTCCTGCGTGATGATCTCGCGGGTGATCAGCGCTTCACGCAGTTGCTTGGCCGTGTCGGGAGTTTCCTTCTGGCCCTGCGCGGCCTGCATCTTGGTGACGAAGTCCAGGCGGGCCTGCGGGATCGGCACGCCGTTGACGACGGCCATGTTCTTGTCTTCGGCGAAGCTCGTGCCGAAGCAGGCAATGGCGCAGACGCTGAAGGTCGCAGCCGCGATCGACTTGGTGAAGCGCATTCGTGAATCCTCGAGATGTGTGTTGACGTTCGTGTTCGGACTGCCGCACCGGGAGGCGCGAGAAATTGTTCGATCTGCCCGAATCTGGTTCAGCCGGCCTGCTGCGGCGCCGGCTCGTCCGGTGCCTGGGCATCGATCGCGAGCGCGTGAATCCGCCCCGGCATCAGATCGGCGAGCGGAGCATACACCAGCCGATGTCGGGCCAGACGGCCCAGTCCGCTGAACGCTGCGGACACGATCACGACGTGGAAATGACCCCCGCCGGATTCCATCGCGCCGGCGTGTCCGGCGTGATCCGAGCTGTCGTCGAACACCTCGAGGCTCTCCGCCTGGAGGTGCGCGAGACGCGCGCGGATCTCGTCCGCGAGCGGGCGGGCGACCGGTGCATTCATGTCAGGGCACGACCTGCTTGAAGGGCTTGACCGTGACCCTGGCGAACACGCCTTCGGTCACGTACGGATCGCCATTGATCCACGCCGTCGCGGCTTCGAGCGACTCGAATTCGCCGACGATCAGGCTGCCGGTCATGCCGGCGGGGCCGGGGTCGGCGGCGTCGATCGCGGGGAACGGGCCAGCCAGCACGATGCGCCCTGCGGCAACGAGTTCCTGGATGCGGGCCAGGTGGGCGGCACGCACGGCGGCGCGCTTCGCGAGGCTGTCGGGGACGTCCTCGCCGATGATTGCGTAGAGCATCGGGTCACTTCCTTTCTTCGTGGTGTTCGAGATGTCGCGCGAGGACGAAGCCCTGGCCGAGCGCGAACACGACCATCAGGCCCATGCCGCCGAACAGCTTGAACTTCACCCACGTGGATTCGGAGAAGTTGAAGGCGACCCAGAGATTCAGGACGCCCATGAAGATGAAGAAGCCGACCCAGCTCAGGTTCAGCAGGACCCAGCTCCGGTCGGGCATCTCGAACTGGCCCTGCGTCATGCTGCGCATCAGGTTGCGCTTGAAGATGCGTTCGGAGATCAGCAGCGTCGCGCCGAAGGCCCAGTAGAGCACGGTCGGCTTCCACTTGATGAAGGTCGGGTCCCGGAACGCGAGCGTGAGGCCGCCCATCACGACGATGATCCCGAGACTGATCCAGAGCATCTTGTCGATCGGCTTGCGCCGGAGCATCAGCCAGCCGACCTGGCCGAAGGTCGCGACGATGGCGCAGAAGGTCGACAGGAGGATGGGCGCCTGCTTCGGCGGCAGCTCGGTGCCGAGACCGAGTGCGCCCAGCAGCGAGGACGTCATCGCCGCCGCGGCGTCGGGTGACCGTTCCGCGAAGAAGTAGGCGACGAAGAAGACGAAGACCGGAATCAGGTCGAACAGGAACTTCATTGGGCGGTCCGGAAAATCGTGGCGGCGGATTATGGAGTCCGTCGCCGGGAGTGTCCACGCGCGCCCGGCCGCCACCGCTACACTCCGGACCCCGATGACATCCGACAGGAGTGGCAGAGATGGCGATGGTGAAGCTGACGGAATACGCCGACGCGAAGCCCGAGGTGAAGGCCGTGTTCGACGACATCATGACGACGCGCAAGACGAACTGGATCAACAACATCTGGAAGGCACTGGCCGCGCATCCGCCGACGCTGCGCCGCATCTGGGAGCAGGTGAAGGACGTCATGGGCCCCGGCGGACGCATCGATCCGCTCACCAAGGAACTCATCTACGTCGCGGTCAGCATGACCAACAACTGCGAGTACTGCATCAAGTCGCACTCGGCCGCGGCCCGCAGGAAGGGCATGGACGACGAGATCTTCGGCGAGCTCGCCGCCATCGTGGCCCTCGCGAACCAGACGAACCGGCTGGCCATCAGCTACCAGGTCGAGGTCGACGATGCATTCGAACCACGCCACGACTGAGATGGCGCCCGCGAGCGATCAGGCCGCGGTCCTCGACGGTCTGCTGCGCACCCGGTTCAGCTGCCGGGCGTACCGCGACGAGCCGGTGCCGCGCGCGACGATCGAGGCGGCGCTCGCGATGGCGCAATCGACGCCGTCATGGTGCAACACGCAACCGTGGCAGCTCGCGATCGTGTCCGGCGATGCACTGCGCCGGCTGACCACCGACCTCGTCGCGGCCGCATCCGGCGAGACGTCGTCCGAGTCGCCGGATTTCCCGTTCCCGGCAGCGTATGTCGGCGACTACCGGGAGCGCCGGAAGGTCTGCGGCGTGCAGCTCTACCAGTCCCTCGGGATCACCCGTGACGACCGGGCCCGCGCGCGGGAGCAGACGCTGGAGAATTTCCGCTGCTTCGGCGCGCCGCACCTCGCGATCGTCACGACCGACGCCGAGCTGGGTTTCTATGGCGGCGTCGACTGCGGGCTGTACCTGATGAGCTTCATGCTCGCGCTGCGCGCCCACGGCGTGGACAGCATCGCGCAGGCAGCGCTCGCGTCGCATCCCGACACGCTGCGCCGGCACGTCTCGCTCGATCCGTCGCGTCGCATCGTCTGCGGCGTCTCGTTCGGCATCGGCGACCTCGCGCATCCGGTCAACAGCTACCGGACCGGTCGCGCCGGGCTCGATCAGGTCGTTTCCTGGTCGGAGTGATCCACGCTGCGGCAGCGGGGTAGTAGTGACGTACTACCCCGCTGCGGCGACCGTGGTGCTACCGTTCGGCGGCTCTCGAGGCAAGTCCTTGTTGCGATGCGACATTTGCGGCAACGCAACAAGTTCGAGTGGCATGCGACCAACCGGTCACACAACGATAAATGGGGGAGTTCCATGAAAGACGATGGGCACATGGAAGCGCCGAGTCCCGAACGGCGCGAGTTCATGAAGCGGTCGGGGGCAGCGGTGGCAGGCGTGGGCGTCATGTCCGGCGGCGTGTTGTTCTCGGCGGCGACCGAGACGTGGGCGGCGAGGCTCTCGACGCTCAACGCGGTGCAGGCGAAGACGCTGCTGCGCATGGCGCGCGACATCTATCCGCACGACCAGATGCGCGACGACATCTACCAGGTGATCGTCGACAACCTCGACGCGGCCGCCGAGAAGGACGGCGCGATGAACGAGATGCTCGTCGAGGGCGTCAAGGACCTGAACCTCCTCTCGGAACGCCACCACGGACGCGAATTCGCGGCGCTCGAACAGGAACGCGACCGCGTCGCACTGCTCCAGCAGATCGAGTCCACGCCCTTCTTCCAGAAGGTGCGCGGCGACATGATCACCGGCATCTACAACAACCCGGACGTCTGGAAGATCCTCGGTTACGAAGGGGCCTCTGCTCATCTCGGCGGCTATCTCAAGCGCGGCTTCGACGACATCAACTGGCTCTGAGCCGGCAGCGTCGGACACCACACAACGAAAGGCAGGAGGAGAGGCAAATGGCCGCGAAATACAACCTGACCGACGACCACGTGGTCGTCGTGATCGGCTCCGGTGCCGGCGGCGGGACCGTCGCATCCGAGCTGGCACTGAAGGGCGTCGACGTCGTGCTGCTGGAGGCCGGCAAGCGCCACGAGATTCCCGACTTCGAGAACGACGAATGGGCGAGCTTCGTCAACATCTCGTGGCTCGACCCGCGGACGACCTCGGGCAGCTGGCGCGTCGCGAAGGACTTCGGCGGGCTGCCCGCCTGGATCGTCAAGGCCGTCGGCGGATCGACCATCCACTGGGCGGGCGCGTCGCTGCGCTTCCAGCCCCACGAGTTCAAGACGAAGACCGTGTACGGCAACATCGCCGGCGCGAACCTGCTCGACTGGCCGGTGACGCTGGAAGAGATGGCGCCGTGGTACGACCAGGCCGAGAAGAAGATGGGCACCACCGGCACGAACGGCATCCCGCGCCTGCCCGGCAACAACAACTACAAGGTCCTCGCGGCCGGTGCCGCGAAGATGGGCTACAAGGACTTCCACACCGGCAACATGTCGATCAACTCGCAGCCCCGCGACGGTCGCGGCGCCTGTCAGCAGATCGGCTTCTGCTTCCAGGGCTGCAAGTCCGGCGCGAAGTGGTCGACGCTGTACGAGGCGATCCCGAAGGGTGAGGCGACCGGCAAGCTGGAAGTGCGTCCGCAGTCGCAGGCGCTGCGCATCGTCCACGATGCGGCCGGCAAGGTGACGGGCGTCGAGTACGCCGACAAGAGCGGCAAGGTCCAGCTCCAGAAGGCCCGCGTCGTCTGCGTCGCCGGCAATTCGATCGAGTCGCCGCGCCTGCTGCTGAACTCGGCATCGAGCAAGTTCCCCGACGGCCTCGCGAATTCGTCCGGCCAGGTGGGGCGCAACTACATGCGCCACATGACCGCGTCGGTCTACGCCGTGTTCAACAAGGAAGTGCACATGTACCGCGGCACGACCATGGCGGGCATCGTGAAGGACGAGAGCCGGCACGACACGAAGCGCGGATTCGCCGGCGGCTACGAGATGGAGACGCTGTCGCTCGGCCTGCCCTTCATGGCTGCGTTCCTGGAGCCCGGCATGTGGGGTCGCGACTTCACCTGGGCGATGGACCGCTACGAGAACATGGCGGGCATGTGGCTGGTCGGCGAAGACATGCCGCAGGAGACCAACCGCGTCACGCTCAACGGCACCGTGAAGGACCAGTTCGGCCTGCCGGTTCCCAACGTGCACTTCGACGATCACCCGAACGACGTCGCGATGCGCGAGCACGGCTGGAATCAGGGCGTCGCGCTGTACGAGTCGATCGGCGCGGTGAAGGCCTTCAAGACGCCGCCGTACCCGTCGACGCACAACATGGGCACGAACCGGATGTCCGAGAAGGCCCGTGACGGCGTCGTCAACCGCTGGGGCCAGACGCACGACGTCAAGAACCTGTTCGTGTCCGACGGCAGCCAGTTCACGACCGGCGCGTCGGAGAACCCGACGTTGACGATCGTGGCACTGGCGCTGCGCCAGGCGGACTACATCGCGAAGCAGATGGCCTCCAAGAACCTCTGATCGAGGTTCGCGGGCGTCGCAGTATCGAAGGCCGGGCTCGCCCGGCCTTCTTCGTTGACGGACCGCCGGGCGCCCTCTATGTTCGCCACGAGTCCAGAAGAATCGGTCGCCGCCGCATCCGGGAGACATGCGTGGGTGGCCGGATGAAGATTGCCCACGAGGAACGACATCCATGTGCAAGCTCTACTCCGGTCAGGATCCCTCGCTCTACGCGCGCGAGAAGCGCTCGCTCCGTCTCTCGGGCTTCGTGACGAGCATCTGTCTCGAACGCCTGTTCTGGCGTGTGCTCGACGAAGCTGCCGCGAGCGAGGGCATGACCACGCCGCGCTTCATCGGCAAGCTCTACAGCGAGATGCAGGCGCGCGGCCAGGAGATCGCCAGCTTCGCCTCGCTGCTGCGCGTGGCCTGTGCGATCTTCATCAGCCGCAATCCCGGAAAACCGCTCGCGAGTTACGTCCTGGAACTGTCGGCGGAAGCCGCCTGACCGTATCCTCCGGACTTCCGGGCGCCGCGCGATTCGTTCCGCGCCGCGCCGTTCGTCTTTTCCGCCGGAGGTGCCGTCGATGCAGTTCCAGGATTACCCCGTCAGTTCGCTCATGAACATTGCCGCGCGGCCCGAGATCGTGTTCACGCACGGTGAAGGCTCGTGGCTCGTGGATCACACGGGCAAGCGCTATCTCGACTTCGTGCAGGGCTGGGCCGTCAACTGCCTCGGACACAATCCGCCGGCCGTCGTCGACGCGCTCGCCCGCCAGTCGCGCAAGCTGATCAACCCGAGCCCGGCCTTCTACAACGAGGAAGCGCTGGCGTTCGCGAAACGGCTCACGGACCAGTCGTGCTTCCAGCGCGTGTTCTTCACGAACAGCGGCGCCGAGGCGAACGAGGGTGCGATCAAGCTGGCGCGCCGGTGGGGCCGGAAGCTGAAGGGCGGGGCGTACGAGATCATCACGTTCGACCGCGCATTCCACGGCCGCACGCTCGCGACGATGTCGGCGTCGGGCAAGCCCGGCTGGGACACCTTGTTCGCTCCGCAGGTCCCCGGTTTCCCGAAGGCCACGCTGAACGATCTCGACTCCGTCGAGAAGCTGATCGGGCCGAACACCGTCGGCGTGATGCTCGAACCGGTGCAGGGCGAGGCCGGCGTGTATCCCGCGACCGTCGAGTTCATGCAGGCACTGCGGAAGCTCACGCGCGAACGCGGGTTGCTGCTGATCGTCGACGAGGTGCAGACCGGCGTCGGCCGCACCGGGAAGCTCTTCGCGTACGAGCACTCGGGCATCGAGCCGGACATCATGACGCTCGGGAAGGGCATCGGCGGTGGCGTGCCGCTCGCGGCGCTGCTCTCGCGCGAAGACGTCAGCGTCTTCGAGTACGGCGATCAGGGCGGCACGTACAACGGCAATCCCCTGATGTGCGCCGTCGGCAGCGCGGTGCTCGATGTCGTGTCCGATCCGGCGTTCCTGGAAAGCGTGCGGCAGACCGGCGACTACCTGTCCGGCCGCCTCACGGATCTGTCGACTCGGCTGGGCCTGCAGGGTGATCGCGGTGCCGGCCTGCTGCGGGCGCTCGACCTCGGTGCGGACATCGGGGCGAAGGTCGTCGAGATCGCACGCGACGACGGCCTGCTCATCAATTCGCCGCGGCCCGCGACGCTGCGCTTCATGTCGGCGCTGAACGTGAGCCGCGACGAGATCGACCGGATGATCGACGGGACGGAGCGCGCCATCGCGATCGCACGGAAGTAGGGACCGCGTCCGGGTGGCACATGCCCGATCGCGGTCGGCAGTGAAAAGGGACAACCCGCGGGTTGTCCCTTCGTCATCCGGGGCCTGTCGACAGCCCCCTACGCCAGCCCGAGTTCCGCGTCGCTCGCGCTGTGCTCGTACTTGTTCCGCGGTGGCCACGGACGCCCCCGCCAGTCCGGTTCGAACGTGAACGACGACACACGGCGACCCGGCAGCAGCGCGCCGTTGCCCGCGCCCTTCGCGTAGTCGTGATAGAGCTTCACGATCTCTTCCTTCGTGACCTGCTGCGCCGACGGATGCGCGAGGCACGCGTCGACCCACTTCTGCACGCGCGCGTATCGGTCGCCGGACGGCAGGGCGAAGTCCTCGTAGTACTCGAGGAACCAGAAGCGCATGAAGAACGGCGTGAACACCGTCTCGGCCCAGCCGAAGTCCTCGAACAGGAAAGTGCCGTCGGGAGAGTGCTGCACCAGGAAGTCGTTCAGCCGCTCGTACTGCTTCAGCATCGTCGCCCGCAGCGCGTCGCGACGTGCGAGGTCCTGGTTCATCACCCACGTGTAGCCCGCGTTGCAGAAGTCGCCCTCGAGGCGCGTCAGCATGTTCTCGACGGCGCGGCGGTAAGGGTCGCGCTGCGCGACGGGGCGGTCGGCGAAGACATCCTCGAAGTACTGCAGGATGACGAGGCTCTCCTTGATGATGCGTCCGCCGTCGATCTCCAGGATCGGCAGCGCCGTCGTGCCGCGCGATTTGGCGAGCAGCCAGTCGGCACGCGGACGCGTGATGTCGACGACCTGGAAATCGACGTACGGCCGGCGCGATTTCAGCTCGAGAAGGATCTCGACGCGCTGGCTGAAGGGGCAGACGGGGATGTGGTAGACGATGGGTCTGGACATGGGGAAGCCGGGTCGCGTGGTTCGGTCGTGAGAAGGCATCGGTCCGATCGGGATTCGCGGAAACGAGAGCGGCCGCCGCCCGATGTTGGCGCAGCCGCCGATCGCGGGGAAGCCCTGGTCGGGATCGACACCCGGTGCCCGCGGCGCAACGGCAGCGGGCGCAGGAAGCAGAAAGGCCCGGGATCGCTCCCGGGCCTTGTCGTCACTGCAACTTCAGACTACCCGGCTCACGCAGCGGACAGCAGCTCGCGCAGCACGTAAGGCAGGATCCCGCCGTGGCGGTAGTAGTCGACCTCGATCGCGGTATCGATGCGCAGCTTCACCGTGACCTTCTTCTCGGTCCCGTCCTTGCGGCGGATGACGAGCGTGGCGTCCTGCTGGGGCTTGATGTCGTCGCCGACGCGGATCTCGAATTCCTCGTCGCCCGTGATGCCGAGCGTCTCGATGGAATCGTTGCCCTTGAACTGCAGCGGCAGCACGCCCATGCCCACGAGGTTGGAGCGGTGGATGCGCTCGAAGCTGCGCGCCACCACGGCCTTCACGCCGAGGAGCTGCGTGCCTTTCGCGGCCCAGTCGCGCGACGAACCCGTGCCGTATTCCTCGCCACCGAACACGACCGTCGGAACGCGATCGGCCACGTACTGCATGGCCGCGTCGTAGATCGACATCTCCTTGCCGGAGGGCTGGTGCACCGTGACGCCGCCCTCGACGCGGGAGCCGTCGGCCTTCGCCGGGATCATGAGGTTCTTGATCCGGACGTTCGCGAATGTGCCGCGCATCATCACTTCATGGTTGCCGCGGCGCGAGCCGTAGCTGTTGAAGTCGGACTTGCCCACCTTGTTGGTCGTGAGCCACTTGCCGGCCGGCGAGGACTCCTTGATGGAGCCCGCGGGCGAGATGTGGTCGGTCGTGATCGAGTCGCCGAACACGCCGAGCGCGCGCGCACCCTTGATCCCGGAAGCGCCTGCTGCGGCGGGCGTCATCGAGAAGTCGTCGAAGAACGGCGGCTTCGCGATGTATGTCGACACGGGCCAGTTGTAGACCTGACCTTCGACGCCCTCGACCTTCTCCCAGAGTTCGCCCGGGTTGCTCTTCACCTGGCCGTAGTTCTTCTTGAACGCGGTCGGGTTCATCGCGTACTTCATGAGCTTCCAGACTTCCTCGCTCGTCGGCCAGATGTCGCCGAGGAACACGTCGCGACCCTTCTTGTCCTTGCCGACGGGCTCGGTCATGAGGTCCTTCGTGACATTGCCGGCGATGGCATAGGCCACGACCAGCGGCGGCGAAGCCAGGAAGTTCGCCTTCAGGTTCGGATGGATCCGCGCCTCGAAGTTGCGGTTGCCGGACAGCACGGCAGCGCAGACGAGATCGTTCCTGGTGATCGACTCGTTGATCTCGGGCGTGAGGTCGCCGGCGTTGCCGATGCAGGTCGTGCAGCCGTAGGCGGCGACGCTGAAGCCGAGCTGCTCGAGGTAGGGCAGGAGGCCCGCCTTCGTCAGGTACTCGGTGACGATGCGCGAGCCGGGAGCGAGCGACGTCTTGATGTGCGGCGCAACGGTCAGCCCCAGCTTGACGGCCTTCTTCGCGAGCAGGCCGGCGGCGAGCAGGACGCCGGGGTTCGACGTGTTCGTGCACGACGTGATCGCGGCGATGAGCACATCACCGTTGTGGATCGTGACGCCATCACCGGCGGCGAACGTCTGGTCGAGTTTGTCGGCCGGCTGGTTGAAGCCGTTCGCGGACGTGGGCTTCGAGTAGAGGTCGGTGAAGGTGCTCTTCACGTTGCCGATCTCGATGCGGTCCTGCGGGCGCTTCGGACCGGCGAGCGACGGCGCGACGGTCGAGAGGTCGAGCACGAGCACGGTCGAGTAGTCGATGTCGCCGGCCTTCGGCACGCCGAACATCTTCTGGGCCTTGAAGTACGCGGCGAAGGCGTCGATCTCGGCCTTCGTGCGGCCCGTGCCTTCGAAGTACTCGACGGTCTTCTCGTCCACCGGGAAGAAGCCCATCGTCGCGCCGTACTCCGGCGCCATGTTGGCGATCGTGGCGCGGTCGGGCAGGGCGAGCGTCGTCGTGCCGGCACCGAAGAATTCCACGAACTTGCCGACGACCTTCTCCTTGCGGAGCAGTTCGGTGATCGTGAGGACGAGGTCGGTTGCGGTGACACCTTCGCGCAGCTTGCCCTTCAGCTCGACGCCGACGACGTCGGGCGTCAGGAAGTACACGGGCTGGCCAAGCATGCCGGCCTCAGCCTCGATGCCGCCAACGCCCCAGCCGACGACGCCGATGCCGTTGATCATGGTCGTGTGGCTGTCGGTGCCGACGAGCGTGTCGGGGTAGTAGACGCCGTCCTTCGCATGTACGCCGCGCGCGAGGTATTCCAGGTTGACCTGGTGGACGATGCCGAAGCCGGGCGGCACGACGCCGAACGTGTCGAACGCCTGCATGCCCCACTTCATGAACTCGTAGCGCTCGCGGTTGCGCTGGAACTCGAGCTTCATGTTGAGATCGAGGGAATCCTTGCCGCGGTAGTGGTCGATCATCACGGAGTGATCGACGACGAGATCCACCGGCACGAGCGGCTCGATGGTCTTCGGGTCCTTGCCCATCTCGGCGGCGACGTTGCGCATCGCGGCCAGGTCGGCGAGCAGCGGCACGCCGGTGAAGTCCTGGAGTACGACGCGCGCGACGACGAACGGGATCTCTTCCACGCGTTCGCTGTTCGGCTGCCAGCTCGCGAGCTGGCGGACGTGTTCCTCGGTGACCTTCTTGCCGTCACAGTTGCGCAGCACGGATTCGAGGACGATCCGGATCGAGACGGGCAGGCGGGAGATCTTCCCCAGGCCGGCCTTCTCCAGCGCGGGCAGTGAGTAGTACTTGCCGGTCTTGTTACCGACCTTGAACTCTTTCAGCGACTTGAACAGGTTGTGGCTCATGGGGCCTCCTTCCGGATTCGATGGGCCGCGCGGGGCGGGCCGGACAGCCGGCGCGCCCCGCGGGTCATGCTCAGATGACGAACAGGTCGACGAACTCGTTCACGGGCGTCGCGGCGAGGGCCTTGGCGTCCAGGCAGAGCTCGAGGATCGTGGCCTGCTGCTTCGCCGGGAACTTGCGTGCGAGGTTGGTCTTGAACTTCTCGACCAGCACGGGCATGCCTTCCTTGCGACGGCGCTGATGGCCGATCGGGTATTCGCAGACGATCTCCTTCATCTTCTTGCCGTCGATGAACTCGACCGTGAGCGCATTGGCGATCGAGCGCTTCTCGGGGTCGTGGTAGTCCTTCGTGAACTGCTTGTCTTCCACGCAGACGATCTTGTCGCGCAGCTTGTCGATGCGCGGATCGCTGGCGACGCTGTCCTCGTAGTCCTCGGCGGTCAGCCGCCCGAACAGGATCGGCACGGCGACCATGTACTGGATGCAGTGGTCACGGTCGGCCGGATTGTCCAGCGGACCCTTCTTGTCGATGATCCGGATGCAGGCCTCGTGCGTGCGGATCGTGATCTTCTTGATGTCCGCGGCGGTCTTGCCGGCCTTCGCAAGTTGCTGGTGGATCTGCATCGCGCACTCGACGGCGGTCTGCGAATGGAACTCCGCGGGGAACGAGATCTTGAAGAGCACGTTCTCCATCACGTAGCTGCCGTACGGGCGCTGGAACTTGAACTCGTTGCCCTTGAACAGCACGTCGTAGAAGCCCCAGCCCTTGGCCGACAGCACCGACGGGTAGCCCATCTCGCCCGTCTTCGCGATCAGCGCGAGACGCACGGCGCGCGACGTCGCATCACCGGCCGCCCAGCTCTTGCGCGAACCGGTGTTCGGCGAGTGGCGGTACGTGCGCAGCGACTGGCCATCGACCCACGCGAGCGAGACGGCGTTGATGATCTCTTCGCGGTTCAGGCCGAGCATCTGCGCGACGACGGCCGTGGAAGCCACCTTCACGAGCACGACGTGGTCGAGACCGACCTTGTTGAAGCTGTTCTCGAGCGCGATGCAGCCCTGGATCTCGTGGGCCTTGATCATGGCCGTGAGCACATCCTGCACGGTCAGCGGCTTCTTGCCCGCGGCAACGGCATTGCGCGACAGCCAGTCGGCCGTCGCGAGGATGCCGCCGAGGTTGTCCGACGGATGGCCCCATTCGGCCGCGAGCCACGTGTCGTTGAAGTCGAGCCAGCGGATCATGGCGCCGATGTTGAAGGCGGCCTGGATCGGGTCGAGCTGGAACTGCGTGCCGGGGACCTTCGCGCCGTTCGGGACGACGGTGCCGGGGACGATCGGTCCGAGGAGCTTCGTGCACGCCGGGTACTCCAGCGCCTCGAGGCCGCAGCCGAGCGTGTCGATCAGGCAGTAGCGCGCGGTTTCGTACGCGGTCTTGCTGGTGATCTTGTACTTGGTGACGTAGTCGACGATGTCGGTCAGGACCTTGTCGGGTTTCGGGCGGACGTTCGAGATATGTGCGGACATGGGAGTTTCCCCTGATGGTTGGCGTTTCGGATTCGGTACAGCGGGCCGGGCGGACCGGGACAGCGGCGGGCGCTGCGTCGTCGCGCGCCCGTGCCGTCACCGTGTGCTGATCACTTGCGGCGTTCCAGCGGCACCCACTTCTGGTTCTCGGGACCGGTGTAGTTCGCGCTCGGGCGGATGATCTTGCCGTCGATGCGCTGCTCGATCACGTGCGCGGCCCAGCCGGACGTGCGCGCGATCACGAAGAGCGGCGTGAACATCGCGGTCGGCACGCCCATCATGTGGTACGAGACGGCGCTGAACCAGTCGAGGTTCGGGAACATCTTCTTCTCGCGCCACATCACGGTCTCGAGACGGTCGGCGATGTCGAAGAGCTTCGTGTCCTTGGCTTCCTTCGAGAGGCGATGCGCGACGTCCTTGATGACCTGGTTGCGCGGATCGGCGATCGTGTACACGGGGTGGCCGAAGCCGATCACGATCTCCTTGTTCTGCACGCGGCGGACGATGTCGGTCTCGGCTTCGTCTGCGCTCGCGTAGCGACCCTGGATGTCGAAGGCGACCTCGTTCGCACCACCGTGCTTCGGACCGCGCAGTGCGCCGATGGCGCCGGCGATGGCCGAGTACATGTCGGAACCCGTGCCGGCGATCACGCGCGACGTGAACGTCGAGGCGTTGAACTCGTGCTCGGCGTAAAGGTTGAGCGACGTCTGCATCGCGCGTTCCCACGTGGCCGAGGGCTTCCTGCCATGCAGCAGGTGCAGGAAGTGCCCGGCGATCGTGTCGTCGTCGGTCTCGGTCTCGATGCGGCGACCGTTGTGGCTCCAGTGGTACCAGTACAGCAGGATCGAACCGAGGCTCGCCATCAGGCGGTCGGCGATGTCACGGGCGCCCGGGACATTGTGGTCGTCCTTCTCGGGCAGCAGCGTGCCGAGCATCGAGACGCCGGTGCGCATGACGTCCATCGGATGCGCGGACGCGGGGATCCACTCGAGCGCGGCCTTCAGGTTCGTCGGCAGGCCGCGCAGGCGGGCGAGCTTCGTCTTGTACGCGTTGAGTTCGGCCATGTTCGGCAGGCGGCCGTGCACGAGCAGGTAGGCGATCTCCTCGAAGGTCGCGTCGTCGGCGAAGTCGAGGATGTCGTAGCCGCGGTAGTGCAGGTCGTTGCCGGTTCGGCCGACGGTGCAGAGCGCGGTGTTGCCCGCGGTCACGCCGGAGAGCGCGACGGATTTCTTGGGTTTCGGTCCGGAGGGAACGGCTTCGGTCATGGTGTTCTCCTGATGAATGTGTGCGGTCAGGCCTGCTTCTTACGCGCGAACAGTGCGTCGAGCTTGTTCTCGTAATCGTGGTAACCGAGGAAGTCGTACAGGTCGGCGCGCGTCTGCATCGTGTCGACGACGTCGCGCTGCGTGCCGTCCTCGCGGATGTGGCGATAGACGTTCAGCGCGGCCTGGTTCATCGCGCGGAACGCGGACAGCGGATACAGCACCATGCCGACGTTCGCGGAACGCAGTTCGTCGACAGTGAAGAGCGGCGTCGACCCGAACTCGGTGATGTTCGCGAGCACCGGCACCTTCACGGCTTCCACGAACTGGCGGTACATCGACAGCTCCGTCATGGCTTCCGGGAAGATCGCGTCGGCACCGGCCTCGACGCATGCGCAGGCGCGGTCGATCGCGGACTGCAGGCCTTCGACGGCGAGTGCATCGGTGCGGGCCATGATCACGAAGTCGGGATCGGTCCGGGCATCCGCAGCGGCCTTCACGCGGTCGACCATCTCGTCGAGCGACACGAGTTCCTTGCCGGGACGATGACCGCAGCGCTTGGCACCGACCTGATCCTCGATGTGCATGGCGCCGGCGCCGAACTTGATCAGCGAACGCGTGGTGCGGGCGATGTTGAAGGCGCTCGAGCCGAAGCCGGTGTCGACGTCGACGAGCAGCGGCAGGTCGCAGACGTCGGTGATGCGGCGGATGTCGGTCAGGACGTCGTCGAGGTTGCTGATGCCGAGGTCGGGCAGGCCCAGCGAACCCGCCGCGACACCGCCGCCGGACAGGTAGATGGCGCGATAGCCGGTGCGCTGCGCGAGGCGGGCGTGGTAGGCGTTGATCGCGCCGACGATCTGGAGCGGCTGCTCCTCTCTGAGGGCGAGGCGGAACCGCGCGCCGGCGGAAGACGGTGCAGTCATGGTGACTCCATTTGCAGGATGTTGGGCAACGACCGGCGCAAGGCGGTCGGCTCGGTGGACGGGCGGTCCGGATCGACCGGGCGTCCGGCGGGACGGACGACCGGTCGCGCGGCGCGGGCCGGTCGAATCCATCGACACGGCAACGGGACGCCGTGCTTCGAACCCGGGGCAACGGCGAGCGCCTCGCCCCGGCGTGTTGCTGCAGATGAGTGCAGCGGCGCGTGCATGTCGCGCGCGACTCAGCCGAGGAGGTGGGAGACGCCCTGGCGCTCTTCTTCCAGCTCGGCGAGCGTGGCGTCCATCTTCGTGCGGCTGAAGGCGTCGATCTCGAGGCCTTCGATGACCTGGTACTTGCCATCGGCGCAGGTGACGGGCACGCCGTACATGACGTCCTTCGGAATGCCGTACCAGCCGTTCGACGGGACACCCATCGTGACCCACTTGCCGTTCGTGCCGAGTGCCCAGTCGCGCATGTGGTCGATGGCGGCGTTCGCAGCCGAGGCGGCCGACGACAGACCACGCGCCGCGATGATCGCGGCGCCACGCTTGCCGACCGTCGGGATGAACGTGTCGCGATACCAGGCTTCGTCGTTCACGGCGGCGGGGGCGGGCGTGCCGGCGATCGTGGCGAAGCGGTAGTCCGGATACATCGTGGGCGAGTGGTTGCCCCAGACGATCAGCTTCTCGATGGAGTCGACGGCCTTGCCGGTCTTGCCCGCGAGCTGCGAGAGCGCGCGGTTGTGATCGAGGCGAAGCATCGCCGTGAAATTCTCGCGCGGGAGGTCTGGCGCGCTCTTCATCGCGATGTAGGCGTTCGTGTTCGCCGGGTTGCCGACGACCAGCACCTTCACGCCGCGGCTGGCGACGGCATTCAGCGCCTTGCCCTGGGCCGTGAAGATCTGCGCGTTGGCGGAGAGGAGGTCCTTGCGTTCCATGCCGGGGCCGCGGGGGCGGGCGCCGACGAGGAGGGCATAGTCGATATCCTTGAATGCGGTCATCGCGTCGCCGTGGGCGCTCATGCCGGCGAGCAGCGGGAACGCGCAGTCGTCGAGTTCCATCATGACGCCCTCGAGGGCCTTCTGGGCCTTCTCGTCCGGGATCTCGAGGAGCTGCAGGATCACGGGTTGATCCTTGCCCAGCATCTCGCCGCTGGCGATGCGGAACAGGAGGCTGTAGCCGATCTGGCCGGCGGCTCCGGTGACTGCGACTCGGACGGGGGATTTCATGAGGATGGCTCCTGGAAAGGGGACGGACTTCTGGGAACGAATTTCTCGAACGATTTCAGCCGCCGTGACCCCAAGAACCAGACCCCGTTCCGCTGTGCGGAATGAGGCGAGAGTCAACTCCGGCGCCCAGTAATCGCAAGATCATACGAATCCGCGTTGCGACGTGTCAATCCAAGTCTTATATCTTATGACTGATATAGCTTGGAGTAGACCGGCGCGCGATTCGTGTGCTAAAAATCCGCTCCATGAAGTCCTCGTCGACGCCCGCGTATCAGCCGCTCTACCGGCAGATCAAGGTGCTTCTCACGGAGCGCCTCGAGTCCGGTGAATGGAAGCCGGGCGAACCCATCCCCAGCGAGATCGATCTCGCGCAGCGCTTCAGCGTGAGCCAGGGCACGGTCCGCAAGGCCGTCAACGAACTCGCGCACGAGAACGTGCTCGTGCGGCGGCAGGGTCGGGGCACCTTCGTCGCATCCCACGCGAACGAACACACGCAACTCGGTTTTCTCCGGATCTCGCCGGACGACGGCGGGGTCGACACGCTCCAGGCCGACCTCATCGAATGCCGTCGCATCAAGGCCGACGCGTCCGCGGCACGGCAGCTCGAGATCGAGACCGGCCAGCCGTTGATGCGTCTGCGTCGCGCACTCGCGATCAACGGCAGGCGGGTCATCTACGAAGAAGCGCGCGTCCCTGCCGAACTTTTTCCGGGTCTCGATGCCTTCGTCCTCGAGCAGCATCGCTGCATGCTCTACAGCATGTACGAGTCGGCATTCAGCGTGAAGATCGTCGCCGCGGAAGAGCGCCTGAAGGCCGTCGCGGCGGACGAGGAAAGCGCGACGATTCTCGGCCTGACGGTCGGTGCGCCACTGCTGATGATGGTGCGCGTCGCCTATACTTACGGCCGGAAACCTGTCGAGCTGCGGCGCAGTCTGTGCAACACCGCGGCTCATCACTACGCCAACGACATCAGTTGACGCCCTGGACGAATCCAGCTGTCCAACCAGCCATGAACACGACGAACACACGAACCCGACCCAAGCATCTCGATCTCACGAAGATCAAGCTCCCCATCCCGGGAATCATCTCGATCATGCATCGCGTCAGTGGCGCGGTGCTCTTCCTGATGCTGCCCGTGCTGCTGTGTCTCCTTCAGCAGAGCCTGCAGTCGCCCGATACGTACGTGCAGTTCCGCGACACCTTCGCCAATCCGCTGGTGAAGCTCGTGCTGCTCGGACTGTTGTGGGCGTTCCTGCATCACTTCTGCGCCGGCATCCGCTATCTCGCGCTCGACGTGCACATGGGAACCGCGCTTCCTGCGGCCCGCGCGACGAGCTACGCGGTGCTGGTCGTGAGTCTGGTCCTCACCGTCATCTTCGGAGTCTGGCTATGGTGAAGCGCATTCCCGTGGGCGCCCATTACGGGCTGCGCGACTGGCTCGCCCAGCGCGTGACGGCCATCGTGATGGCGGTCTATTCGGTCCTCATGATGTTGATCGTGCTGATCGAGCGTCCGTCCAACTACGGCACCTGGAAGGCGCTGTTCTCGCATCAGTGGTTCCGCCTCGCGAGCCTGCTGTTCGCGCTGTCCCTCTTCTGGCACGCCTGGATCGGCGTGCGCGACATCCTCATGGACTACGTGAAGTCCACCGCTGTCCGTCTCGCGCTGCAGATCCTGGTGATCCTGGCGCTGGTCGCATACGCGCTGTGGTCTGTCCAGATCCTCTGGAGCATCCAGTAATGGCACTTCCTACCCGCAAGTTCGACGCGGTCGTCGTGGGCGCCGGCGGTGCCGGCCTCCGTGCAGCACTGCAGTTGTCCGAAGCCGGCCTCAAGGTCGCCGTCCTGTCGAAGGTGTTTCCGACGCGCTCGCACACCGTCGCAGCCCAGGGCGGCATCGGCGCATCGCTTGGCAACATGGGCGAGGACTCCTGGCTCTGGCACATGTACGACACGATCAAGGGCTCGGACTACCTCGGCGACCAGGATGCCATCGAGTTCCTCTGCCGCCAGGCGCCGCAGGCCGTCTACGAACTCGAGCACTACGGCATGCCGTTCGACCGCAACGAGGACGGCACCGTGTACCAGCGGCCGTTCGGCGGTCACTCCCGGAATTTCGGCGAGAGCCCGGTGCAGCGATCCGTGTGCGCGGCCGACCGTACCGGCCACGCGATGCTGCACACGCTCTACCAGCGCAACGTCCGCGCGAACACGCTCTTCTTCGTCGAGTGGATGGCGCTCGACCTGATGATGGATGAGACGGGCCAGGTCCACGGCGTGACCGCCATGGAGATGGAGACCGGCGAGGTCTGGCGCTTCCACGCGCGGGCCACGCTGTTCGCGACCGGTGGTGCCGGTCGCATCTATTCGGCCTCGACGAACGCGTTCATCAACACCGGTGATGGTCTCGGGATGGCCGCGCGCGCGGGGATCCCGCTGGAAGACATGGAGTTCTGGCAGTTCCACCCGACCGGCGTGGCCGGCGCGGGCGTGCTGATCACCGAAGGCGTGCGGGGCGAGGGCGGCTACCTTCTCAACAAGGACGGCGAACGCTTCATGGAACGCTACGCGCCGACCATGAAGGACCTCGCGAGCCGCGACGTCGTGTCCCGCGCGATGGCCACCGAGATCAAGGAAGGGCGGGGCTGCGGCAAGGACGCCGACCATATCCTCCTGAAGCTCGACCACATCGGTCTCGAGAAGATCGAGACGAAGCTGCCCGGCATCCGCGAGATCGCGAAGAAGTTCGCGAACGTCGATCCGGTCAAGGATCCGATCCCGGTCGTTCCGACGTGCCACTACCAGATGGGCGGCATCCCGACGAACTACCACGGTGAGGTCGTCGTGCCGCGCGACGGCAACAACGCATCGGTGGTCCCCGGCTTCTTCGCGGCTGGTGAATGCGCCTGCGCGTCGGTGCACGGTGCCAACCGTCTCGGCACGAATTCCCTGACCGACCTGCTCGTGTTCGGCAAGGCATCCGCCGACCGCCTGATCCAGTTCCTGAAGGAGAACCCCGGCCACAAGGATCTCCCGAAGGACGCCGGTGACTACTCGCAATCGCGACTCGCGCGGCTCGAAGGCCAGACCGGTGGCGAGAGCGTCTTCGAGGTTGGTGCCGACATGCGCCGGACCATGCAGGCGCACTGCGGCGTGTTCCGGTTCCCCGACATGCTCGACGCCGGCGTGAAGAAGATCCGCGAGGTCGCCGAACGCGCGACGCGCACCGAGATCAAGGACAAGAGCAGGACCTTCAACACGGCCCGCATCGAGGCGCTCGAACTGGACAACCTCATCGAGGTCGCCCGGTCGACGATGGTGTCGGCGCAGGCCCGCCAGGAAAGCCGCGGGGCCCACGACCGCGCCGACTACCCGAAGCGCGACGACGTCACGTGGCTCAAGCACACGCTCTGGTACAAGGATTCGGACAGGCTCGAGTACAAGTCGGTCAACCTGAAACCGCTGACGGCCGAGAGCTTCGAGCCGAAGGTACGCAGCTACTGACCGGGCGTCGGCGACGACCGGAACGAAAGAACGCGAGGCAACGATGAAATTCAGGATCTACCGCTACGACCCGGAAAAGGACACGAAGCCCACGATGAAGGAGTACGACGTGGCGCTCGAACCGACCGACCGGATGCTGCTCGACGCACTCGTGCGCATCAAGTCGATGGACGACAGCCTGTCACTGCGTCGCTCGTGCCGCGAAGGCGTGTGCGGCTCCGACGCGATGAACATCAACGGCAAGAACGGCCTCGCCTGCATCACGAAGCTCGCCGACCTGAAGGAACCCGTCGAGCTGCGTCCGCTCCCCGGCCTGCCCGTGATCCGCGACCTGATCGTCGACATGTCGCAGTTCTTCAAGCAGTACCACTCGATCAAGCCCTACCTGCAGAACGCCGAGCCAGCGCCCGAGAAGGAACGCCTCCAGTCGCCGACCGACCGTCTCGAGCTCGACGGCCTGTACGAGTGCATCCTCTGCGCGTGCTGTTCGACGTCGTGCCCGTCGTTCTGGTGGAACCCCGACAAGTTCGTCGGCCCGGCGGGTCTGCTCGCCGCGTACCGGTTCATCGCCGACTCGCGCGACCAGGCCACGAACGACCGCCTCGACGATCTCGAGGATCCCTACCGTCTCTTCCGCTGCCACTCGATCATGAACTGCGTCGACGTCTGCCCGAAGGGGCTGAACCCGACGCGCGCCATCGGGAAGATCAAGGAGATCATGATCAAGCGGATGGTCTGAGGTGATCCGCACGCAGCAGGCAACCCCCATGACGCGCCGCCTCGCGGCAGCAGGCGGCGCGTGAGATGAGCGAGATCGACCGCGTTCGCTGGCACTGTCGCCGCGGGCTCCTGGAGCTCGACATCATCTTCACGCGCTTCCTCGACGACGGCGGTTACGACCGTCTGACACCGGCCCAGCGCGAAGTTTTTTCAGAAGTTCTTCAATTCGACGATAACCACCTCTGGGACCTCGTGGCAGGACGCCGCGAACCCGACGATGCGGCCGTGGCCGAAGTGGTGACGCTGCTGCGGCGTGCATGACATTCGTCATGACGCAAAGCAGCATCGCGCGTCCGAATTTGCCTACAATCGGTCGCCTACGAGAACGGAGCCGGGAATGAGCAGCCAAAACAAAGCAACCGTCAGTTTCAGTGATGGCAGCCCTGCCATCGACCTGCCGATCCTCGGGGGCTCGTCCGGCCCCGATGTCATCGACATCAGGAAGCTCTACGCGCTGACGGGGAAGTTCACGTACGACCCGGGATTCCTGTCGACGGCCTCCTGCAACTCGACGATCACCTACATCGACGGCGACAAGGGCGAGCTCCTCTATCGCGGCTACCCCATCGAGCAGCTCGCGACGAAGTGCGACTTCCTCGACGTCTGCTACCTGATCCTGAACGGCGACCTGCCGGACGCCACCCAGAAGACGGACTTCGATCATCGCGTGACGCATCACACGATGGTCCACGAACAGCTTCAGTTCTTCCTGCGCGGATTCCGTCGTGACGCCCATCCGATGGCTGTCCTGACGGGCCTGGCCGGCGCGCTGTCCGCGTTCTACCCGGACTCCATGAACCTGAACGACGCCCATCAGCGCGAGATCTCGGCCATCCGGCTGATCGCGAAGATGCCGACGCTCGTGGCGATGGCCTACAAGTATTCGGTCGGCGAGCCCTTCGTCTATCCGCGCAACGACCTGTCGTATGCCGGCAACTTCATGCGGATGATGTTCGCGACGCCCTGCGAGGACTACAAGGTCAACGACGTGCTGGTGCGCGCGATGGACCGCATCTTCATCCTCCACGCCGACCACGAGCAGAACGCATCGACATCGACGGTGCGGCTGTGTGCATCGTCCGGCACGAATCCGTTCGCGGCCATCGCGGCAGGCGTTGCCTGCCTGTGGGGTCCGGCGCACGGTGGCGCCAACGAGGCCTGCCTGACCATGCTGAACGACATCCAGCAGATGGGTGGCGTCGAGAAGATCGGCGAGTTCATCACGAAGGTGAAGGACAAGAACTCCAGCGTCCGGCTGATGGGCTTCGGCCATCGCGTCTACAAGAACTACGACCCCCGCGCGAAACTGATGCGCGAGACCTGTCACGAGGTCCAGAACGAGCTGGGTCTCCACGACGACCCGCTGTTCAAGCTCGCGATGGCGCTCGAGAAGATCGCGCTGGAAGACGAGTACTTCGTCTCGCGCAAGCTCTACCCGAACGTCGACTTCTACTCCGGCATCGTGCAGCGCGCGATCGGCATCCCGGTGCCGCTGTTCACCGCCATCTTTGCGCTGGCCCGCACGGTGGGCTGGATCGCCCAGCTCAACGAGATGATCAGCGACCCGGAATACAAGATCGGCCGTCCGCGCCAGCTGTACAACGGCGCCATGCGCCGCGACGTGCAGCCGATCCAGCAGCGCTGAGCGACCCCGCCTCGGGCAGCCAAAGGCCACCTTCGGGTGGCCTTTTCCACGTCGGGCTGGTGTAACCGGGCCAGCCCGAGCAGCGAATGGGCGGGTGAACGACACTCACGGTCCGCATGACCCTGCCACCTGTCAGAACCAGCCGATCGCGCCACGCTCTGTTCGGATGGGGACTGGGCATCGCTGCCGTGCTCGT
>CAUJJX010000220.1 GCA_963205165.1 Pseudomonadota bacterium | reverse complement strand
TGCCCGCCGCCGGAGAAGCCCGCATCACCGTGCTCGACGACGGACAGGGGCTCGCCGTGTACGTCCGCACGGCCCGCGAGTCGCTGCTGTTCGACGCCGGACCTGCGTGGGGCGACGACGCCGACAGCGGCGCCGCGATCGTCGTGCCGTTCCTGCGAGGCGAAGGCGTGGCGCGCCTCGACGGACTCGTCGTGAGCCACGACGACCGCGACCACACGGGCGGCGTCGCGTCGGTGCTGCGGCAGGTGCCGGCCGAATGGGTGCTGACCTCGCTGCCACGCAGCCACGCCGCGCTCGCGGCAGCGCCCCGTGTCATCGGATGCACCGCCGGCCAGGCGTGGCGCTGGAGCGGGGTGGAATTCTCGATCCTGCACCCCACATTCCGGACGGACGCCAGCACGCTGCGGGACAATGCGCGCAGTTGCGTGCTGCGCATCGAGGCGGGCGGACATCGCGCCCTGATCGCGGCGGACATCGAGGCGGATTCCGAGCGCGAACTCCTGGCGTCCGGCGCGAGTCTCTCCGCCGATGTCCTGGTGGTTCCGCACCACGGCAGCCGGACCTCCTCGACGGAAGCCTTCGTCGCCGCGGTGCGGCCGGCGACCGGCGTGATGTCGATGGGCTATCTCAACCGCTTCGGGCATCCGCACCCGGACGTCGATGCGCGGTACCGTCGGGCCGGCGTCGCCGTCGTGCGCACCGACAGCGGCGGCGCCGTCGGATTCACGCTCGGTCCGCGGCCGCCCGCGATCCATCTTCAACGCAACCTCGCGCGCCGTTACTGGCACGGCCGCGCAGGCGCCTGACCCGGACGACACGATGTTTCAGCACAGTGGGACCACCTCCGGCACCGAGCAGGCCCTCCGCGAATGGCGGGACGCCGGTGCGCGCATCGAACCCGACGAGGAGGCCGCGCTCGGCCGGGCGCTGGCACTGCTCGCCGACACCGACGAGACCGCAACTCGCATCGCCCGCGATGCCGCCGGGATCCTCGCGGGGCTGCGCCTCGACGGCGAGGCTCTGGCCGCCGCGCTGCTGCTCGGCACGCGCGAAGCCGACGCGCTGCGGGCGGAGACCGTCGCAAGGTGGGGTGCCGGCGTCGCGGCACTCATGGACGGCGCCCGGCGCATGCGCGAGGCGCAGGCACTGCTTCCCGAGACGGGCATGCGCAAGTCGGCCGACCACGCGCAGCAGCTCGAACGGCTGCGGCAGATGCTGCTCGCGATGGCGCAGGACGCCCGCGTCGTGCTGCTGCGGCTCGCGGAGCATCTCGCGCGGCTGCGCTGGGTCGTCCGGGCGGGCACGCCGGAGGCCCGCGCCGAGGCCGCGCACGAGACCTTCGAACTGCTCGCGCCGCTTGCGAACCGGCTCGGCGTCTGGCACCTGAAATGGGAACTGGAAGATCTCGCGTTCCGCTGCCGCGACCCCGAGACCTACAAGACGATCGCGAAGTCGCTCGACGAGAAGCGCACCGACCGCGAGGCGTTCATCGCCGACGTGATGGCCCGGCTGCGCAACGAGCTGTCGACGGCCGGCCTCCATGCCGAGATCACGGGCCGGCCGAAGCACATCTACAGCATCTGGAAGAAGATGCAGCGCAAGGACCTCGGCTTCAAGGATCTCTTCGATGTCCGTGCCGTCCGGGTGCTCGTCGACGAGGTGCGCGACTGCTACACGACCCTCGGGATCGTCCACAACCTCTGGACGCCGATCCCGCGGGAGTTCGACGACTACATCGCGAAGCCGAAGGCGAACAGCTACCGCTCGCTGCACACGGCCGTGATCGGCCCGGACGACAAGGTGCTCGAGGTGCAGATCCGCACGCGCGAGATGCACCAGGCGAACGAGCACGGGATCGCGGCGCACTGGCGCTACAAGGAAGGTGGGCGCCGCGACGTCGCCTTCGAGGAACGCATCGCGTGGCTGCGGCAGGTGCTCGACTGGCGGCTGGGCGACGCTGATTCCGGCGAGCTGGCCGAGTCGTTCCGCACCGAGCTCTTCCAGGACACTGTCTACGTCCTGACCCCGCAGGGCCGCGTGATCGCGTTGCCGCGCGGTTCGACGCCTGTCGACTTCGCGTACCACGTGCACACCGATCTCGGGCACCGCTGCCGGGGCGCGAAGGTGAACGGCGTCATCGCGCCGCTCAACCAGACGCTCGTGACCGGCCAGCGGGTCGAGATCACGGTCGCCCGGGAAGGCGGGCCGAGCCGCGACTGGCTCAACCCGACGCTCGGCTACCTGAAGAGTCCGCGCGGGCGGGCCAAGGTGCGGCAGTGGTTCAACAACCAGAACCTCGAGCAGGCCATCGCGCAGGGGCGGGCCGTCGTCGAGAAGGAATGCCATCGCACCGGTGTCCCGCTGCCGCAGCTCGATGCGCTGGCGACGGCGCTCGGATTCCCCCGGGCGGACGACATGTTCGCGGCCGTCGGCCGGGGCGAAGTCGGGACCCGGGCGCTGCAGACGGTGCTCCGTGGCGAGACGGACACGGAAGCGCCCCGGCGCGAACTCCCGCCCGAGCAGTCGACGGCGTCGGCCCCTGCGACGACCGGTGGCGTGCTGATCGTCGGCGTCGACCGGCTCCTCACGCAGCTCGCACGCTGCTGCAAGCCCGCGCCGCCCGACGAGATCACGGGCTTCGTCACCCGCGGGCGCGGCGTGTCGATCCACCGCACGAGCTGCCCGAACGTCCGGCAGCTGCCGCCCGAACGGCGGGTCGAGGCGCAGTGGGGGCGGCCGTCAGGCGACGGACGCTTCCCGGTGGATGTCGAGGTCCAGGGCGGCGCCGACAGCCCGTTGCTGCGCGACGCAGCTGATGTCCTCAGCCGGGAAAGGGTCACGGTCCGGGCGGCGCGGGCCACGACGCAGGGCCAGCGCCAGCGGCTTCGTCTGACCATCGAGATCAACGACGGCGCCTGGCTGGAGCGGGTCCTCGAAGTCCTGCGGCGGCTCCCGGGGGCGACCTCGGCGCGGCGCTGCTGATACGACACGCGCAATACTTCCGGCGGTGGATAAAGTTCGCCACACACGGTCCGTTAAGTCCTCCACGGCAGCAGGGTGTGGAGAAACCGGACGGTGGTCCGGTCCCCGACTGCAGCCCGGGACGCAGACAGGGACCGATGAATACTCACCACGAAAACTCGCCGGATACCGGCCTCAGGCTTTGGAAGCCAGCGGCGGCGTCGCTGGCGCTGACCGCTCTCGCGTGGCCACTTTCGTTCATTGATTCGACGCTTGCCGTCATCGGTGCCGCCCTCGGCGCCGCGGCGCCCTGGATCTGGGTGAGCCTGTCGCAGCGGAGCACGATGGCCGCCGCGCAGGTCGCGCCGCAGACGCAGTCGGAATCGATGATCGCCGGCGACGCCTTCCGGGCGCTCGAGATCATGGCCGGCAGTCGGACGCTCTTCGACGGTGCCGACGACGAACTGGCACGGATCGACGGTCTCGTCGCCGACGCCTCGCCCAAGCTGATCGACGCGTTCAACGGCATCTCCCGGGACGTGCAGCGGCAGCAGGAGATCTTCCAGAGAATCATCAACGGCGAGGCTGCCAACGACCGCTTCGCCGACTTCGTCACCTCGACGTCGACGACGCTCCAGACCTACGTCGACCGGATCGTGAACAGCAGCAAGAACGCGATGCAGCTCGTCGAACAGATGGAGCGCATCTCCAGCCAGGTGAACGCCGTGAGCGCGATCCTGGGCGAGATCGATTCGATCTCGAAGCAGACCAACCTCCTGGCGCTCAACGCGGCCATCGAGGCGGCCCGGGCCGGCGAGGCGGGACGCGGCTTCGCCGTCGTCGCGGACGAGGTCCGCAGCCTGTCGAATCGCACCACCACATTCAGCAGCCAGATCCGTGAACGCATGCAGAGCGTGCAGCAGGACATCCTCGCAGCCGACAGCGGCATCAACGCGATGGCGTCCCAGGACATGGTCACGGCGCTGACGGCGAAGACGAACGTCGAGGACGCGATCCGCGAACTCACCCGCGTGAACGCGACGATGTCCGAGTCCGCCGTCGAGGTCTCGCAGATCGCGGCAGTCATCGAACGTTGCGCCCATCAGGCCGTGACGAACCTGCAGTTCCAGGACCTCACCAGCCAGCTCGTCGCGTGTGCGCGAAAGCGCATGGCGTCGCTCCAGTCCGCCGTCTCCGTGTCCGGTGCGGTGGCGGAAGAGGCGCGACGGGGCGGCATCAATGTCGCGCCGCTCGTGGCGGAACTCGAAAGACATCTCGCCGAGGCACACGCGATCGCTGAACGGACCCCGGTCCGCCAGCAGGCGATGTCCCACGGCGACGTGGACCTGTTTTGAATCGATTCTTGGAGAACTGAAGACATGTCGAAGACCATCCTGGCGGTGGACGACTCGCCGTCCATCAGAAACATGGTGGCGTTCACTTTGAAGAGCGCCGGGTACGAAGTGGTGGAGGCAGTGGACGGGCAGGACGGTCTGGAGAAGGCCAAGGCCAGGCGCGTCAACCTGATCCTCACCGACCAGAACATGCCGCGCATGGACGGGCTCACGCTCGTGAAGAATCTCCGTGCCCTGCCGGACTACAAGACGGCGCCGATCCTGATCCTGACGACGGAATCGTCCGACGACATGAAGTCGAAGGGCCGTGCCGCGGGCGCGACCGGCTGGCTCGTCAAGCCGTTCGATCCGCCCCGCCTGCTGGAAGTGGTCAAGAAGGTCATCGGTTGATTGAGCCCAATCCCTGAGGAGCACGCTCAATGAGCTTCGACATGGCGCAATTCACCCAGGTGTTCTTCGACGAGACTCGGGAACATCTGGAGACGATCGAGAAGGTCCTGCTCGTTCTCGACGTGGCGGCCCCCGGCGCGGAAGACCTGAACGCCATCTTCCGCGCGGCGCACTCGATCAAGGGTGGTGCCGGCACCTTCGGCTTCAATGACATGGCCGATTTCACGCACGTCATGGAGACGCTGCTCGATCGGTTGCGCAAGCACGAGCTGCCGCTGAGTTCCGCCATGGTCGATGCGCTCCTCGATGCCAAGGACGTCATCGGCGAACTGCTCGAGGCCCACGTCTCGGGCGTGCCGGCGAACAGCGACACCGAACACGACGTGCGCGCCCGCCTCACGGCCTTCGCGTGCCTGGAAGGCCAGGCCGTGCACGACGCACCGGCCGCGCCTGCCGCGCCGCCAGCCGTGTCCCACCGGATCCGGCTGTCGCTCGACGCGCCAGCCGATGCGCCCGGTCTCGACAACCTGCTGACCGAACTGGGCGGCCTCGGGCAGCTGCTGGTGACGCAGCGCCCGCAGCCCGGCGAGGACATCCCCTGGGAACTGCTGATCGACACCCCGGCGGATGCCGAGGAACTGCGCGACCTCGTGAGCTACGTGCTCCCGGCCGACGCCATGCGGATCGAACGCGAGGACGCGCCCGTCGCAGTCGCGCCGGCCGAGGAGGGTGACGGATTCGGCTTCTTCGGAGACGCCGCGGGCGCACCGGAGGCGGACACGGGTTTCGGCTTCTTCGACGACGCGGCCGGCGCCCCGGTCGCGGACGCGGGCTACGGCTTCTTCGAACCGGAACCCGTCAACGAACCCGCCGATGCGGGCTTCGGTTTCTTCGATGCGGCGCCTGGGGCGCCCGAGGTGAAGACCGCGACGGACGTCGTGGCGGAACGGTCGCCCGGACGACGTGCGTCCGATGCGCCGGATGCCGTCGAGGCGAAGTCCGGTCGGCGCGAGAACGACAAGACCGTCGCGGCCCAGCCGGCGGCGGGCGGTGACACGTCCATCCGGGTGAGCGTCGAGAAGGTCGACCAGCTCATCAACCTGGTGGGCGAACTGGTGATCACGCAGTCGATGCTGGCGCAGGCGGTCTCGGGCGACGAGAACGCCGACCAGACGCTGCTGAAC
>CAUJJX010000219.1 GCA_963205165.1 Pseudomonadota bacterium | reverse complement strand
CTTGAAACCCGCGCCATCGCCCCCATTCTGCCGCGGAACGTTTCACTAGGAGGCATTGCACCGTGACGACCGATACCCGCGAAACCCTGGGCTTCCAGACCGAGGTCAAGCAGCTGCTCGACCTCATGATCCACTCGCTCTACAGCAACAAGGAGATCTTCCTCCGCGAGCTGGTCTCCAACGCGTCCGACGCCGCCGACAAGCTGCGCTTCGAGGCCCTGGCCGACGCTGCGCTGTACGAGAACGACGGCGAACTGAAGATCCGGGTCGCGTACGACAAGGCCGCCCGGACCATCACGATCGCCGACAACGGCATCGGGATGTCGCGGGAGGAAGTGATCCGCAACGTCGGCACGATCGCGAAGTCGGGCACGCGCGAGTTCTTCAAGTCGCTCACCGGCGACCAGGCGAAGGACGCCAACCTGATCGGCCAGTTCGGCGTCGGGTTCTACTCCGCGTTCATCGTCGCCGACCGCGTGACGCTCACGACCCGCCGCGCCGGCCTGACCGCCGAACACGGTGTCCGGTGGGAATCCGAGGGCGCCGGCGAGTACACGCTCGAGACCGTCGAGAAGGCCGCCCGCGGCACCGAGGTCACGCTGCACCTGCGCGAGGGCGAGGACGACTTCCTGTCGGGCTGGAAGATCCGCGACATCCTGCGCCGCTACTCCGACCACATCACGCTGCCCATCCTCATGAAGAAGGAGGAGTGGGACCAGGAGAAGGGCGAGCAGGTCGTCCGCGACGAGGACGAGCAGGTCAATCAGGCGTCGGCGCTGTGGGCGCGTCCGAAGTCCGAGATCACGGACGAGCAGTACGCCGAGTTCTACAAGCACGTCGGCCACGACTTCGAGGCGCCGCTCGCCTGGACGCACGCGAAGGTCGAGGGCCGCCAGGAATACACGCAGCTGCTGTACATCCCCGGCCGCGCGCCGTTCGACCTCTGGGACCGCGAGCACCGCAAGGGCATCAAGCTCTATGTGCGCCGCGTCTTCATCATGGACGACGCCGAGCAGCTGATGCCGGCCTACCTGCGCTTCGTGCGCGGCGTGATCGATTCCAGCGACCTGCCGCTCAACGTGTCGCGCGAGATCCTCCAGCAGTCGCGCGACGTCGAGGCGATCCGCAACGGCTCGGTGAAGAAGGTGCTGGGCCTGCTCGACGACATCGCGGAGAACGACAAGGAGAAGTACGCGAAATTCTGGGCCGCGTTCGGCCGCGTGCTGAAGGAAGGCGCCGGCGAGGACCACGCCAACAAGGAACGCATCGCGAAGCTGCTCCGCTTCGCATCGACGCACGCCGACACCGACGCCCAGGACGTCTCGTTCGCGGACTACGTGGCGCGGATGAAGGAAGGTCAGGACAGGATCTACTTCATCACGGCCGACAGCTTCGCCGCCGCGAAGAACTCGCCGCACCTCGAGATCTTCCGGAAGAAGGGCATCGAGGTCCTGCTGCTGTCCGATCGGGTCGACGAATGGGTCGTGTCGGGCATCACCGAGTTCGAGGGCAAGCCGCTCGTGTCGGTCGCGAAGGGCGACCTCGATCTCGGCACGCTGGAAGACGAGGCCGAGAAGGAAGCGCAGAAGCAGGAAGCCGAGACCTTCAAGGACCTCACCGACCGCATCGCGAAGGCGATCGGCGAGCAGGTGAAGGAAGTCCGCGTGACGCACCGCCTCACCGATTCGCCGGCCTGCCTCGTCGCCGACGAGCACGCGATGGGCATGAACCTCGAACGCCTGCTGAAGGCGGCCGGCCAGCAGGTCGGCGGCTCGAAGCCGATCCTGGAAGTGAACCCGCAGCACGCGATCGTCCAGCGCCTGAAGGCCGAGGCCGACGAGGCGCGCTTCGGCGACTGGAGCCGCGTGCTGTTCGACCAGGCGCTGCTCGCGGAGGGCGGCCAGCTGGAAGACCCCGCGAGCTTCGTGAAGCGGGTGAACCAGCTGATGCTCGCGATGGCGGGTTGAGGTGGGCGGGCGCGGGGTGCTTGTTGCCTCGCGCCTGCGAGAGCTTGTGCGTAGATACCGTGATCCCGGTCAAGCGGCGCGACGTTCGCACTGGCTTCCGGACTGCCCATTCCTCACGCCGTCACCCCGGCGAACGCTGGGGTCCAGCAGCGGACGTCGCATCGGCCACCGCCGGACTGGATTCCAGCTTGCGCTGGAATGACGGGGGCGCAGTCGTGTCGGATTAGCGGCATCGCTGCGTAATCCGACGTCGACGGTTGCTGGGTGCCCGGACGATTGTGCGGGCACCCGTGTCGGATTTACGCGCGGCGCGCTAATCCGACGCGAAGCGACTGGCACATCGGATCGCGCATGTCGTTCCTTTGCCTTGCGCACGGGCGCTCTGCCCCCTTCGCCCGCTCGCGGGAGAGAGGCCGGGGGAGAGGGCGCCTGCACCAGGAGATCCCTCTCCGCACCGCACCACGCGAAGCCCGTGAACTCCGCGGCGTTTCCGATACTCTCTCGCACGTTTTCCAACACGGCAGCGAGCGTCCATGACCACCACCACCGCACCGACCGGCATCGTCGGCTGGATCGATCGCAACATCCTCGACCTCGGACGGCAGATGCGTCTCTCGTATCTGCCGCCGCTCATGGTGTACGTCGCGTACGGCATCTCGGGTCTCACCGGGATCGTCGGTACCTTCTTCGTGAAAGGCTATCTCGGGCTCTCGGCGGAATTCCTCGCCGCGCTGGGTTTCTGGGCCGGCCTGCCCTGGGCGCTCAAGATGCCCATCGGCCACCTCGTCGACCTCATGTGGAAGTGGAAGGGGATCCTCGTCTACTTCGGCGCGACGCTGCTCGCGGCGAGCCTGCTCATCATGCTGGGGCTGCTCACCGATCGCGCCGCGATGGAGGCCACGATGCCGGCCGACCAGTGGTTCGTGCTCTCCGCGCTGCTCGCGCCGATCGGCTACGTCATCCAGGACGTCGTCGCCGACGCGATGACAGTCGAGGCCGTGCCCGCGATCGACGTCGACGGCCACGTGCTGACCGACGAGGAACGCCGCATCGGCCACACGACGATGCAGACGCTCGGTCGCGTTGCGATCGTGGGCGGCGGCGTGATCGTGTCGCTCGTGAACGTCGTGCTCTTCGCGGATGCGTCCGATCTGCCCGAGGCCGACAAGATCGCGAAGTACCGCCAGATCTACATGGCCGCGCTGCTCGTCCCGATCGTGTCGATCTTCGGCGTGCTGCTCGCCGGCCATCTCCAGCGCCGCCTCGTGAAGCGGCTGCGCACGGGCGGCATGGCGGAACGCGACATCGACGACGTCGTGCATGGCCGCGGCGAGCGTCCGCCCGTCAACTGGATGATCCTCGGCGGCGGCCTGCTGTTCGCCGTCGTGTCGATCGCGCTCGGCATGTCGAGCCTGAAGTACAAGCAGGAGATCATCTTCGCGGCGTCGATGGGGATCGTGCTGTTCCTGATGCTGCGGCTCGTGCGCGAACTCACGCCGGCGGCGCGCAACACGCTCGTCGGCACGGCGCTGCTCATCTTCGTGTTCCGCGCGATGCCCGGGCCGGGCGCGGGTGCGACGTGGTGGATGATCGACGTGCTCGGCTTCGACGAGGCCTTCCTCTCGAAGCTGTCGCTGATCGGTGCGGCGCTCGCGCTGTTCGGGATGTTCGCGTTCCGCCGCTTCATGGCCGAGCGCTCGATCGCGTACATCGTGGGCTTCCTCACGATCATCGGCGGGTTGCTGTCGCTGCCGAGTTTCGCGATGTATCACGGGCTGCATGTCTGGACCGCGGCGCACACCGGCGGCGTCGTCGACGCGCGATTCATCGCGATGGTCGACACGGCGCTCGAATCGCCGCTCGGCCAGATCTCGATGATCCCGATGCTCGCGTGGATCGCGAACTCCGCGCC
>CAUJJX010000218.1 GCA_963205165.1 Pseudomonadota bacterium | reverse complement strand
GACAACTCCCGCGGCGGCAGGGTCGACAGGGTCGCGAGATCGGCGATGACGGCGTTCGGCTGATAGAACGCGCCGATCATGTTCTTGCCGAGCGGATGGTTGATCGCCGTCTTGCCACCCACCGAGGAATCGACCTGCGCGAGCAACGTCGTCGGGACCTGGATGAACGGCACGCCGCGCAGGTAGGTCGCGGCGGCAAATCCGGTGAGATCCCCGATGACACCGCCGCCGAGCGCGATCAGCGTGGTCTTGCGCTCGCAGCGCGCTCCCAGCAGCTGATCGAAAAGCGTGTTGAGGGTCTCCCACGTCTTGTAGGCCTCGCCGTCGCGCACGACGATGGGCATGACACGGACGCCGGCAGTCTCGAGCACGCGCTGCAACCGCGGCAGGTAGTGGGCCGCGATCGTGTCGTTCGTCACGATCACGGCGCGCTGCTGCGGCATATGCCGCGTGAAGAGCTCCGCGTTGTCGAGCAGGTTCGTCCCGATGTAGATCGGATAGGCGCGATCGCCGAGCCCGACGGTGGTGGTCAGCATTCGACTGCCTTTGGATGAGTGACTGAACGGGTGAGCAATGTCGACTCGAGCCGCGCCACCAGCGTGCGGAGACTCTGGCTGCCGGTGTCCACGACGAGATGCGCGACTTCACGGTACAACGGATCGCGCTGCGTCATGAGCTCGGCGAGCTTGCGACGGGGGTCCGGTGTCTGCAGCAGCGGGCGGTTGCGGTCGTGGCGCGTGCGGTTCCAGAGTTCGTCGACGCTCGCTCGCAGGTAGATCACGGTGCCACGGGAGTGGAGCGCTGCACGGTTCGCCGGATCGAGCACGGCGCCGCCGCCGGTTGCGAGGACCACACCGCGCAGCCTCGTGAGTTCATCGATCACAGCCGACTCGCGGGAGCGGAATCCGGCCTCGCCCTCGATATCGAAGATGATCGGAATCTTGACGCCCGTGCGTGCCTCGATCTCGTGGTCGGCGTCGAGGAAGGGGAAGCCGAGACGCTTCGCGAGCAGCTTGCCGACCGACGTCTTGCCGGCGCCCATGAGACCCACGAGGAAGATGTTGCCCGTTGCCGCCGGGTGCTGTGTTTCGGTCGATGCCGCGTGTTCCATGGATCGGATTCTAGTGCACGGTCATGCGCGGAAAAAGCGAAGCCCCGGCCGTGGCCGGGGCTTCGGGTCTCGCGGTCCGCAGGCGATCAGCGCAGCGTCAGGTTTTCCTTGAGGATTCGCGGCGTCACGAACACGAGCAGTTCACGGCGATCGTTGAATCGGCGTTCGTTGCGGAACAGGAAACCGATGATCGGAATGTCGCCGAGCAGGGGGATCTTGCTCAGCTGCATGGTCTCGTCCTGCGTGTAGATACCACCGATTCCGACGGTGCCGCCGTTCTCGACGAGCACTTCCGTCGTGACCTGCTTCGTGTCGATGGCGGGGCCGGCGTTCGTCGTGACGCCGATGCTGTCCTTGTGGACATCGAGCTTCATGATCACGTTGTCGTCCGGTGTGATCTGCGGCTTGACCTTCAGGGAGAGCGTGGCCTTCCGGAAGCTGATGCTCGTCGCACCGGACGCCGTCGCGGTCTGGTACGGGATCTCGGTGCCCTGCTCGATGTTGGCCTCGATGTTGTCAGCCGTGATGACGCGCGGACTCGAGATGAGCTTGCCGCGCGCGTCGAGCTGCAGTGCCGAGATCTCGAGGTTCAGGAACCGGGTCTGACTCGGATTGAACAGCGTGAACGTGAATGCACCCGCCGATCCGCTCGCGGCGCCCAGGCTCGGCGCCGGGAGGTTAACGGCCAGGGAATCCGGGAAGAAGCTCTGCGAGTAGTCCTGCGCCTGGCCAGTCTGCACGCCGGTGCTTCGGACGTTGCCACCGAGGAACATCCGGAGGCGATCGGCGCCGGGCACGGAGAACCCGTCGCCCTTCGTGACCGTGCCAAGACGTGCGCCGAGCGCACGACCGAAGGTGTCGGTCGCCTCGACGATGCGTGCTTCGATCATCACTTGACGCACCGGCACGTCGATCTTCTTGATGAGCTGCGCGACCTCCTCGAGCTTGCCGGGCGTGTCCTGGACGAACACCGTGTTGGTGCGCGGATCGACAACGGCTCCGCCACGCTTCGACAGCACGCTCTGATTCACGTCGGACAGCAGCTTCTTGACCGCATCGGCCTTCTGGTAGCTCAGCTGGAAACTTTCTGTCCGGGTGGGCTCGAGTTCCTGGATCTGCTGCTGGGCTTCGAGCGCGAGCTTTTCCTTGGTCGCCAGTTCGTCCCGCGGTGCGATCCAGACGACGTTGCCGTTCTTGCGCATGTCCAGTCCCTTGGACTGGAGAATGATGTCGAGCGCCTGATCCCAGGGGACATCCTTCAGCCGCAGCGTGAGGTTGCCGGCCACGGTGTCGCTCGTGATGATGTTCAGACCGGTGAAGTCGGCGATGACCTGAAGGACGGCTCGCACTTCGATGTTCTGGAAGTTGAGCGACAACTTGTCGCCCACGTAACCACGACCCGAGGCGGCGCCGATCTTCGTCGGGTCCTCGATGACCTGCTTGACCTCGACGATCAGCCGGTTGTCGGTCTGATAGGCCGAGTGCTCCCAATTGCCGCGCGGGGTGATGACGACGCGGGCGTTGCTGCCCTGGCGCGTGGCCTCGACTGCATCGACAGGTGTTGCGAAGTCCGTGACGTCGAGCTTGCGCTGCAGGTTGGCGGGGATCTCCGCCTGCATGAATTCGACGACGATCGACTTGCCCTGACGACGGATGTCGATCCCGGTGGTGGCGTCGGACAGATCGACGATCAACTGACCTTCGCCGGTCTTGCCGCGGCGGAAATCGATGTTGAGCAGCGAGTGCGGCACGTTGGCCTTGCCCGTCGCGAACTGCATGCCTTCGTTAGTGCCTCCGGACGCAACCTGCGCGGTACCGCCACCCGCCTGCAGGTTCACCTGCATCACGTTGCCGTCCAGCTGTACGTCGTACTTCACGGGACGCGTCAGGTTCAGTACGACCCGGGTGCGCCCGCCGGACTGACCGTAACGGATCGAGCGCAATTCGGTATTGCCCACTTCCTGGCTGGACTTGCCAACACCGTTCGTCGTGCCCGGAAAATCGAACGCGATTCGGGGCGGGTTGTTGATGGCAAAGCTGGCGGGGACTGCGGACAGCGGCTGGCGCGTCGTGATCTTCACGACGACTCGACCACCCTGTCCGGAAAGGACGTCGACGGACTCGATGCTGTTCGCCCCCGCAGAGGTGGCTGATTCGGTTGCGGGCTTTGCCCCCCAGGATGGCAGGACGACGCATGCGAGCGTTGCTGCCGTGAGGATTGCGCGGCCAATGGCCGCCCAGGAGGTTCTCATCGCTTCGACTCCTCTTCATCGAGCAGCTGCAGGCTGCTCGTGCGCTCCGTCCAGACGCCGGAGGCATCCTGAACCACCTCCTTCAGCGTGATCGATGTTTCGGTGATGACCGACACGATGCCGAAGTTCTGGCCGATGTAATTCCCGCTTCTGACCTGATACAGGTTGTTCTCCGGGGTCTTGATGAGCGCGAACATCTTCTTGCTCTTGTCCTGAAGGGTACCCACCATCTTGAGGCTCTCCAGCGGATATGCCTCCAGGGCTTCCTTGCGGCGCAGATCGCTTGCCTGGGCAGGCCGCTCTGCTGCGTTCTTTTCGGTCGCCTCGGGCTTGCGCGGCTTGAACGGGTCCGGAAGATCGAACGCCTCGTACGTGAACGGCTCGTAGGGTTTGACCTCCGGCAGCGGGTCCACGCGCTTGCGAAGATTCATCCCGGCCTCGTCGACGAACTTCCGGAGGTCCTGGTGCTCGTCACCCCCACAGGCCGAGAGTGCAAGAGCGAGCGTGATCGCCACCATGGCCCGGGTCATTTCTTCTGCGCTCCAGCTTTCGCGTCTTTTTCCTTCTTCTTCTGCGCTGCGATCTCTGCTTCGTCGAGGTAGCGGTAAGTCTTGGCCACGGCGTCGAGCGAGAGGCTGCCGTCCTTGTCGTAGCCGACTGCGATGTCGTTCAGCGTGACGATCCGGGAAAGTTGCGACACATCGCTCGCGAAGGCCCCGATGTCGTGGTACGCCCCGGTCACGCGGATCGTGATCGGAAGTTCGGCGTAGAACTCCGACATCGTCTCGTGCGACGCCGGACGGAAGAGCGTGAATTGCAGCCCTCGTCCGAGTCCGGCCTGGTTGATGTCGGTAAGCAATGCTTCCATTTCGGCCTTGTTCGGCAATTGCTTGAGCATCGCGCCGAAGGCCTGCTCGATGTCGGCGAGCTGTTTCTTGTAGGCATCGAGGTTGACCGCCTGCTGCTTCTTCTCGATGAACCGCTGCTTGAGTTCCGTTTCCTTCTGGATGGCGCCTGCGAGCTCCTCGGCCTGCAGACGCCAGTCGAACCAGTAGCCCAGGAAGATGATCAGCAGCAGCATGATCAGCAATACGCCCAGCTTCGGAAGCACGGGCCAGTTGCCGATGTCCCTCGGATCGAGCCTGCGCAGATCGTCGAGTGTCATGGCGGCTCAGCCCTTCTCCGGCTTCTTGGACGCCTTACCGGCGTCGGGTGTTTCGACCTTTTCCCGGGTGAGGCTCACATTGACGATGAATTCGTTGGTCGGCAGCTTGTCGACGATCGTGGCCTTGATTTCCACCAGGGACGGGCTCTCGAGCCACGGCGAAGCTTCGAGGTTGCGCATGAGCGTCGACACACGGGCGTTGGACGACGCATACCCGATGAGATTGACCCTGTCGCCGGTCTGCTTCACGGCCTTCAGGTAGACGCCGTCCGGAATCTGCCGCACCAACTGGTCGAGCAGTCGCACGGTTTCCGATCGGTTGGATTGCAGCGACTCGACGACCTTCTTGCGGGACAGCAACGCCTGGGTCTGTTCCTTGAGCTTCTTGATCTCCTCGATCTGGCGATCGAGGGTCGCGATTTCGCCTTCGAGGAACTGGTTTCGGTCGCCCTGGGCCTCGATCCTGTTCGAGAAATAGGTGTGTACCGCGCCGACGATGATCGCGCCCGCTGCGAACGTGACGATACCGAGGAAGGCGAAGCGCTTGCGCTGCTCGCGACGCCGCTCTTCGCGGTGCGGTAGTAGGTTGATCGGGATCATGCGTCGAACCTGCGCATGGCCAGACCGCAGGCGACCATCAGCGACGGTGCGTCCTGCGCGAGCTGGTGTTCCTTGATCTTCGTGGACTTCTCCATGCCGGCGAAGGGATTGGCGACAACCGTGTTGACGCCCGTCCGGCGACCAACGGCCTCGTCGAGCCCGACGATGGTGGCGCAGCCACCCGCCAGCAGGATGTGATGCACCTGGTTGTACTGCGTCGACGTGAAGAAGAACTGCAGCGCTCGGGTGACTTCCAGCGCCAGTGTGTCCATGAACGGTCGGAGCACCTCGGCCTCGTAGGATTCCGGCAGACCGCCGCTCTTCTTCGCGGCCTCGGCCTCGTCGGCGGAGAGGCTGAACGCTCGCTGGATATCGTGAGTCAGCTGGTTGCCGCCGAACGGCTGCTCCCGGACATAGACCGATTGGCCGTTGCGGAGCACGTTGATGTTCATCATCGTCGCGCCCACGTCGACGAGCGCGATCGTCTGGTCCGCACCGCCATCCGGAAACTGGCTTTCGATGAGCTCGAACGCGGTCTGGGAAGCGAAGGAATCGATATCCATCACGACCGCCTTCAGCCCCTGGGATTCGGCAACGGCAACGCGGTCCTCGACCTTCTCCTTGCGGGACGCCGCGATCAGCACCTCGACCTCCTCGGGATTGGTCGGTGACGGCCCGAGGATCTGGAAGTCGAGGTTCACTTCCTCGAGCGCGAAGGGGATGTACTGGTTGGCTTCGGTCTCGACCTGGATCTCGAGATCTTCTTCCCGCTGCCCCGAGGGGACCACGATCTTCTTGGTGATGACCGCAGCCGAAGGCAGCGCCAGCGCCAGGTTCTTGATGCGTGTGTTCAGCTTCTTCCAGCCGCGCTTGACGGCCTCGCCGACCTCGTCGAGGTTCACGATGTTGCCGTCCACGACAGCGTCCTTGGGCAAGGGCTCGATCGCGTAACGCTCGAGGCGATACCGGCCCTTGCTGACCGCGGACAGCTCCACCAGCTTGACGGACGAGGAACTGATGTCCACGCCGACAAGCGGCGGGGCCTTCGGCTTCATCAGCTCCGAAAGCCACCTCGAGACCGCACCGAAATCAACTTTTCCCTTCAGCATGGGCTAGTTACGCCAATTTGCGCCTAAAACACATTAGATACGACTGGCAACTACAAATCAAGCTTGGAAAAGTGAGCGTCGCATCACCGTCGTGCGGGGCAGAGAACCTATAATCCGGGACCGCATCGCGGCGGTTTCCGCGAGCACCTGCAAAGCACGAATTCTGCCAATGGCTCTTCGCTGGTGGCTCCTGCCACTCTTCCTTCTGCTGTCGCTGCTCGCCGCCGTGAGCCTTCTGGTCGGTTATGCCGTCGTCGTGGCCTACCCGGGACTGCCCTCCCTGGAGGTGCTGACCGACTATCGCCCGAAGATCCCGCTTCAGGTGCTGAGCGCCGAGGGCGAACTGATCGGCGAATTCGGCGAGGAGCGGCGCGCCCTCGTCGCGATCAAGGACGTGCCGAAGCCGATGGTGCAGGCAATTCTTGCCGCCGAGGATGAACGCTTCTACGAGCACGGCGGCGTCGACTACATCGGCGTGGCGCGCGCCGCCCTCTCGAACTTTCTCCACGGAGGCGCGCGGCAAGGCGCCAGCACCATCACCATGCAGGTGGCGCGCAACTTCTTCCTCAGCAAGGAGAAGACGTTCAGCCGCAAGTTCAACGAGACCCTGCTCGCATTCAAGATCGAGCACAACCTGAGCAAGGACGAGATCCTTCAGCTCTACATCAACCAGATCTTTCTCGGTCAGCGCGCCTACGGGTTCGCGGCCGCCTCGCAAACCTACTTCGGCCGCCCGCTCGAACGGCTCGGCATCGCCGAGTTCGCGATGCTGGCCGGGCTGCCCAAGGCGCCGTCGAGCTACAACCCGGTCGCCAATCCGCGACGCGCGAAGACGCGCCAGGAGTACGTCCTGCGCCGGATGCGCGAGCTCGACTACATCACGCCCGCGCAGTTCGAGGCCGCCAAGGTCGCGCAACTCGACGTCCGCCGGGAGCGGCAGGCCTACGCCACGCGAGCCGACCACCTCACGGAGATGGTCCGGCAGCACCTGTTCGATGCTCACCAGGAAGCCGCCTACACATCCGGCTTCCGGGTCCACACGACGCTTTCGCGCATCCACCAGGACGCCGCCTACGCCGCGGTGCGGAAGGGTGTGCTCGATTACGACCGCCGCCACGGCCATCGCGGCGCCGAGGGCTACATCGAGATCCCGGCCGACGCCAACGACGAGACGCTCGAAGACCTCCTTGGGGACGATGCGGACAGCGACGGCATCCACCTCGCCTTGGTACTCGACATCGATCAGCGCGGCGCGACGCTGTTCGCGAAGGGTGTCGGGACCGTTTCGATCGGCGCGGACGGCCTGCGGTTCGCCCAGCGCATGGTCGGTGACAAGGCCCCAGCCGATCGCAGACTGCGTCGAGGCGCGCTGACCCGTGTTCAGCGTGATGCTGCCGGCAACTGGCAGATCCTCCAGTTGCCTCAGGTGGAAGCAGCACTCACGTCCGTGGACACCGCGACCGGCGCGGTCCTGGCGCTCGTCGGGGGCTTCGATTTCGCTCGCAACAAGTACAACCACGTGACGCAGGCCTATCGGCAGCCGGGGTCCAGCTTCAAGCCGTTCGTGTATTCCGCTGCGCTGGAAAAAGGCTTCACCCCCGCCACGGTGATCAGCGACGCACCGCTCTCGTTCGATGCCGCGGAGACCGGGTCCACCACCTGGGAGCCCAAGAATTACGACGGGACGTTCGATGGCCCGATCACGATGCGGACGGCGCTCACGAAGTCGAAGAACATGGTGTCGATCCGGATCCTGCAGGCCATCGGTCCGCAGTACGCCCAGGACTACGTCACCCGCTTCGGATTCGAGCGCAAGCTCATCCCGCCGTATCTGACGATGGCGCTCGGCGCCGGAAGCGTGACCGTCCTGCAGATGGCGACGGGCTACGCCGCCTTCGCGAACGGTGGATTCAAGGTCGTGCCGCGCTACATCGACCGCATCGTCGACGCCCGGGGCGCGGTGATCGAGAAGGCCCGGGTCACCCGGGCGCCCGACTCCGCCCCGCGGATCATCGATGCGCGCAACGCGTTCCTGATGACCAGCATGATGCAGGATGTCATTCGCGGCGGGACCGGCGCGAAGGCGCTCCAGCTCGGCCGTGGCGATCTCGCCGGCAAGACCGGCACGACCAACGACCAGCTCGACGCCTGGTTCGCCGGGTACAACCCGCAGGTGGCCGCGGTCGCCTGGATGGGCTTCGACACCCCGCGGAGCCTCGGTGGCAGCGAGACCGGCGCGGCCGCGGCGCTACCGATGTGGATCAGCTACATGGGCGTCGCGCTACGCGGCATGCCCGACGTGCCGCTGGCCGCACCGGAAGGCGTGGTTGCCGCGACCATCAATCCGGAGACGGGCCTGCGCAACGAGCGCACCGACAACCGGCAGCAGGAATTCTTCTTCCAGGAGAACCTGCCCGGCGAGGAAGAAGGTGGAAGCGCCGAGGGCCCGCGAAAACCGAAGGCCGACGACGTGGACGAGCAGCTCTACTGAGGACACCGACTTGGCGCGCGACGACTCATCGACCCATCGCCAGATGCGCCTGCGGATCGCCCAGCTGGCTGCGCGCATCATGGCCGAGGACGGCATCGACGACGTCGGGCTGGCAAAGCGCAAGGCGGCACGACAGGCCGGCGCGCCCGAGACACGGAATCTGCCAGACAACGACCAGGTCGAGTCGGCCCTGCGGGAATACCTGCAGATCTACCGTGCAGACGAACAGGACGAGCGCATCGACCGTCTGCGACGGGACGCCCTGGAATTGATGGCGATGCTGGAACAGTTCGATCCGCACCTCGTCGGCCCTGTGCTGTCGGGCAGCGCCAGCAAGCATGCCGAGATCGATCTCCAGCTGTTCACCGACAACCCCAAAGACCTCGCGCTGTTCCTGATCAACCGGGACATCGAGTTCAGTACGCGGGAGTCACGGTTCTGGGTGGGCAGCGGCGCGCGGTCGGTGTCCGTCTACGAGATCGACGCCGCGACCGTGCCCGCCCGGATTGCCGTCTTCGCCGCGCGCGACATCCGGCATCCGATCCGCACGACGCAGGAGGGGCGTCCGATGGAACGGGCCCGTGCAGCCTCCGTGCAGCAACTTCTCGACGCGACGAAACATGACGACGCAGTCTAAATTTCTCGTCCGGCGCTCCGAAACCTACGGCACCGGCAACTCGCCGGCCACGAAGATCCCATGAACGCCAAACAAGACCTCAATCTCGCGAACGAAGACGAATCGCGCTTCCAGATCCACTCTCGCGTGGAGATCGGATTCATCCTGCGATCCGTGCTCCAGCAGGGCGAGATGGTATCGGCGCACTTCGGTGGTGGACGCGATTCCGCACTGACCGCGCTGCTGGCCGTCGACCCGGCCAAGGGGTTCTACGTCTTCGACTGTCCGTCGGACCCGCAGCTCGTGCGCAGCATGCTGTCCTCGAACAAGGTGTCGTTCGTCAGCCGGCAGGACAAGATCCGGGTGCGCTGGGAAGTCGGCAGCGTCCAGTCGACCGAGTTCGAGGGGCGACCAGCATTGCGTGCGGCGCTGCCCGACATGCTGTTGAAGCTTCAGCGCCGCGAATTCTTCCGGGCGGAGACGTCCGTGTCGCGGCCCGTGAAATGCTCGATCCCGCTGCCCGACGGCGGGGATCTCCAGGTCAACCTGTTCGACATCAGCCTCGGCGGCGTGGGCCTTACGGGCTTCCCGGACGACTACCCCATCGAGATCGGCAAGGAGGTGCAGGGCTGCACACTCACGCTTCCGGACGTGGGCGTGCTGGCCGTGACGCTCCAGTTCCGCAACGCAGTGGACATTCCGCTGCGCGACGGCCGCGTGAACCATCGCGCCGGCTGCAAATTCAAGTCCCTGCCGGCCGGCGCGGAAAACATGGTCCAGCGGTACATCATCCGTCTCGAGCGCGAACGCCGGACCAAGCTGGCCTGAGCTGCCTCAGGCGCCTTCGCGGAGCCAGCGCGCGGCGTCGAGCGCGAAGTAGGTCAGGATCCCGTCGGCGCCTGCGCGCTTGAACGAAAGCAGTGCTTCGAGCGCGCACTGCCGCTCGTCGATCCAGCCATTGCCGCCGGCCGCCTTCAGCATCGCGTACTCCCCGCTGACCTGATACGCGAAGGTCGGGACCCGGAACTCGTGCTTCACCCGCCGGATGATGTCGAGGTAGGGCAGACCGGGCTTGACCATCACCATGTCGGCGCCTTCCTCGAGATCGAGTGCAACCTCCCGGACGGCCTCGTCGCCGTTGGCCGGATCCACCTGGTACGTGAACTTGTTGCCCTTGCCGAGATTGCCGGCCGAGCCCACGGCATCCCGGAACGGCCCGTAGAAGGCCGACGCGAACTTGGCGGCGTACGCGAGGATGCGCACGCGCTCGTGGCCGGCACCGTCCAGATGTGCGCGAATGGCACCGATGCGGCCGTCCATCATGTCCGACGGCGCGACGATGTCGACGCCGGCAGCCGCATGGCACTCGGCCTGCCGCACCAGTACCGCGATGGTTTCGTCGTTCAGGACATAGCCCGTATCGTCGATGAGTCCGTCCTGTCCGTGGCTCGTGTACGGATCGAGCGCGATGTCGGTGATCACACCGAGCTCCGGAAAGCGCTTCTTCAAGGCAGCGACCGTCTGTGGCGCGAGGCCATCAGGGTTGAATGCCTCCTCGGCACCGAGGCTCTTGCGGCTCGGATCGATGACCGGGAACAGTGCCATCGCCGGTACGCCCAGCTCGAGGCAACGTTCCGCAACGGGCATCAGCCGATCGAGCGTGACGCGCTCGACGCCCGGCATCGACGCCACCGGTTCGGTCCGGTTGCTGCCCTCGATCACGAAGACCGGATAGATCAGGTCGTTCGCGGTCAGCACGTTTTCACGGACGAGGCGCCGCGAAAAATCGTCGCGCCGGTTGCGCCGCATGCGGCGTCGCGGATAGCTTCCCAGTGATTGCATGCTCAGTAGCTCCTCTCGAATCGTCTTTCCGGCGACCCCGGCGCCCTGCGTCGTCGATCGCCTGTCTCACGGTTGCTCATGCGGCTCCCCATTCCCGGGAACCATTCGGATTCGCGCAAATCTATGGCGGTGGATGGCGACATCCCCCGCTTCACCTCCCTGGGCGGGTGCCTTTCAATCAAGGCTTGGCCCCCGGCGTCCCTCCCCTTTGCCGGGGGTCTTCTTTTTTCTCCGCCATCGGGATTTCGAGCCAGTCGGCAATCACCTGCCGGCCCTCATCCACGCCGGTCCGCTTGAGGCTGGAAAACAGCTGGGCCGTGATCACCTTTTCGGCAGCGAGTGTCTTGCGCACGCTCGCGAGCTGGGCCAGCGCCTGCTGACGACTCAGCTTGTCGGCCTTCGTGAGCAGGATGTGCACGGGGCGACCGCTCGGCAGGAACCACTCGAGCAGGCTCTCGTCGAGCGGCGTCAGCGGATGCCGGATGTCCATGATGGCGATCAGGCCGCGCAGCGCCTGCCGCGACTGGAGATAACCGCCGACCAGTTCGCGCCAGTGCCGGCGCTCCTTCTCGGGGACCTGCGCGTAGCCGTACCCCGGAAGGTCCACCAGGAAGCGTTCGGGCGCGACCTCGAAGAAGTTCACGAGCTGCGTGCGCCCGGGCGTCTTGCTCACGAACGCGAGTCGGTTGCGATTGGCGAGCGTGTTGATCGCGCTCGACTTGCCCGCGTTCGATCGCCCGGCGAAGGCGACCTCCAGCCCCTGATCGGGCGGCAACTGGTCGAGATCGTGGGCACTCGCCACGTAGGTCGCCCGCTCGAACGGATTTACCAGCAAAGTTTGCAGTCCGGCCATGGTCCAAATCCGTTAGAATTTCGAATTGTCGCTGATTATCAACCACTTTGTGCGACGCACGGTCCGGAACATCAAGTCGAACGGGCCGATCGCGCGTACCGACGAGTCGAGGACCCCTCATGAACCGTTTCAAGCCGGCACTCGCCCTGCTCGCTGCCGCCGTGATCGGCAGTCTGCCCGTCCACGCCCAAGCCAAGGGTGATCCCGCGAAAGGCCAGACGCTCGCGGGCGCCTGTGCCGCCTGCCACGGGGTCGACGGCAACAGCGTCGTCCCGGTGAACCCGAATCTCGCCGGCCAGCACGGTGACTACATCGCGAAGCAGCTGGCCGAGTTCAAGGCCGGTACCCGCGCCAACCCGATCATGGCCGGTATGGCTGCGGCCCTGACACCCGAAGCGATGGCCGATCTCGGCGCGCACTTCCGTCGTCAGAAGGTCCGTGCACCGGGCGCGAAGAATCGCGACCTGGTCGATCAGGGCCGCAAGCTGTATCGCGGCGGCGACACCACCCGCGGCATCCCCGCATGCGCTGCGTGCCACTCGCCCACCGGCGCCGGGATGGCCGCGCAGTATCCGCGCGTCGGAGGCCAGCATGCGGATTACACCGTCGCCCAGTTGAAGGCCTTCCGGGCGGGTGAACGCGCCAACGATTCGGGCGCGATGATGCGGACCGTCGCCGCCAAGCTCACCGATGCCGAGATCGGCGCACTGGCCGAGTACCTCGCCGGACTGCGCTGACCAACCGGTACCTGATCGCACGATCGATGTCGTGCGATCAGGTTGATCCGGACACGAAGGGCCGGGGCGGCCGACGTTTTCGATGCGTCGGCCGCCCCGGCCCTTCGTGTTTTCAGCGCGCGAATCCCTACCTGGCGAGTGCGTCGAACGCCTCGCCCGCGGCGTCCAGCGTGAGCTTCAGTTCTTCCTCGCCGTGGGCTGCCGAGACGAAACCCGCCTCGAAGGCCGATGGCGCGAGGTAGATCCCGCGGTCGAGCATCAGGTGGAAGAACCGGTTGAAGCGCTCCTTGTCGGCCGTCATCACTTCGGCGAACGAGCGCGGGGGCGTGTCGCGGAAGAACAGGCCGAACATGCCGCCGACGGCATCGCCCGAGAACGCGATTCCCCGCGCGCGCGCCGCGGATTCGAGGCCGCGCACCACACGAAGTGTCATCTCCGAGAGACGCTCGTAGAAGCCCGGGGCCTGCACGAGCTTCAGCGTGGCCAGCCCGGCCGCGACCGCCACCGGATTGCCGGAAAGCGTACCGGCCTGATAGACGCCGCCGAGCGGCGCCAGCTTCTCCATGATGTCGCGCCGGCCACCGAAAGCCCCGAGCGGCATGCCGCCACCGACGACCTTGCCCAGCGTCGTGAGGTCGGGCGTGATGCCGAACAGCCCTTGCGCACCCGTCAGCCCGACGCGGAATCCGGTCATGACCTCGTCGAAGATCAGGACGGCGCCGTGACGCGTCGTCAGCTCGCGCAGCGCGCGGACGAACTCGTCGCTGGGTCGGACGAGGTTCATGTTGCCGACGACCGGTTCGAGGATGACTGCCGCGATGTCGCTGCCCTGCTCGGTGAACGCCGCCTCGAGGCCGGCAACGTCGTTGTAGTCGAGCACGAGCGTGTGCTTCGTGGTGTCCGCAGGGACACCTGCGGAACTGGGCTGACCGAACGTCAGCGCCCCCGAACCGGCCTTCACGAGCAGTGCATCCGCGTGACCGTGATAGCAGCCCTCGAACTTCACGATGATGTTCCGGCCGGTGTAGCCGCGCGCCAGACGGATCGCGGACATCGTCGCCTCGGTCCCGGAACTCACGAGCCGCACCATCTCGACGGACGGCAGCAGGCGCGTCAGCAGTTCGGCCATCTCGAGTTCGCGCTCGGTCGGCGCGCCGAACGAGAGTCCGTCGGCGGCGGTTTCCTGGACGGCACGAACGACGTCCGGGTGCGCGTGCCCGGCAATCATCGGCCCCCACGATCCGACGTAGTCGACGTACGCCCTGCCGTCGGCATCCCAGAGCCACGCGCCGCGGCCGCGCTCGAAGAATCGGGGCGTGCCGCCGACGGAACGGAAGGCCCGGACCGGCGAGTTCACGCCCCCGGGGATGACTCGCTGGGAGCGTGCGAACAGTTCTTCATTGCGTGAGGTCATGGTCATCGTTCCTGGCGTTGCCGATGTCGTCCGGTGCCTGACCGAACAGTTGGGAGTAAGCGGACGCCCGGGCCTGCACGTCGGGCGCATCGAAGATATCGGAGATGACGGCGAGCGCGTCAGCGCCGGCAGACACGAGTCCGGATGCGCGTTCCAGCGTGATGCCGCCGATCGCGACGATCGGACACCCCAGTGCGCGCCTCGCATGCGCGAGCAGCGAGATCGGAGGACGAACCGCGTGCGGCTTCACACTCGATGCGAAGAAGCTTCCGAACGCGACATAGTCGGCGCCCTCGCGCCGTGCCTCGATCGCGAGAGCGATCTGGTCGTAGCACGACACGCCGATGATGGCTTCGGATCCGACGACGGCCCGAGCCTCGGCGACACCGCCATCGTCGCGTCCGAGATGGACTCCATCGGCACCGATCTCGGCCGCGAGCCGAGCATCATCGTTCACGATGAGCAACGCACCTGCGCCACGGCAGAGCCGCGCAATCCGTGAGGCCTCGTCGACGCGAGCCGCCGCATCGGTCCGCTTGCGCCGGTACTGAATGATGCGCGCACCGCCTGCGAGCGCTGCCGCGACCCGGATGAGCAACTCGTCTGCATCGAGAACGTCGGGCGTGAGGACGTAGAGACCGCGCAGTTGCGCCGCGCGATTCATGACCCGGATCGCTCCGGTACGCAGTGATGGCGGGGATGCTCGAATTGGGAAATCAAGAGGGAAACTCGGACGCTTGCTGCTTGCAGGTTCGTGGCGCGACGGTGCTTTGACCGTACAATCGAATTTTATCCGAACGTCTGCGCGCCATGTCCGAGAGTACCGAGTTTCGAACCTTCATGTGCCTCATCTGCGGCTTCATCTACGACGAAGCCGCAGGCATTCCCGAAGAGGGAATCGCGGCGGGCACCCGCTGGGAAGACGTGCCGATGAACTGGGTCTGCCCTGAGTGCGGTGCACGCAAGGAAGACTTCGAGATGATCCAGATCTGAACCAGGGAGACCACCGGATGCGCATCCTCCACACCATGCTGCGGGTCGGCGACCTGACACGGTCCGTCGAGTTCTACACGAAGGTGCTCGGCATGAAAGTGCTGCGCCAGAGCGAGTATCCCGAAGGCCGATTCACGCTCTGCTTCATCGGCTACGGCGACGAGGACAAGGAAACCGTTCTGGAACTCACGCACAACTGGGACACGAAGTCCTACGATCTGGGCACCGGCTACGGCCACATCGCACTCGAAGTCCCGGACGCCTACGCCGCGTGCGACGACGTCCGGAAACTTGGCGGCAAGGTCACGCGGGAAGCGGGGCCGATGAAGCACGGGACCACGGTCATCGCGTTCGTCGAGGACCCCGACGGCTACAAGATCGAGTTCATCCAGCGCTAGCGCAGTCGCAATCGTTCGCGCCGACATCGGTCACGCGAACGGTTGCCTGCAGTCCTGCTAGGTGCGCATCCGGGCCGCGATGTTCGCCGCCCGCACGAAACCTTCGACAGCGACGGTCTCGGGCCGCACGCCGGGGTCGAGTCCGGCCTCCACGAAGCCGGCCTCGTCGAGCAATCCCGAGAGTGCGTTGCGCAATGTCTTGCGACGCTGCGTGAACGCGCGTCGCACCAGTTCCGAGAGCATCCCCTCATCGTCCGCCCGGACCTTCGGTTCGGCGATCGGCACCATCCGCACGACCGCGGACTGCACCTTCGGCGGCGGATTGAACGCACCCGGCGGCACGTCGAGGATCTTCCCCATCCGGAACCGGTACTGGAGCATCACCGACAACCGCCCGTAGTCCTTCCCGCCAGGCTCGGCGACCATGCGGTCGACCACTTCGCGCTGGAGCATGAAGTGGCAGTCGCGGATGTTCTTCGTGCTCGCCGCGATGTGGAACAGCAGCGGCGTCGAGATGTTGTAAGGCAGGTTGCCGACGATGCGCAGATCGGAACCGAGCGCCGTGAAATCGAAGCGCAACGCATCGGCCTCGTGGATCGTGATCTTCGCGGGGTCCTGCGAGGAGCGCAGCCGTCCGGCGATGTCGCGATCGATCTCGACGACGTGGAGATGGTCGAGGCGCTCCATCAACGGCAACGTGATCGCGCCGAGACCGGGCCCGATCTCGACGACGAGATCGTCGGTGCGCGGGGCGACGGCATCGACGATCTTCCGGATGGCCGACGTGTCGACCAGGAAGTGCTGACCGAAGCGCTTGCGCGGCAGGTGTTTCGTCGACTTCATGCGTGTTCCCCGGCGACCGGCGTGTGAATGGACGAAGCGGTCCGGGCGGCGAGTTGCGCCGCGAGCGTCACGGCTGCGTGAAGACTCCCGGCGTCGGCCCGGCCGGTACCGGCGAGATCGAGTGCCGTCCCGTGGTCGACCGAGGTGCGGATCACCGGCAGCCCCAGCGTGACGTTCACGCCCGTTCCGAAACTCGCGTGCTTGAGCACCGGCAACCCCTGATCGTGGTACATGGCGAGCACCGCATCGGCGGCGTCGAGATACTTCGGCTGGAACAGCGTGTCGGCCGGCAGCGGCCCGACGAGCTGCATGCCCTCGCGGCGCAGCGTCGCCAGGACCGGCTCGATGACGTCGATCTCCTCCCGTCCGAGGCAGCCCGACTCACCTGCGTGCGGGTTGAGCCCGGCCACGAGGATGCGCGGCGCGACGATGCCGAAGCGCTGCACGAGGTCCGCATGGAGGATCCGCAAGGTTGCCACGAGACCGTCGACGGTGATGGCATCGGCGACATCCCGAAGAGGCAGATGGGTCGTGGCGAGCGCGACGCGCATGCCGCCACCGACGAGCATCATCACGACCTGCGCGGCACCGAGTCGATCGGCGAGGAATTCCGTGTGACCCGTGAACGGCACACCCGCAGCGTTGATCACGGCCTTGTGGACGGGCGCCGTCACCATCCCGGAGAACTCGCCCGAAGCTGCGCCATCGGAAGCCCGCTCGAGCATCGCGAGGACGTAAGCGGAATTCGCTGGGTCGAGCTCGCCGGCACGCACGGGCGCAGCGGTCGGCACGTGCAGCAGGGACATCGGGTGACAGTCGTCGCCCGGACGGTACTCGGGCAGAGACATCGACAGACCGATCGCGCGTGCGCGCGATTCGAACAGCGCGCGGTCGCACAGGATCACGAGCCCCGCATCCGCGGATGGCGCGAGTCGCGCGCACAACTCGGGACCGACGCCGGCCGGTTCCCCCGACGTGATCGCGATCGGCGCGATGCGGCTCAACGCTCTTCGAGTCGGTATTCGACGAACGCGCGATCGCGCTGCTGCCGGACCCAGCCCGTGAACGCCTCGTCGGTCTTGCGTCCGCGCAGCGCCTGCCGGGCGAGTTGACGCTCGCGTTCCTTGGTCATGTCGGCGGTGCGACGTTCCTGGACCTGGATCAGGTGCCAGCCGAACGGCGACTGCACCGGCGGGCTCACTTCGCCGAGCTTCAGTGCGTCCATCGCCTTCTCGAACTCGGGCACCGTGTCCCCCGGCGACAGCCAGCCGAGATCACCGCCCTTCATGGAACTCGCGTCCTCGGACTGGGCACGCGCGAACTCGGCGAAGTCACCGCCGGCCACGACCTTTTCCCGGATCTCGTCGAGCCGGCGACGCGCCTCGGCCTCGCCGATGATCTCGTTCAGTCGCACAAGAATGTGCCGCGCGCGGGTCTGCTCGACCATCAGCTGCTTAACGTTGTCGCGTTTCTCGATCAGCTTGAGGATGTGGAACCCGTTCGGGCTGCGCAGCACACCGGAAAGCTGGCCGGGCTTCATCGACACGACGGACTGCGCGAAGATCGACGGCAGGCGACCCGCGGCGCGCCAGCCGAGTTCGCCGCCCTGCAGCGCATTCGGTGCATCGGAATACGTGGCGGAGATCTGCTTGAAGTCGGCGCCCTTCTGCAGCTTGTCGAGTGCCTCGTCGGCTCGGACGCGGCGCGCCTGGATCTGCTCGGGCGCCGCGGCCTCGGGCACCGTCACGAGGATGTGCAGGAGGCTGTACTCCTCGTTCTGCCCGGACTCGCGCTGGCCACTCAGGTAACCGTCGACTTCCGCGTCGGTGATGACGAGCCTGGAATCGACCTCGCGCTCCCGGAGGCGCGAGATAAGAAGCTCGTTGCGCAGGTCTTCGCGAAAGCGGTTGACGTCGATGCCCTCTTCGCGAAGCGCCTCGCGGAACTGCTCCGGCGACATCTTGTTCTGCTGGGCGATCCGCTCGACGGCGCGGTCGACCTGGGGTTCCTCGATGCGCAGGCCGGTGTCCTTCGCGTACTGGACCAGGACGCGCGTCGTGATCAGCCGGTCGAGCAGCTGCTTCTCGAGCAGTTCACGCTGCGGCTGCGGCGTGCCCTGCCGCGTGAGTTCGCGGGTCGCGATCCGGATCTGGTCGTCGAGCTCGAGCCGCGTGACCGCTTCCGTGTTGACCACTGCGACGACGCGATCCAGGGGAACCGGTTCGCGCGACCCGTCGCCCGTTGCCGCGTGGGCGGAGGCGATCAGCAGGGCGCACGGCAGGACGCAGCGGGCGAACGAGAGCAGGGGAGTCAGCGGACGGATCATGGTGTGGGCGCCCCCGGCGGGAGTTACTGCGCCGGGTAATAGTCTTCGTTGAACTGGCTCTGCGGCAGCGCGTTGATCTTCTGGTAGCCAGTGATGTTCTGCCGCAGGATGTCGAGCGGATTCGACCCGAACTTGGACAGACCGTTCAGCTCGATCTGGAAGAACAGTGCTCGCACGTGTTGCTGGGTGAAGGTCGCGAATTGCTGCACGACGAAGCGCCCGACCCAGCAGCCGGCATTGTACTCGACGCCAGTGAGCGTGGTCGTGCTGCTCCGGTCGCGCAGCGAGTACACCCAGCGTCCGACGGCGCTCCAGCGATCGTTGAACACCCACTGCGCCGAGACGTCCGTCTGCGCGAAACTCCCCTGGCTTTCGCGGTAGCTGAAGTTCATCACGTGCCCGGGCTCCGGGCTGTAGCGCGCGCCGAACGTGGTGCGGGTCGCGCGATTGGCGTCGATGCTCAGCTGCGCGCCGGCATCGAGATACCAGGCGTCCGTCAGGCGGCCCGTGACGGCCGCGACGATGTCGGAGCGGTCGCGCGTGTCGATGGCGGATGCGCTCGTCAGGCTCACGCGCTGCGGCGAGAAGTAGAAGCGCTGACCGAGCGTGAGACGCAGCCGCTCGCGCCCGCTGAACGGATCGATGAACCGGCTCGACACGGCAGCGGTGAGCTGGTTCGCATCGTTGATCCGGTCGGAGCCCGTGAAGCGGTTCTCGCTGAAGATCTGCGCCATGTTGAAGTCGCCGACGCCCGTGTCGAAGATCGGCAGCGCGCTCTGGTCGCGGTACGGCACGTAGACGTAGTAGAGCCTCGGCTCGAGTGTCTGCAGGAGCGGGGTCCCGAGGAAGCTCATGTTCCGCTCGAAGGTGAGCGTGCTGTCGACGGAGAACACCGGCAGCGCGCGGGTCGAGTTTCCGTAGGTCGCGTTCGCATCGAGGTCGTACTGCGTGTAGTGCAGCCCGAGCTTCGGCACCACCGTCACGTAGGACGTCTGCAGCGGATACGTGACGCTCGGGTAGAACACGAAGCGCCGGCCGTTCACGAGCGACGGATGCGAGAAGTCGACGAACTCCGAGTTCACGCTCGCGTCGAACCCGGCCATGCCGGAGCGCGTCGACGTGAAGGTGATCTGCGGCACGCGACCGTAGGGCGGAACGATCGGCGCCTTCGGATCCTGCAGGGTCTGGTAGCGCTGCGTACGGCCGCTGAGCGTCCACCAGCCGCCGTTGTAGCTGAGCCCCGCCTCGCGGTTGAGGTTGGTCGTCGTCGTGGTCGCGAGCCGGCTCGACAGGTCGACGAAGTAGAAGTCGTCGGAAACCTTCTGCAGGTTGAGATAACCGTTCAGCCGGTCCGTGAACCGCTGGTTGTGGCGCAATGCCATCGAGTACCGCGACTGATCCTCGCGGGAACTGTCGTTCGGGAGGTACTCAGCCGCGAGCAGTCCGTTGAAGCTCGACGTCAGATAGCGGAACTCGTTGTTGAACATCAGGCCGCGCTTCGCCAGCAGCCGCGGCGCGATCGTCGCGTCGAAGTTCGGCGCGAGGTTGAGATAGAACGGCAGCATCAGTTCGAAGCCGCTGCGGCCGGTCGTGCCGTACGTCGGTGGCAGGAACCCGGTCTTGCGCGCGTCCGAAAGCGGGAAGTCGATGTACGGCGTGTACAGGATCGGCAGGCCCTTGAAGTACACGGTGGCGTGCCGGGCCACCCCTTCGTCCTTGTCGCGGTCGAGCTTCAGGTCGCGGACGCGCAGGTACCAGTCCTTCTCGGGGATCACGCACGTGCTGTACGTGCCGTCCTTCGCGCGGACCTGCGTCTTGCTGTCGAGGAACAGCTTCGACGCCTTGCCGCGCGCATTCAGCTGGCGGAAGTAGTACTCGGGCGAATCGACGACCCCGCGGTCCTTCTCGAGCTCGAGCTCGATCCGGGAACCCTCGAGGACGTCGCCGCGGCGATCGAGCCGCATGTGGCCGCTCGCGACGAGCTTGTCTTCAGCGACCGAGTACTCGAGATGATCGGCGAAAAGCGTCCGGCCGCGGGTGCGCAGCCGGACGCCGCCGTGCGCATCGACGTACTTGCCTTCGACGCCGGAGACTTCATCCGCCTCGATGAACAGGAGTGCATCGCCCTTGTCGTCCGGCGCGGGGGCAGACAACTGCGTTTCGGGCCTGAGCTTGAGCCCGAGGCCTTGTGCAGTTGTGGTCGCGGGCAGGGAGGCGGCCGCGATGAGCAGCCAGCGGACAGGGCTGGACATCGGAAAGGGGGAATCGAGCGGCGGATTGCTAGAATGCCCGAAGTATATGGCCTTACGTGGTGACCACCCCTTGGATCGTCTTGCCGAACTGCGCCGCTGGCTCGGCGCCGCGCTGCCCGACCGCGCGCCCTCTCTCGAACCCGCCTCTGCCGACGCCAGCTTCCGGCGCTATTTCCGCGCCGTGGACGGGCCCGACACCTGGATCATCATGGACGCCCCGCCCGAGCACGAGGACGTCCGTCCGTTCGTCCGGATCGCGGGGCTCATGCTCGATGCCGGCGTGAATGCGCCGCGCGTCCTCGCCCAGGACGTCGATCGCGGCTTCCTGCTGCTCACCGACCTCGGACGCACGACGTACCTCACCGAGCTGCAGCGCGACCCGATGCGGGCGCCGGCCCTCTTCGACGACGCGATCGGCGCGCTGATCAAGTGGCAGCTCGCGAGCCGGGAGGACGTCCTCCCGCCGTACGACGATGCGCTGCTGCGCCGCGAACTCTCGCTGTTTCCGGAGTGGTATCTCGGCCGCCATCTGGGCCTCGAACTCGATGCGCGCGAGACCGCGATGCTCGATCGTGTCTTCGATCGCCTGCTCGCGAACATCCTCGCGCAGCCGCGCGTCTTCGTGCACCGCGACTTCATGCCGCGCAACCTGATGGTGAGCGAGCCCGATCCGGGCGTCCTCGACTTCCAGGATGCCGTGTACGGCCCGATCAGCTACGACATCGCCTCGCTCATGCGCGACGCATTCATCAGCTGGCCGGAGGAACTGAGCCTCGACTGGACCGTCCGCTACTGGGAACGCGCCCGTGCCGCCGGCCTCCCCGTCGACCCGGACTTCGGCACGTTCTATCGCGACGTCGACTGGATGGGGATGCAGCGCCACCTCAAGGTGCTCGGCATCTTCGCGCGACTGCACCACCGCGACGGCAAGGCGGGCTACCTGGAAGACACGCCGCGCTTCCTGCATTACGTCCGCGGCGTCGCCGGCCGGTACACCGAACTCGCGCAGCTCATCCCGCTGCTCGACCGCATCGAGGGCCGGGTCTCCGAGACCGGATACACGTTCTGACGATGATCGCGATGATCCTCGCGGCCGGTCGCGGCGAGCGCATGCGCCCGCTGACCGATTCGCTGCCGAAGCCCCTGCTGCCCGCGGGCGGACGTCCGCTCATCGCGTGGCATCTCGACAAGCTCGCCGCGGCCGGCGTGCGCGACGTCGTCGTGAATCACGCGCACCTCGGGCACCTCATCGAATCGACGCTCGGCCATGGCGACGGGTTCGGCCTGCGGCTGCACTACTCGCCGGAGACCGAGGCGCTCGAGACCGCCGGTGGCATCGCGAACGCGCTGCCGCTGCTGGGCGACGCGCCGTTCGTCGTGATCAACGGCGACGTCTTCACCGACTTCCCGTACGACGCGCTGGTCCGTGCGGCCGGGTCGATGACGCGGCACCCGGGACGCCTCGCGCATCTCGTCCTCGTCGACAACCCGTCGCACCATCCCGCCGGCGACTTCTCGCTGGACGATGGCCTCGCCCGCGCTGGCGACGGCGCGGAACCGAAGCTCACGTTCAGCGGTCTCGGCTGCTACCGGCCCGGGCTGTTCGCCGGCATCGTGCCGGGCAGCAAGGCGAAGCTCGCGCCGCTGCTCGTCGCCGCCATGCGAGACGACCGCGTCAGCGCCGAGCACCATCGCGGCTACTGGCTCGACGTCGGCACGCCGCAGCGCCTCGCCGAACTCGATGCGCGCCTGCGCGCGCCCTCCGAAGCAACCACGCCCCAGGATTCCCCAAGATGAATGCCCCCGAAGCGATCCGTCCGTACGCCGCCCGTCGCGCGCAGGTGCTCGCCGCCATGGGCCGCGGCGTCGCCGTCCTCGCGACCGCTCCCGAACGCACGCGCAATCGCGACACGCACCATCCCTTCCGCTTCGACAGCTACTTCTATTACCTCACCGGATTCACCGAGCCGGGCGCCGTCGTCGTCCTGATCGCCGGCGAGACGCCGCGCGCCCTGCTGTTCTGCCGCGAGAAGGATCTCGAACGCGAGATCTGGGACGGGTATCGCCACGGTCCGGAAGCCGCGCGCACCGCCTTCGGCTTCGACGAGGCGTACCCGATCGGCCAGCTCGACGAGATGCTCCCGAAGCTGCTCGCCGACCAGCCCGCGCTCTACGCCGACATCGGTGGCGACGCCGCCTGGGACGCCCGCGTGATCGACTGGCTGAACGCCGTCCGGGCGCAGGTTCGCACGGGCATCACGGCACCGGGCGAGCTGCGCGACATCCGCCGCATCCTCGACGACATGCGCCTCGTGAAGGACGCCCACGAACTCGACACGATGCGCCGCGCCGCCGCGATTTCGGCCGGCGCGCACCAGCGCGCGATGCGCGCGACACGCCCCGGTCGCCACGAATACGAGATCGAGGCCGAGCTGCTGCACGAGTTCTACCGCCACGGTTCGCGCAGCCCGGCCTACCCGTGCATCGTCGCGAGCGGGCCGAACGCCTGCGTGCTGCACTACGTCGAGAACGACCGGTGCATGCAGGACGGCGATCTCCTCCTCATCGACGCCGGCTGCGAGCTCGACGGCTACGCCTCGGACATCACCCGCACGTGGCCCGTCGGCGGCAGATTCACCGGGCCGCAGCGGGACATCTACGAACTCGTCCTCGCCGCGCAGGCCGCCGCGATCGACGCGATCCGTGCCGGCCAGCACTGGGAAAACCCGCACGAGGCCGCCGTCGGCGTGCTCGTCCGCGGCCTCGTCGACTTCGGACTCTGCAAGGGCACGCCGGAGTCCGTCATCGAGTCCGGCGACTATCGCCGCTTCTACATGCATCGCACCGGCCACTGGCTCGGTCTCGACGTGCACGACGCCGGCGACTACAAGCGGGACGGCGCGTGGCGCCTGCTCGAACCCGGGATGACGCTGACCGTCGAGCCGGGCTGCTACATCCGTCCCGGCGAAGGCGTGCCCGAAGCGTTCTGGAACATCGGCGTGCGCATCGAGGACGACGTCGTCGTCACCCCGACCGGTTGCGAAGTGCTGACGATCGCGACGCCGAAGTCGGTCGCGGACGTCGAGGCGCTTGTCGGCACCGGCGACTGACGCCGGCCCGCGCGTGGACTTCGATCTCGCCGTCGTCGGCGGTGGCCCCGTCGGACTCTTCCTCGCCCTCGCCACCCGCGCCGCCGGACTGCGTCCCGTCGTGCTCGAAGCGCGCGCACCCGGGGCGACCCAGGCCGACGACCGCAGCCTCGCGCTGTCGTGGGCGAGCTGCCTGCGGCTCGAACGCGTCGGCGCGAAGCTGCCCGCCATCGAGACGGGCGGTGCGATCCGCGCGATCCACGTCTCGCACGCGGGGCATGCCGGCCGCTCGTGGATCACCGCATCCGACGCCGGGATCCCGATGCTCGGACGCGTGCTCGGTTACGGCGAACTCGTCCACGCGCTGTCCGGCGCGGCCCGAGACGCGGTCGACGTGCGCCACGAACACGCCGTCTCGGCGATCGCACCGGACGACGACGGCGTGCATGTCGTGACCGCCGCCGGCGATGTCCGCGCCCGCGTCGCCGTCGTCGCCGACGGCAGCGGTGCGCTGCTCGCCGAGTCAGGCTTCTCCACGAAGACGAAGGACTACGGCGTCCATGCACTCGTCGCGCGGGTCACGGCCGACGGCCCCGCACGCGACGTCGCCTACGAACGCTTCTCGACGCACGGTCCGCTCGCGCTGCTGCCGCGCGGCGACGGCTTCGCGATCGTCTGGACGCTTCCCGAGGATGCGGCGCGCGAACTGGCGGCAGCGCCGGACGCCGCGTTCCTCCGTGCCCTCCAGGACGCCTTCGGCTGGCGGGCCGGACGCTTCTCCACCGTGGCCGCGCGCGCCTGCTACCCGCTCGTGCTCCGCGAGACCACGCCGCTCGTCCGCGGCCGGATCGCCGTGATCGGCAACGCAGCCCAGACGCTGCACCCCGTCGCCGGTCAGGGATTCAACCTCGGACTGCGCGACGCGTGGGCCGTCACCTCGGCGCTGCGTGCAGGGTCCGTCGACGATCCGCTGGCCACGTACACCGCCACCCGGAAGCGCGATCGCGCCGCCGTCGTCGGCTTCACCGACACGCTCGCGGGCCTCTTCCGGAGCGACGCGCCGGGGGTCGGAAGCCTTCGCGCACTCGGCCTCGAAGCGCTCGATCTGCTGCCCGGCGCCCGCCGCCTCTTCGCCCGCGCACTCGCCGTCGACGCCGGTCGCTGAGGGCGTCCGCGGGGTGCCGAAACGCCCGCTGCGACAGGGCGGTTTCTGATTACAATACGCGCCCTCTCCGACCCAGCCCCCCGCGTCCACCCATGCAGATCGGTCCGTATCGCCTGCGCAACCGACTCGCGGTGGCTCCGATGGCCGGGGTCACCGACCGTCCGTTTCGCCAGCTCTGCAAGCGCCTCGGCGCGGGCTACGCGGTGTCCGAGATGACCGCCTCCGACAGCCGCCTCTGGAACACGCGCAAGAGCCGCAACCGGCGGGACCACGCGGGCGAGGTCGAGCCGATCGCCGTCCAGATCGCCGGAACCGATCCCGCGCAACTCGCGGAGGCCGCGCGCCACAACGTGGGCGAAGGCGCACAGATCATCGACATCAACATGGGCTGCCCCGCGAAGAAGGTGTGCAACGTGCTGGCCGGTTCCGCGCTGCTGCGCGACGAACCGCTGGTCGGTCGCATCCTCGACGCCGTCGTCGCGGCCGTCGACGTGCCCGTGACCCTGAAGATCCGCACCGGCTGGGACCGCGCCGAGCGCAACGCCGTCCGGGTCGCACGCATCGCCGAAGCGGCGGGCATCAGCGCGCTCGCGGTGCACGGCCGGGCGCGCAACGACCTGTACCAGGGCGAGGCGGAGTACGACACGATCGCCGAGGTGAAGTCCGCCGTGTCGATTCCGGTGATCGCCAACGGCGACATCGATTCGCCGGAGAAGGCGCGCGCCGTGCTGAAGCACACCGGCGCCGACGGCGTGATGATCGGCCGGGCCGCGCAAGGGCGGCCCTGGATCTTCCGCGAGATCGACCATTTCCTGAGCACCGGTGAAGTTCTGCCGCCGCCCACGCTGGACGAGATCCGCGGCTGGCTGCTCGAACATCTCGACAACCTGTATTCGCTTTACGGCACCACAGCGGGTGCGCGGGTCGCGCGGAAGCACGTGGGCTGGTACGCCCGCGCCATTCCGCAGGGCGACACGCTGCGCACGATGATCAACCAGCTCGATGACGCGAACGCCCAGCTGCGCGCCGTGCGCGGCTTTCTCGATGCTCGAGCCCAACTTCCGGGAACGCCATGGCCAGCCGAGAAACGAGCCGCGTAGCCAACGAGAGCGACCTCGCACGCGCGGTCCGCAAGTCGCTGGACATCTATTTCCGCGACCTCGACGGAGAACGGCCCGCGCCCCTCTACGACATGGTGATCGCCAATGTCGAGATGCCGCTCATCCAGGACATCCTGGAGCGCGTCGAGGGCAACCAGACGCAGGCGGCGGAGTTGCTGGGCATGAACCGCAACACGCTGCGCAAGAAAATGAAACTCTACGGCCTGCTGTAAGGGCCCTCACGATCCGACCATGGCCAATCAGCGACAAGCACTCATCAGCGTTTCCGACAAGACCGGCGTCCTCGAGCTCGCCGGCGCCCTCACGAAGCTGGGCATCCGCATCCTCTCGACCGGCGGCACGGCGAAGCTCCTCGCCGACGCGGGCATCGCAGTTACCGAAGTGGCGGACTACACCGGGTTCCCCGAGATGCTCGATGGCCGTGTGAAGACGCTCCATCCGAAGGTCCACGCGGGCATCCTCGCGCGCCGCGATCTGCCGGAACACGTCGCGGCCATGCAGCGCGAAGGCATCGACAACATCGATCTCGTCGTCGTGAATCTCTACCCGTTCCAGGCGACGATCGCGAAGCCCGGCTGCACCTTCGAGGACGCCATCGAGAACATCGACATCGGCGGTCCGACGATGGTCCGCGCGGCTGCGAAGAACCACGCGCACGTCGCCATCGTGACCGACCCGGCCGACTACGCCGGCATCGTCGCGGAACTCGAAGCCTCCGGCGGATCGCTCAGCGCGCAGACGCGCGTCACGCTCGCGAAGAAGGCGTTCTCCCACACGGCGCAGTACGACGGCGCGATCAGCAACTACCTCACGAGCCTCGCCGCCGACGGCACACGCCAGCCCTTCCCGGCGCGGCTCAACCTGAGCCTCGAGAAGGCACAGGACCTTCGCTACGGCGAGAACCCGCACCAGCACGCCGCGTTCTACCGCGACCTCGCGCCGGCTGCCGGCAGCCTCGCGACGTACGCGCAGGTGCAGGGCAAGGAACTCTCGTACAACAACATCGCCGACGCCGATGCCGCCTGGGAATGCGTCCGCACCTTCGACGTGCCGGCCTGCGTGATCGTGAAGCACGCGAACCCGTGTGGCGTGGCGCAGGCGGCCTCCTCGCTCGACGCGTACAAGCTCGCGTTCACGACCGATCCGACCTCGGCCTTCGGCGGGATCATCGCCTTCAACCGCCCGGTCGACGGTGCGACGGCGGCCGAGATCACGAAGCAGTTCGTGGAAGTGGTCATCGCCCCGGCCTACACGCCCGAGGCCCTCGCGACGTTCGCGCCGAAGACCAACGTGCGGCTGCTGACCGTGCCGCTCGGTGCCGGCGCCAACGACTTCGACATGAAGCGCGTCGGCGGCGGCCTGCTCGTACAGAGCCCGGATGCCCGCAACGTCGCGCCGTCCGAACTCCGCGTCGTGACGAAGAAGGCGCCGACGCCGGCGCAACTCGCCGACCTGATCTTCGCGTGGCGCGTCGCGAAGTTCGTGAAGTCGAACGCGATCGTCTTCTGCGGTGACAGCCGCACGATCGGCGTCGGCGCCGGCCAGATGAGCCGCGTCGACTCCGCACGCATCGCCGCCATCAAGGCGCAGAACGCAGGGCTCACGATGGCCGGGTCGGTCGTCGCGTCCGATGCCTTCTTCCCGTTCCGTGACGGTCTCGACGTCGTGATCGACGCCGGTGCAGTCGCCGTGATCCAGCCGGGCGGCAGCATGCGTGACGACGAAGTGATCGCCGCCGCCGACGAGCGCGGCATCGCGATGGTCCTCACCGGCGTGCGCCATTTCCGTCACTGATCCAGACCCCGGCCACCAGATCATGAATCTCCTCGTCATCGGCTCCGGCGGTCGCGAACACGCGATCGGATGGCGCCTCGCCCAGTCGCCGAAGGTGGCACGTGTCTACGTCGCGCCCGGCAACGCCGGCACCGCCCGCGAGGACGGCCTCTTCAACGTCGCGATCACCGACGTCACAGAACTCGTCGCGTTCGCCCGCAAGGAGCACATCGCGCTGACGGTCGTCGGCCCCGAGGCTCCGCTCGCCGCGGGCGTCGTCGATGCCTTCCGCGCCGCCGGCCTGAAGATCTTCGGACCCACGCAGCGCGCGGCCCGGCTCGAATCCTCCAAGGACTTCGCCAAGGAGTTCATGGTCCGGCACCACATCCCGACGGCCATGCACCAGACGTTCACCGACGCCACTGCGGCACACGCCTACGTCGACGGTCGCGGCGCACCGATCGTGATCAAGGCCGACGGACTCGCCGCGGGCAAAGGGGTCGTCGTCGCGATGGATCTCGCCGAGGCGCACGCCGCGATCGACGCGATGCTCGTCGGCAACACGATGGGCTCGGCCGGCGCACGCGTCGTCATCGAGGACTTCCTCGAAGGCGAGGAAGCGAGCTTCATCGTCATGGTCGACGGCCGCAACGTGCTGCCGCTCGCGTCCAGCCAGGACCACAAGCGCCTGCTCGACGGCGACCGCGGTCCGAACACGGGCGGCATGGGCGCGTACTCGCCCGCGCCGGTGGTCACGCCGGAAGTCCACGCGCGCGTGATGCGCGAGGTGATCCAGCCCGTCGTCGACGGCATGGAGGCCGAGGGTGCGCCGTTCAGCGGCTTTCTCTACGCCGGCCTGATGATCGCGCCCGACGGCTCGATCAAGACGCTCGAGTTCAACTGCCGCATGGGCGACCCCGAGACGCAGCCGATCCTGATGCGCCTCAAGACCGACCTGTTGTCGCTGTTCGAGCACGGCGTCGCCGGCACGCTCGATCGCGCGCAGGCCGAATGGGACCGTCGCGTGGCACTCGGTGTCGTGATGGCCGCGGCCGGGTATCCCGAGAATCCACGCAAGGGCGATCCGATCACCGGACTGCCGCGCGCCGCTGACGACGCTCACGTGTTCCACGCCGGGACGACGCTGCAGGGCGATGCCGTCGTGACGGCCGGTGGCCGCGTGCTATGCGTGACGGCGCTCGGTGACACCGTGCGTGTCGCCCAGCGTCGCGCCTACGAAGTGGCCGACCAGATCCGGTTCGACGGCTGCCAGATGCGCCGGGACATCGGCCACCGCGCGATCGAGGCGCGACGGAGCCCGCTGTGATGGCCGGCGCCGACGACACGTTCGACCTCGCGGCCGCGCGCGCCTACTTCCTCGACGTCCAGTCCCGCATCGTCGCCGGCCTCGAAGCAGCCGACGGCCAGACCTTCCGCCGCGATGAATGGAAGCGCGAATCGGGCGGCGGCGGGCTTTCGTGCCTCATCGAAGAGGGCAACGTGTTCGAACGCGCCGGCGTGCTGTTCTCGCACGTGACCGGCAACCACCTGCCGCCCTCGGCATCCGCGAGCCGGCCGGAACTCGCCGGCCGCGGCTTCGAGGCGATGGGCGTGTCGCTGGTACTGCATCCGCGCAATCCGTACGTGCCGACGGTGCATCTGAACGTCCGGATGTTCGCCGCACTGAAAGCGGGCGAGCCCGCCGTCTGGTGGTTCGGCGGCGGCATGGACCTCACGCCGTACTACGGCTTCGAGGACGACGCGCGCCACTTTCACGCGACCTGCCGCGACGCGCTGGCACCGTTCGGCGCGAACAGGTACCCGGAGTACAAGGGCTGGTGCGACCGGAACTTCTTCCTGAAGCACCGCAACGAGCCGCGCGGCATCGGCGGGATCTTCTACGACGATCTCTCGGCACCCGACTTCGCGTCCTGCTTCGCGCTGACGCGCAACGTGGGCGATGCCTTCCTCCCGGCCTACCTGCCGATCGTCGAGCGCCGACGCGACCTGCCGTTCGGCGAGCGCGAGCGCGACTTCCAGGCCTACCGGCGCGGCCGGTACGTCGAATTCAACCTCGTGTTCGACCGCGGGACATTGTTCGGACTCCAGTCCGGCGGGCGCACCGAGTCGATCCTGCTGTCGATGCCGCCCGTCGTGCGCTGGCGCTACGACTGGCATCCGGCGCCGGGTTCGCCGGAAGCCGAGCTCCACTCGGACTTCCTGACAGCGCGCGACTGGCTCGGCTCTAACGATCCGGCGTAATGTCGGGCACATACCCTGCTCACTCGTGACGGACAGGGTCGCGGTGATCGACGCGGGACCCGTCCGGGGCACGCACGGACCTTCAGTTCCGGCCCCGACGGTCGATATGCCATGGTCACCAACACCATTCGCGCATCGTCCAGGGAAGTAGAAGCATGTCGCACCCGTCTCCGGGAGATCCCGATCGCGTGGCCCGTCTCGAACAGCGGATCCTTCAGCTGGAACGGGCGCTGATCGCCCACAACATCCGCATCCCGGACGAGACGACGCCCGCCCACCCCGTCGGAGGCAGCATGGATTCACTGGGCTTTCCGGAACTCGATTTCTCCGAACCCGAACGCAAGGGGCCGGAGGCGCTCGACCTCCGCGCGGCTCTCGAGGCCTTCCCGCACATCTCCAGGGCGATCACCCTGCTCTGGGGCCACGACGGTTTCGACGAATACCTTGCGAAGCTGATCGTCGACGAGCGCGGGACGCGGAAGGGTTTCGCGATGGACGCCATGGAAGAACTGCTGTTCCTCGCGCGCGTCGCGAGGGCGCGCAAGGCACTCTTCGGAATGGGCTTCGACCGGCCGCCACGCACCGAACCCTGGGTCGACGACCGCGACACCAACCGTCGGGCCGGCCGGTAACTGCCGCCCGGGCTACTCGCCCAGATAGGCCTGCCGGACCTGCGTGCTCGCCAGCAACACGTCGGCGGCATCAGCCAGCACGATCTCCCCGGATTCCATCACGTACCCGCGCGCCGCCGCCTGAAGTGCGAGCTTCGCGTTCTGCTCCACCAGGAGGATGGTCACGCCGTCCTTCGAGATCGCATCGATCACCTCGAAGATCTTCTGCACCATCAACGGCGCGAGGCCCATGCTCGGTTCGTCGAGCAGCAGCAGGCGCGGCCGGCTCATCATCGCGCGACCGATCGCGAGCATCTGCTGCTCGCCGCCCGACAGCGTGCCGGCCACCTGGGCACGACGTTCCTTCAGCCGCGGAAAGAGTCCGAAGATCCGTTCGAGGTCCGCGCGGATGCCCGCCCGGTCGTCGCGGATGTAGGCACCCATCGCGAGGTTCTCTTCCACGGTCAGCCGCGTGAAGACGCCGCGACCTTCCGGCACGAGGGCGATGCCCTTGCGGATCAGCTGGTACGACGGCAGGCGCGTGATCGACTGACCGTCGTAGTGCACGCTCCCGCGCGACGGCGGGACCATGCCCGCGAGCGCCTTGAGCGTCGTCGTCTTGCCGGCACCGTTCGCGCCGATCAGTGCGACGAGCTCGCCCTCTTCCACGGCGAGGTCGATGCCGCGCACGGCGCTGATGCCGCCGTAGCCGACTTCGAGTCCCTTCACTTCGAGCAGCGCCATGGCGATCGGTCCGTCAGGCGGTGACGGCCGGCGCGGGCGCGTCGACCGGGGTGCCGAGATAGGCGGCGATGACTGCCGGGTCGCGCTGCACTTCGCGCGGTTCGCCCTCGGCGATCTTCTTGCCGTAGTCGAGGACCGCGACGCGGTCGCAGAGCCCCATGACCAGTTTCACGTCGTGCTCGATCAGCAGCACCGTCGTGCCGTCGGCCCGGACGCGTCCGATGAGCTGGCCGAGGGACTGGCGTTCCGTCGGGTTCATCCCGGCGGCCGGTTCGTCGAGCGCCAGCAGCCGGGGCTCGGTGGCGAGCGCACGCGCGATCTCGAGGCGACGCTGGTCGCCGTACGAAAGATGGCGCGCGACGATGTTCGAGTGCCGGTCGATGCCGACGTAAGCGAGCAGCGCGCGGGCGCGCTCGGCGATGTCGCGTTCCTCGGCGCGTTCGGCGGCGGTCCGGAGGATCGCGCCGAATACGCCCGAACGCGTACGGACGTGGCGCCCCACCATCACGTTCTCGAGGGCCGTCATGTCGGCGAAGAGCCGGATGTTCTGGAAGGTCCGCGAGATCCCGCGCGCCGCGACGGCGTAGGGTTTCAACCCTGCGAGCGAGCGGCCGTCGAGCGTGAAATCTCCGGCATCGGGGATGTAGAGGCCCGTCAGGACATTGAAGAGCGTCGTCTTGCCGGCGCCGTTCGGACCGATGAGTCCGTAGATCTCACCCTCGCGGATCGTGAGCGACACATCGGACAAGGCCGTGAGCCCGCCGAAGCGCTTGCCGATGCCGCGGGCCGCCAGCAGGACAGGGCGTTCGCTCATCGCGCGCGCTTCGCCCTGGCAAGTTCGCGACGACGGGTCCGGGAAGGCCACAGCCCCGCGGGGCGGTAGAGCATCATCAGCACGAGCGCGAGGCCGAACAGCAGCATCCGGATGACCTCGGGCTCGATCAGCGTCTTCCCGAACACCGCCTTCTGGAAGGGCTCGACGGTGTAGCGCAGGAGTTCCGGCACGAACGACAGCAGGATCGCGCCGAGCACGACGCCCCAGATGTTGCCCATGCCGCCGAGCACCACCATCGCGAGCACCATGATCGACTCGACGAGGACGAAACTCTCCGGGCTCACGAAGCCCTGCATCGCCGCGAACATCCCGCCCGCGATGCCGCCGAAGCTCGCGCCCATCGCGAAGGCGAGCAGCTTCACGTTCCGCGTGTTGATGCCCATCGCCTGCGCCGCCGTCTCGTCCTCCCGGATCGCGACCCAGGCGCGTCCGATGCGGGAGTCCTGGAGGCGCACGTTCACGATCATCACGAGCACGAGCACCACGAGCAGCAGGTAGTAGTACTTGATGGGTCCGCTGACGGCGAGGCCGAACCACTGCTCCGGCTTGCTGAAGTTGAAGCTGCCGACGCGGAACGGATCGATCAGCGTGACGCCCTGCGGACCGTTCGTGATGTTGAGCGGCTGCGAGAGATTGTTCAGGAAGATGCGGATGATCTCGCCGAAGCCGAGCGTCACGATGGCGAGATAGTCGCCCCGGAGCTTGAGCGTCGGCGCACCGAGCAGCACCCCGAAGAGGCACGCGACGGCCGCACCGATCGGCAGGATCACCCAGAACGGCAGGTGCAATCCGAAGTGGGGCGACGCGAGCAGCGCGTAGCAATAGGCGCCGACGCCGTAGAACGCGATGTAGCCGAGGTCGAGCAGGCCGGCGAAGCCGACGACGATGTTGAGGCCCAGCGACAGCAGCGCGAACAGGATCGCGAGATTGGTGATCCGGACCCACGCCGTCCCGGCCTGCGCGAGCGCGAACGGCAACGCGATCAGCACGAGCGCGATCAGGACGATCGCAGCGCGCGAGGCCTGCTTCGACGATGCCCCGTCGCGGAAGAGGCTCATCATGCGCGGTCGCTCACGCGTTCGCCGAGCAGTCCGGATGGCCGGAAGATCAGCACGATGATCAGGACGAAGAACGCGAAGACGTCCTGGTAGTTGCTGCCGAACAGGACGAAGTTGCCGCCGTCCGCGCAGCGTTCCGCGAGGGGGCCGGCCGCGAGCCACGACACCTGGCAGAGATCGGTGAACTCGCCGATGTAGCCGGCGCCGAGCGCCTCGACGATCCCGAGGAGGATCCCGCCGAGCATCGCGCCGGCGAGATTGCCGATGCCACCCAACACGGCTGCCGAGAACGCCTTCAGCCCGAGCATCGCGCCCATCGTGTAGTGCGCGATGCCGTAGTAGGTCCCGACCATCACGCCCGCGATCGCGCCGAGGGCGGCCCCGATGACGAAGGTCGCGGAGATGACGCGATTGATGTTCACGCCCATCAGCCCGGCGACCTGCACGTTCTCGGACGTCGCCCGCATCGCGATCCCGAGGCGGGTCTTGTAGACGAGCAGCGTGAGGCCGGTCATCAGCGCGACGGACCCCAGGATGATCGCGATCTGCACGGCGCTGATGTGCGCCCCGGCCACCTCGAACATCCGGTTGCCCAGGATCTGCGGGAACGACAGCGGATTGCGGCTGAAGATGAGCAGCGCGAGGTGCTGCAGGATGATCGAGATGCCGATCGCGGTGATCAGCGGCGCGAGGCGCGGCGCCCTGCGCAGCGGACGGTACGCGATGCGCTCCATGCCGTAGCCGACCGCCATGCAGACAGGTACGGCGCACGCGACAGCGATCCCCATGATGAGGAACGGCGGCATTCCCGGGACGGCCTTGGCGAGCGCCCCGATCACCGTCAGGGCGACCATCGCGCCGACCATCACGACCTCGCCGTGGGCGAAGTTGATGAGCTGGATGATGCCGTAGACCATCGTGTAGCCGAGGGCCACGATGGCATACACGCTCCCCAGCGTGAGGCCGTTGATGAGTTGCTGGAGGAAGATGTCCACGGATTCGGTGGCCTTGCGGGCGGCGACCGCACCAATGAAAACAGCACCCGGGGGTGCCGTTTTCGGGGATGCGGTGGCCGGACGCTCGCGCGCTGGTGGCGTCCGGTGTCCTTACTTCTTCTCGCCTTCCGCGGCCTTGGGCGCTTCCGCCGCGGGCGCAGCGGCAGGCGCGGCAGCGGGTGCAGCCTCGGCGGCGGCCGGCGCCGCACCCTTCACGAAGTCCTCGAACTTGATCGACTGGCCGGCCTTGATGATGGCGAGCGGCTCGATCTTGCCGGTCTTCATGGTGAAGATCGTCATCTCGGCGTCCTTGCGGTCACCCTTGGCGTCGAACTCGATCTTGCCCGTCGCGCCGTCGAGCTGAATCTTCGCCAGCTCCGGCAGGTACTTGGCCGGGTCGACGGAGTCGGCCTTCTGCATGGCGGCGATCAGCAGGTTCGTCGCGTCGTACGTGAACGGCGCGTAGATGATCGGATCGACGTTGAACTTGGCCTTGTGCGCCTCGAGGAACGACTTGCTCGACGCCATCGCGGGGATGCCGGCCTGCGAGCAGATCAGGCCCTCGGCGGCTTCGCCGGCGAGTTCCTGCATCTTCTCGCTGCAGGCACCGTCGCCGAACGCGAAGACGGCCTTGATGCCAAGTTCGCGACCCTGCTTCAGCAGCGGTCCGGCGCTGGAGTCCATGCCGCCGTAGAAGATCGCATCGGGCTTCTTGCCACGCAGCTTCGTCAGGATCGCCTTCCAGTCGTTCTGGTCGGCCTTGCCCTTCTCGCGCGGGAGCACGGTGACGCCTGCGGCCTTGAGCGCCTTTTCGACTTCGTTCGCGAGGCCTTCGCCGTACGACGTCGCGTCGTCGACGACCGCGGCCGTCTTCGGCTTGAACTCCGCGACGAGGTAGCTCGCAACGGCCGGACCCTGCTGGTCATCGCGGCCGACCGTGCGGAACGTGACGTTGAATCCCTGCTCGGTCAGCTTCGGGTTGGTGGCCGAACCGCTGATCATCGGGATGCCGGCCTGCGCGTACACCGCGGAGGCCGGGATCGTGACGCCGGAATTCAGGTGACCCACGACACCCGCGACCTTCGCGTCGACGAACTTCTGGGCAATGATCGGCCCCTTGTTCTCCTTGCCCTCGTCATCCTCGGAAAGCATCTCGAAGGTGATCTTCGCGCCGCCGATCGTCAGCCCCCTGGCGTTGGCCTCGTCGATCGCGAGGCGGACGCCGTTCTCGTTGTCCTTGCCCAGGTGGGCGATGCCGCCGGTGAGCGGCGCTGCGTGGCCGATCTTCACGGTCACTCCGGCAGGCGCGGCAGCCTGCGGCGCCTCGGCCGGCTTGGGCGCCTCTTCCTGTTTCCCGCAGCCCGCGAGGGCGAACAGGGCCGCGCTGGCGGCGATGGCAAGAACACGCTTGCCGGGAATACGCTTGGAGTGGGGCACGGGGCTCAGGGACATGGCGTCTCCTCGGTGGGATGAACTGCTGCCGGGCGGCAAGGCGCGCGGATTATTGTCTCCCACCGATAGCCCGTCAATTCGCGCACCCGGGTGGCGCAGATGCGCGATCCGGGACCTTGCGACCCACGCGATCGGCCGCACGATTCCGGGGCGCGTCAAATGAAAAAAGCCGGCCTCGCGGCCGGCTTTTCCGGGGCAGAAACCGTCGCTTACTTGAGCGACAGGATCCACTCGACCATCACCTTCACGTCCTCGTCCTTCAGCGCCGGATGGGGCGTCATCGGGATCGCACCCCAGGCACCGGAACCGCCTGCCTTGACCTTCTTCACGAGCTTGTCCACCGCACCGGCGTCGCCGTGATACTTCTTGCCGATGTCCTTGTAGGACGGGCCGACGAGCTTGGTCGCTTCGGCATGACAGGCCATGCAGTCGCTGCCCTTCATCAGGGACTGGGCCTTGGCGGCGTCGGCGGCGTTGGCGGAACCGGCAGCGACCGCCAGCAGGGCGGCGGCGATGATCTGAGTCTTCATTGCGTTGCTTCTCCTTCGAAGTCGGTCAGTAGTCGAAAAACGCCCGGATTCTATGGGGTTTGTCCCGGGTTGCAAACGCCTCGCGTCTTCAGGCACTCCCCAGTGCCGCCAGCACTTCCGCGGGCGAAGTCATTGCAGGCATGCACGCAACGCCACGACAGACCCAGGCGTTGACGACATCGGACACCGGCTTGTCGAGGACTTCCGCGAGCCGGACATCGGCCTGCCCGACCGGCACCACGATCGCCGCGGGACGGTACTCCGCAGCGAGCGCGCGTTGCCAGACCGGCAGCCCGTCATCCGGACCGCGCAGGACCACCACCGCCGGCGGGACCCGCAATTCCTCGAGAGCCATGGCCAGACTCGCGAACCCCGACGCCTGCGCGACCATCGTCGGGGCGAAGAGCCGCAGCGCGCCTTCTGCTGCATTCAGGAATCGCGATTCGCCCACGAGGTGACCGAACCGGACGAGCGCCCGGGCGGCGCTGCCGTTGCCGGACGGCGTCGCGTTGTCGTGCCCCGGCTTCGTCCGGAGGATCAGCCGTTCGTGGTCGTGGCTCGTGAACCAGAACCCGCCGTCGTCCGGATCCTCGAAGCGCTCGAGCAGCGCGTCGGCGATCGCCCGCGCCCACGAGAGATCGACCGGATCGAACCGCGCCTGCAGCAGTTCGACGAGCGCGGCAAGCAGGAAGGCGTGGTCGTCGAGATAGGCATTCAGATGCGCGCGGCCGTCCTTGCAGGTCGCCAGCAACCGGCCGTCGAGCCAGAGCGTCGTGCGGACGAACTGCGCGGCCCGATTTGCGGAGTCGATCCAGTCGTCGCGCCCGAACACACGGCCTGCGTGGGCCATGCCCTCGATCATCAGCGCGTTCCAGCTCGCGAGGATCTTGTCGTCGCGCCCCGGTCGGATCCGTGTCTCGCGGACCACGAACAACCGTGCGCGGGCGGCATCGACGAGCGCGATGCATTCATCCGGCGTCAGGCCGGCCTCGCTCGCGACGTGATCCCACGAGCGCGCGACCCGCAGATGCCAGTGGCTGCCCTCGAAATTCGGCGGGCGATCGAGCCCGAAGCGCAGCGCGACGACGCGGAAGCTCTCCGGATCGAGCAACGCCGCGATCTCGTCGGATGTCCAGACGTAGTACCTGCCTTCCTCGCCCTCGGAATCGGCGTCGAGGCTAGCCCGGTAGCCGCCCTCGGGCGCCTGCATCTCGCGCATGACCCAGGCCGCGGTCTCCTCGCAGACCTGCCGGTAGAGCGGATCTCCGCTCACGAGCCACGCGTCGGCGTACAGGCGCAGCAGCGGTCCGTTGTCGTACAGCATCTTCTCGAAGTGCGGGATGCTCCACTGACCGTCGACGCTGTAGCGGCAGAACCCGCCGCCGAGGTGGTCGCGGATGCCGCCCTCGGCCATCTTCGTGAGCGTGAGCATCACGGCACGGCGCGCGACACCATCGTCGGTCGCGGCCGAACGCCGGAGCAGGAATTCGAACTCGAACGGATGCGGAAACTTCGGCGCACCGCCGAGACCGCCCTGCACCGGGTCCGAGAGGCGCAGCAGCTCGTCGCGCACGGCCGTCAGGATCTCCGGACCCGGCAGCCCGGCGTCGGCGTCGCGCGACTGCACGGTGCGGCCGAGCATCTCGATCAGCTCGTCGTTCTGGCGGTCGATGTCCTCGCGCTGCGTGTGCCACGCCTGCGAGACGCGCTCGAGCAGTTGCACGAAGCCGGGCAGGTTGTAGCGCGGATCCTTCGGGAAGTACGTGCCGCCGAAGAACGGCTTGCCGTCCGGCGTGAGGAACATCGTGAGCGGCCAGCCGCCCGACCGATTGCCGAGCAGCTGATGGGCCGTCTGGTAGATCTGGTCGACGTCCGGACGCTCCTCGCGGTCGACCTTCACGTTCACGAACAGCCGGTTCATCACGGCCGCGACCCCGGCGTCCTCGAAGGACTCGTGGGCCATCACGTGGCACCAGTGACACGCGGAGTAACCGACCGACAGCAGGATCGGGCGGTCCTCGGCGCGGGCAGCCGCGAAGGCCTCGTCGCCCCACGGATACCAGTCGACAGGGTTGTCGGCGTGCTGCCGGAGATACGGGCTGGTTTCCTGCGCGAGACGATTGGGCATGGCGATCCGGAAGCGGCAGACAGGAAGCGAAGCCGCGTCAGTGCGCGGCCGGCGTGTCCTGGCGTGCGAACTGGATGCGGTGCAGACGCGCGTAGACGCCGTCGTGCGCGATCAGTTCGGCGTGGGTCCCGATCTCGGCGATCTCGCCGCGATCGAGCACGACGATCCGGTCGGCAGCCTCGATGGTCGAGAGCCGGTGCGCGATCACGAGCGTCGTCCGGCCGCGCATCAATCGATCGAGCGCGGCCTGCACGAGCCGCTCGGATTCGGAATCTAGCGCCGACGTCGCCTCGTCGAGGATCAGGATCGGCGCGTTC
>CAUJJX010000217.1 GCA_963205165.1 Pseudomonadota bacterium | reverse complement strand
GAAGTAGGGCACGGTGCCTTCGGCGACCGACGGGATGTCGCGACGGAGGTCCTCGGACGACGTGTTCCGGGTGCCTTTCACCGAGAGGCGGTTCACGGCGCCTTCGGTCACTTCGAGGACGACGACACCGTCGTCGACCTTCTGCTCCGGCACGCCGACGACGATCGTGAGGAAGCCGGCGTTCTGGTACGCACGTTCGAGGGCGCGGGCGGCATGGTCGACATCCTCCGCGGTGCGCCGCGGGCCGAGGTACGGCGTGACGGCGCGCTCGACGGCAATGGCCGGCAGCGCCGTGTTGCCCTCGATGCGGTACTCGAGGATGTCGAACTGGGCCTGGAGCGGTGATGCGTCGGCATCATCGGCCGCACGCAGCGGTGCGACCGGCGCGATGCCGGCGATCAGCAGGGCCGCGAGGCAGCGGCGCCATGTCATGGGCATTGCGTGTCCTTGCATCGTGAAAAAGCCCCGCCCTTGCGGGCGGGGCTCCGGGCGCACGACGGCCGGGGGGAGTCAGCCATCGTGCGATTCCGCGAGATCGACGCGTCGATCAGTAGAAGTACTGCAGCGGACCGCACTGGTTGCCACCGCGGGACGCCTTCGCCGTGTTCGGCGTCAGCGAAGCGGGCGGAAGCGCGGCAACCCACGCCTGCGTGTTGCCGGCGGGCTGGGAGATCGCCGTGATCAGCTCGTCCACGAAGGACTTCGTCACCGGGGATCCGGCGAGCTTCGACGTGACGTACTGGAAGGTGAGTTCCGCGGCGAAGTCGTACTTGCCGTCCGTCAGGTTGGCCTTGCTCGGGGCGATGCCCGTGCCGGGGCCGGCCTGGACGATCGACAGACCGGACGCGGGGTTGTTGTCCACGTACGTGCCTGCGCCGTCGAGGTTGCGGAAGCTCCAGCCGCAGACCGTCTGGCCCGTCGTCGCGTTGCACGCGTCGGGGGCGGCGGGGCTCTTCGGACGGCTGTCGAGGCTGTCGACCGACAGCACGCCGACCGCACCGTAGCCACCCGTGCCGAAGTCGACCTTGAACCACTTGTCGGTCTCGTCCTGGAACGTGTAGACGCCGCCGTTCTGCGCCTTTTCCATGCACTCGCGGACGTTGCCCGAACCGAGGTTCTCGATGACCGTCATGCCGGCCGTCACGTCGAGGGCGTAGGCCGTGGCCTTCGAGGCGCCGTCCTGCACGCCGCCGGCACCGGACTGGTCGCCCGGGGTGCCGTCACCGTCGATGTCGAAGCCGGCGCTGTCGCCCATGCGCTTCGGTTCGGCGTGCTGCGCGCCGACCTGCGCGCCGAGCGTGCAGGGGAAGCCACCGAAGAACCAGTTGTACGACGTCTGCGTGCCGGAGCCCGGAACGCGACGGCACACGACGACCTGGGGCTTCGCTTCGAGCGGGCCGCCGGGGGCCGTCAGGGCCGGATCCACCTGGCTCCAGTCGGCGTAGCCGCCCGAGCGGAGGAGGTCGCCGTAGACCGAGCGCGTGAAGTTCGTCGTGGCCGGCACGACGTCCGTCGCGACGATGCCCATCATCAGCGTGTTCGCGGCCTTGATCGTGAGCGCGTTGGTCTCGGACGCCGAGAGCTGGCTCACGGTCGTGCCGGCGACCTTGTCCCACTCGACGTTGAGCGGGCTCTTGAACATCTTCGGGCTCACGTCGGACACGCCGAACGTGGGCTTCAGGCCGGAGACGCCGTCGGCGCCGATCAGCGGGCAGGTGCGGGGCGCCGTGACGCTGCAGTTCCCGGTGGTGTTCTTCACGTCGAGGACGCGGACGAATTCGTCACGCGCCACGGGGTTCACGCCCCAGACCGAACCGCCGGCCGAGCGCTTGATGAAACGGATCGACTTGTTGCGGTGGGCCGCCGGGACGGGCGCGGCGTTCTTGGTGCGACCGACGAAGGCGCGGTAGTTCGACGAGCCGTCGGTGATCTTCGTGTAGCCGGTGTCGAGCCAGCTCGTGATCGTCGTCTCGAGGAAGTTGTCCGGGGCGCTGGCACCGGTCAGATAGATCATGTCGTAGCCGACGTCGGCGGCGCACGAGTAGACGTCGTAGCCGGTTTCACCGCACTTGGCTTGCGCGGCGGCCTGGCCGGCGACGGTCGCGAGGGCGATGCCGCACGCGAGGGCGAGTCTGTTCAGTTTCATGATGATTCCTTTTTCTGGGCGTGGCTGTCCCTGGCCGCACCGCGCGAGGCGATGCAGCCGGGACTGCCGATGACGATCGGGAAAGGGTCAGCCGCGGCGACGACGCGCGATGGCGCCGACACCGACGAGGCCGGCGAGCATCAGGGCGTACGTGCCGGGTTCCGGCACGGCGGCGGCGAAGGTCAGCGAACCGTCGTTGCCGAGCGTCCAGACCATCGGCTGCGCACCGAGGCCGCCGACGCTGAAGGGCAGCACGTTGACGATGTTCGAGTTGACCGCACCGTTCTGGTCCAGCAGGACGAACTCGAGGCTGCCGCCGATCACGCCGGCGTTCGAGAAGGTCGCGGCGCCACCCCAGTTGTTCGACCACGAGTTGCTGCCGGCGTGGGCGACACCGTCGGCGAAGACGTGCGTGCTCGAACCGTCGGTCGTCGTCGTGTGCGGGGCGAACTGGTTCACCTGGGCGGCGTAGCCGTCGAAGCGCGCACCGAACGAGTTGAACGAGAAGTTGTTCATCGTCGTGTCGGCACCGGCGGCGATCGTCGTGAGCGCACGCTTGTCACCGGAAGAATCGGCACCGGCGACGTTCCAGCGGATCGCGCCTTGCACGCGGTCCGGGGCGGCGAGCCACGCGGAGAACGCGGCGTCGGCGGCGAAGTTCAGGTTCGTCGTGAGCGACTGCTTGTCGGCAACCCGCACCGGGGTCGTCGCCGCGGAGGCGAAGCTGTTCATGAACAGCCCGAGGTCACGCACGTAGGACGTGTCGTCGGCTTCGTCTGCCGTGCCACGGTCGTCCCAGGCGGTGAAGATGAGGTTGGAGTTGCCGCCGGTCGCGAGCTGGATGCCGGCGTGCGCACCGCTGGTCGCGAGGGCCATCAGGCCTGCGGCGACGAGCGTGAGCTTGGTCGTGATTGCCATTTTCTTGAGTCTCCTGTCGATTGATCCGATGCGAAAGCCGGGTTGCAGGAGGTGGTGCTGCACATCCACCTCCGTCCGTTCCTCCGTGTGGCAACCCGGCGGTCTCGAGGAGATCCGTGGCTTTCCGACCCCGCCTCGCGACGGGTGTGGCGTGGACATGACCAGCCTGCAGTCACGTACACACAGTCAGCGCCGACGATAGGCACCGCGCGTGAAACCGCCGTGACACCCGATGACTCTCGAAGTAGTCATTCCGGCACACGACTGCGTGCGGGCCGATCGCTTCCGCGGCCTTCGAAGCCAGAGTAGAGAGACGCCGTGACAGGGCGAGGAGACGGCACCCGCGCGGATGTGGTCCGGGGGGACCACGTGGCGGATGCGACGCGCGAACGACGCGTGATGACGGCGGGGAGGATGACCGACGTGACGTCGCGGGCCGTGCGGGCGCATCGCGCCGTCAGGCGTTCCGCGGCGCGGCGCCCGCCGCTACGAACCGCCGCGCGCGACGGCCCGCAGGCACGTCACGTAAGCCCGCGTGGACGCCGACTCGCACGACCGCCGCTGCGCGCCTTCGAGCGTCAGGCAGACGATCATGGCGTCGCGACGTTCCTCGGTGCAGCGGTTGGACTGGTTGCGCGGATCGGCCTCGCGCACCGGGTCCGCGTAGAGCACTTCCGGCGGCGGCTCGCGCGCGGGTCCGGGCACCGGTGCCGTGGGCGCGACCGGCGCACCGCCCACCGGCGCAGGTGTCGCACCGGCAGCAGTGCCGGCTGGCGCCGCGACGGGCTGGTAGACGAACTTCCAGTCGGAGTAGCGCCCGCCCTCGCCGGCCACCCGCACCGACTGCGGAAAGTCCGTCGTGCGCATCGGCACGCCCGTCGACAGGCTGTAGACACCGGTGATGCGGCCGTCGGGCAGCTTCACGAGTCCCCAGCGCGAGTTGCCGGTCATCGGGTCGATGTAGAGGCGGCGCAGATGGCGCTGCGGCACGGGGAAACGACGATCCTCCAGCAGCGCCTCGAGCGTCGGCGGGAACACCGGGACGCCTTCCGGCGAACGATCGTGATAGCGCGCGATCGCGGCAGCGAACTGCGCGCCGACGAAGAGGAGCTGCTCCTCCTTCTCGCGGACGGCGACGGTCCGCCAGAGCGTGCCGACGGACGCGAGCGCGACGCCGGTCAGCGCGACGAAGAAGAGCAGTGCGAGATACGTGAAACCGGATTCGCGGCGCGTGACGAATGCGCGCTGACGCCATGATCCGGATGGATCATGCGCAGCGCCGGTCAGGCGGAGTTCCGGATGATCTGGAGCGCGATGCCGCGCGCGACGGCCTGCGCACGATTCTGGACGTCGAGCTTGCGGAGGATCTTCTGCACGTGGTTCTTCACCGTCAGCGGACTGATGGCGAGGATGTCCCCGATCTCCTGGTTGCTCTTGCCGTCGCGGACCCATTGGAGGATCTCGACCTCACGCGCCGTGACGAGCCGCTCGGCCGCCGGGACTTCCGGCAGCTCCGCCTGTTCGTTGCTCACGACGCGTGCGTACGTCAGGTGCAGCTGCGGCAGCAGCAGATCGAGCGCGTACGCGAGCCGCGCCGGCGACGACGGTGCCAGTTGCGCGAACACGAAGAAGGTCCCGGGGCCGCCCGCGAGCGGCAGCGTGCCGTGCACCGCGAAGTTCTCGAAGCGGTGCCGGAACAGCGTGCTCTCGAAGCGACGGTAGAGCGTCTCGTCGCGCGTGTCGGCCGCGACGAACAGCGGCCGGTTGCCCTGCTCCGTCCACGCCCGGATCGCCTGCACGGCGAAGCCGCTCTCCGGATTCACGAGCAGGTCGGCATCGCCCTCCGGCAACGGGATGCTCGAGAAGCGTTCGAACGCGAGCGTGCGCCGCGACGGATCGCCGTGCGCGCAGAGCAGCACCTCGTGCGGGACGAGTCCCTGCAACCGGCCCTGCGCCCACAGATAGAAGTGCGTGCGCCGACGCACGCCGAGCGCTGCGTGCATCACGCCGTGCAGCCGTTCGAGCTCCAGCCCGGACAGTGCGACGAATTCGTCTTCGGGATCGGACAACTGGTTCATGGGATGCACGGCTGACGCCTGCGTCGCCCGGGTTCCGCGAATGCGGGCGGGCGCGCACGTCGCGCGGTGTCTTGGTCTCCAGCGACCGAGTATCGCCACCGCGTGTTACAGCCACGTGGACGTTCGAAGACACGTGATGATCCGGCTCACCCATTCGTCATCCCGCGCGCGCCGGGCCGGTCGAC
>CAUJJX010000216.1 GCA_963205165.1 Pseudomonadota bacterium | reverse complement strand
GCACGTCGATACGGCCATTCGCACTGGCATCCGTAGTGTTAACAGGCCCTAGCGACGCAGGCGTAGGTCGGATTCGCGACGCAGTCGCGTAATCCGACACCGACTGTTGTGCGCGCGATGGCGTCGGATTACGCGGCCATGCCGCTGATCCGACCTACGGGACCGCTCACCTTCCGTCATTCCAGCGCAAGCTGGAATCCAGTCCGGCCGTGGCCCGCGCGATGTCCGCTGCCGGACCCCAGCGTTCGCTGGGGTGACGAAACTGGCAATGCCCCATGCCGAAGATCCGGTTGGCAGCGTCGCTCCCCGATGCGATGCGAACAACGCCGTCTCGACTCGGGTCACGGCATCTACGCGAATTCGACGACATCGACGTTCGGATGGATGCGCACTGCTGCGCGTTCCGGCCTGCCGTCGCAGGGGATCCGGAGCACGGGCGCAGGCTCACCCGATCCTGACGATCAGCTTCCCCTCGTTCGTCCCGTCGAACAGCTTGTCGAGCGCGGCGGGCGCCTGCTCCAGCCCATCGATCACGTGGATGCGGTACTGCAGCCGGCCCTCGGCGTGCCACTTCGAAAGCGCCTCGATCGCCTCGCGGGCACGCGGCGCGTAGTCGGACGCGAGGAAGCCTTCCATGCGCAGCCGCCGCGCCACGAGTTCGAACAGGTTGCGCGGCCCCGGATCGAAGTCCGCGACGCCCGCCTTGTTGTACTGCGAGATCGCGCCGCACAGCGCCAGACGGCCGCGCAGCTTCATGCGTCCGATCACGGTCTCGAGCAGCGGTCCGCCGACGTTGTCGAAGTAGACGTCGATGCCGTCCGGGCACAGCGTGTCGATGCGTTCGGCGACGGGCTCGCGGCGATAGTCGATCGCGGCGTCGAAGCCGAGTTCGTCCACGAGCCAACGGCATTTCTCCGGCGTGCCGGCGATGCCGACGACGCGACAGCCGGTGATCTTCCCGATCTGCCCGGCGAGCGATCCGACGGCGCCGGCCGCGCCCGACACGAGCAGCGTCTCCCCGGCCTTCGCCCGGCCGATGTCGAGCACGCCGAAGTACGCCGTGATGCCGATGTGACCGAAGAGTCCGAAGTGCCGTGTGAGCGGAATCGACGCGTCGTCCGGCAGCCGCACGACGCGCGCGCCCGGACCGAACACGGCGTAGTCCTGCCAGCCGAGCAGCCCCGACACGTGGCAGCCCACGGGGAACGCCGGATTGTCCGACTGCTCGACGCGGCCGATCGCGAGGCCGCGCATCACGTCGCCGAGCGACTGCGCCGGCAGGTAGGTGTCCTGCGCCCACATCCACGGACGGTTCGTCGGATCGAGCGAGAGGTACAGGTTGCGCACCAGCACCTGGCCGGCCCCGGGCACCGGCACGGGGTCCTCGCGCCACTCGAAGTCGGTGACCGAGGCGCGGCCGTCGGGACGACGCGCGATGCGCCACTGGCGGTTGATCTGGGGCATGGAAACGGGCTCCGGGGGGACGTGGATACGGGTGGCACACCGCACGGACAGCGGCCGCGGGCAGATCGTCCGATGGTACCCGCGCCGACGGCGCAGACCGCGATGCATCGGGCATCGTCGTCGCGCGGGTCGGCGGCCGCAGCGCACCGGGACCCGTCTGCGGAATCGATGCCGGGAGGCGTTCCGGCGCGGCGCGGGATCGAACGTCCCGGGGGCCGTCGCGGCGCGCGATGTCTCCGGCCGCGCGCCGCCGGGTGCCGGCCTAAAGAATTCACACGAACCGCCGTTTCGCGCACGATCCAGCACCGGGACCGGCTCCGCCCGACATGCAAGGTGCGCCGGATACGCCCACCGCTGTCCCACCTCGACGACCCACCCGCCCCGGTTCCCTGGATGCCCGCACGAGCATGACCGACATCACCGCCGCGACCAGCCCGACACCGGACTCCGGACACCCGCCGCATCCGCGCACGCTCGGCTGGTTCGCCACGACGGCGCTCGCGATGGGCGGCAGCAACCAGAGCGTGTTCATCCTCGCGGCGCTGTTCGTCGGCCAGGGCGACATCCCCGGACAGGGCAGCGCGTCGATCCTGCTGCTGATGCTGGGCGTGCTGCTCGGCTGGGCCGCGACGCCCGGCTGGACCGAACTGCTGCTCATGTACCCGAACCGCGTCGGCGGCATCGCCGCGACGTGCGCGGAGGCGTACCGGCCGTACAACCCGATGCTCGCGAACCTCGCGGGCTTCTGCTACTGGTGGGGCTGGGTGCCGACGGCGGGCCTCTGCTCGCTGCTGGCGGCGACGGCACTGCACGACTGGTATCTGCCCGACCTGCCCGTGATGCCTGCGGCCATCGGCTTCGTGCTGCTGTTCACCGCGATCAATCTCAGCGGCGTGAAGTGGGCGGCGCGCGCCGCGATCCCGATGGCGACGGGCGCCGCGCTGCTCGCGTTCGCGTCGGGACTCGGGCCGGTCCTGGCCGGTACCGTCGACTGGCACCAGGCGACGAACCTGAAGCTGACGACGCCGTTCCCCGGCTGGTTCGGCGACATCACGAGCCTGATGGCCGGGCTCTACCTGATCGGCTTCGTCGCGCCCGCCTACGAGACGGCTGCATGCCACGTCGGCGAGATGGTGGACCCGGTGAAGAACGTCCCGCGGACCATGCTCGCGAGCGCCCTCGTGGCCGGCGTGTTCTTCATCCCGCTGCCGCTCGTGTGGCTCGGGGTGCTCGGCCCGGACGCCCTCGCGAAGGACCTCGCGCTCGTGCTCGGACCGACGTTCGCGCCGCTCTTCGGCACGGCCGCGAAGGCCGCAGCGCTGTGGTTCATGCTGCTCAACCTCTTCCTGTGCAGCCTCCAGCCGCTCGCCGGCGCGCCGCGCACGCTGTCGCAGATCGCGGACGACGGCCTGCTGCCGAAGTTCTTCTCGAAGCGCGCGAAGCGCACCGACGTGCCCTGGGTCGCGACGCTGTTCACGGCGGGCATGGCGCTCTTCTTCCTGCTCCTCGGTGACCCGATCTGGCTGATCGCCGCGACGAACTTCACGTACGTGATCGGCGGACTGTGTCTCCCGTCGATCGCGGTGTGGCTCCTGCGACGCGACGCGCCCGATGCACCGCGGCCGTATCGCGCGCCGCGCGGCACGATCCGGCTCGGACTCGCCGCCGCCTTCGTGTGGTTCATGACGGCGCTGCTCGGCTTCCAGCAGTTCGGCCTGCCGACGGTGATCGTCGGACTCGTCTTCGCGTACTCGGGCGCCGCGCTGTACGTCTGGCGCCGGATCGCCGACCGCCGCGAGGCCGGCATGCCGATCGACATGAAGAGCATCCACGTGAAGCTGACGGGGGCGATGCTCGTCGTGCTGCTGCTCGACGGCGCCGGCTACTACCTGGCCGTCAGCAACATCCCGCATTCCGCCGGCCCGCTCGTGACGGCGCTGGCCGACATCTTCGTCGCCGTCGCCGTGCTGACGGTCGGCGTGGGGCTCGTGCTGCCGGGGATGATCTCGCACGCCGTCGTCGAGGTCTCGAAGGAGGCGCGGCGCCTGGCCGACGGCACCGTGGCCGACGTGTCGCGCGCGATGCAGGCGCTGGCCCGCGGCGATCTCGACGCCGCCCACGCGAGCGTCGACATCCGGCTCGTGCATTCGACCTCCGACGACGAGGTGGGCGACATGGCCGAGAGCTTCAACCGGCTGCAGCAGGAAGTCGCGCGGGCCGCCGTCGGACTCGACGGCGCACGCGACGGCCTGCGCGAGGCACGCACCGCGCTCACCGCCGCGAAGGAGGCCGCCGAGTCCGCGAACGTCGCGAAGACGCGGTTTCTCGCGACGATGAGCCACGAGATCCGGACACCGATGAACGGCGTGCTCGCGACGAACGCACTGCTGCTCGACACGGACCTGTCGCCGGCGCAGCGGCAGCTCGCCGAGATGTCGCTCGCGTCGGGTCGCACGCTGCTGCGCATCGTCGACGACATCCTCGATTTCTCGAAGGTCGAGGCCGGCCGCCTCACGCTCGAAGACGTCGACTTCACGCCGCGCCGCCTGATCGCCGAGACGATCGAGTCGCTCGCCACGAACGCCGCGACGCGCGACATCACGCTCGGCTGCAGCGTCGACGACGGCGTCCCCGAGCACCTGCGCGGCGACCCGGGGCGGCTGCGGCAGATCGTCGTGAACCTCGTCGCCAACGCGATCAAGTTCACGGTACACGGCCACGTGCAGCTCGACTTGCGTGTCGAGGCCGTCGAGGCCGACGCGGTCGTGCTGCACTTCGACATCACCGACACCGGCATCGGCATCGAGCCGGAGGCCGTCGCGGCGCTGTTCCAGCCGTTCACGCAGGCCGACAGCTCGATGTCGCGGCGCTTCGGCGGCACGGGCCTCGGCCTCGCGATCTCGCGACAGATCGTCGAACTGATGGGCGGACGGATCGGTGTCGACAGCACGCCGGGCGCGGGCTCGCGGTTCTGGTTCACCGTGCGGCTCGCACCGGCGATCGCGGTCCCGGCAGCGCAGGCAACGCCAGCCGACGCGCAATCGGACGATGCGCCCCTCGGTCCGGGACGCATCCTCGTGGTCGACGACAACGCCGTGAATCGCCACGTCGTCGTCCGCATGCTCGGCAATACCGGGGTCGACATCGACGTCGCATGCGACGGCCTCGAAGCCGTCGCCGCGTGCCGCAGCCGGCACTTCGGCCTCGGGCTCATGGACTGCCAGATGCCGGAGTTGGACGGCTTCGACGCGACCCGCACGATCCGCGCGGACGAACCCGCCGGCGTGCACACGCCGATCGTCGCGCTGACCGCCAATGCGATGGACGGCGATCGCGAACGCTGCCTCGCAGCCGGCATGGACGACTACCTCGCAAAGCCCGTCACCGCGACGGCGCTGCGCGCGATCGTCCGGATGCATTTCGTGCCGGACACCGGCGGCGCGTAGCCCGCGACGCAGGCCTCCGCTTCAGCGGATCCGGGCTCGCCGGCAAGCGCGCACGGCCATCCGCGGCTCGCGGCGCGTGTACCCGACGCGTCCCGGCAGCGCCGACGCGTCGTCAGAATCCTTCGAGGAATTGCGGCGGCTGCGGCATGCCCGGTCGCGGTGCCGGCACGGGCGCGGCCCGCATCGCGGGGGCCGGTTCGGATGCGGGCGGCACCGCCGGCGTGGCGGGCGCGATCTCTTCGGCCACCGTCGGTGCCACGGCACCGGAGGCGGGCGACGACTCGCGGGGCACCACCGGCTGGAACTCGCGGACCGGCGC
>CAUJJX010000215.1 GCA_963205165.1 Pseudomonadota bacterium | reverse complement strand
GCCTCGATGGTCGAGAGCCGGTGCGCGATCACGAGCGTCGTCCGGCCGCGCATCAATCGATCGAGCGCGGCCTGCACGAGCCGCTCGGATTCGGAATCTAGCGCCGACGTCGCCTCGTCGAGGATCAGGATCGGCGCGTTCTTCAGCAGCGTCCGGGCGATCGCGATGCGCTGCCGCTGGCCGCCCGACAGCCGGACGCCGCGCTCGCCGACGATCGTCTCGAAGCCCTGCGGCATGTCGCGGATGAAGGCCAGCGCGTTGGCGGCTTCGGCCGCCGCCTCGACCTCGGCCCGGGTCGCACCGGACCGCGCGCCGTAGGCGATGTTCGCGGCAACCGTGTCGTTGAACAGTGCGACCTCCTGGGACACGAGCGCGATGTTCGAACGCAGGCTGGCCAGCGTGAGTTCGCTCAGATCGTGACCGTCGAGGAGGATGCGTCCGTTCGTCGGCTGGTAGAACCGCGGGACGAGGTTCGCGAGCGTCGTCTTGCCCCCGCCCGACGGACCCACGAGGGCGATCGTCTCCCCGGCGCGGATGTGCAGCGAGATGTCGTTCAGCGCAGCACGCTCGGCGCGGGCGTAACGCTTCGTGACGCCCTCGAAGCGCAGCTCGCCGCTCGCGCGCGGCAGCGTCACGGTGCCGCGGTCGGGCTCCGGCTCGCGGTCGAGCAGCGCGAAGATGCTCTCGGCCGCTGCGAGTCCGCGCTGCAGCTGCTCGTTCACGCCGGTCAGGCGCTTGAGCGGCTGGAGCAGCATCAGCATCGCCGTGATGAACGACACGAATCCGCCGACGGTGGTCTCGTTCGCGGCCGACTGCCGCGCGACGACGGTGATGATGATCGCCAGCGCCATCGCGGCGATGAGCTGCACGATCGACGTGTTCGCGGCCGCCGCGGCCGCGTACTTCATCGTGAAGCGGCGCACGCGATCGGCGGCATCGTGGAACCGGGCCGTCTCGTAGGGCGCGCCGCCGAAGATCTTCACGACCTTCTGGCAGTCGATGCCTTCCTGGAGCACCTGCGTCGTCTCGCCCATGGCGTCCTGGACTTCGCGACCGACGCGCCGCAGCCGGCGGCTGATGAGCCGCACGATGAGCGTGATGCCCGGCACGACGACGAGCGTGACGAGCGTGAGCTTCCAGTTCAGATAGAAGAGCCAGCCGAGCAGGCCGGCGATCGTGAGGCTGTCCTTCAGCGAGATCGTGACGGCAGAGGTCGCCGCGGACGTCACCTGCGTCACGTCGAACGTCACTTTCGAGACGAGGTTCCCGCTCACCTGGTCGTCGTAGAAGTCGACCGGCAGGACCATGAACTTGCGGAACATCGCCTCGCGGAGGTCGAGGACGACGCGGCCCGCGACCCAGTTCGAGCAGTAGCTCTCGATGAAGCCGGCGACGCCGCGCACGAGGAAGAGCCCGACGAGCATCACGGGCATCCACGTCATGAGCCACGGGTCCTTCTCGACGAAGGTGCCGTCGAGGAGCGGCTTCAGGAGTGCGGGCAGCGCGGGTTCCGTGATCGCCGCGAAGGTGGTCCCGAGGATCGACGCCGCGAACATGCGCCAGTACGGGCGCACGTGTCGGAGCAGGCGGAGGTAGAGCTGGGTACTGGAGAGCGTCATCCGGGGGACGATAGCAGATGCACCGCGTCCCCCGGCACGTCGACGGACGTCAACCGCCGAAGCGGTATTCGGCCGTCAGGAACATCGTGCGTCCGGCCGCCGGATAGACCCGCGCGACCGGGTCGTACGCGCGGGTCGTGCTGTCGATCCGGACGATGCCCCAGCTCGCGTAGCGCTCGTCGAACAGGTTGAGGGCGCTCGCCCGGAAGCGCCACGGACCGTCCTCGTAGCTGCCGACGAGATCGACGAGCGTGTACGACGGCATCAGCCGGCCGAAGCCGCCCGCCTGGTCGTTGTCGTACGGTTGCGACCCGGTGTAACGCGCGCTCGTCGTCAGCTGCCAGCGCTGGTCGATGCGCCACGTGACGCTCGCCGTCGCCGAATGGCGCGGCACGAGCGGGATGCGGTTGCCCGTCACCTCGAATCCCTGGAAGACGCCTTCGCGGAACGTCGCATCGGTCCAGCTGTAGCTGCCGGCGAGCGTGACCGCCTCCGTGATCGGCGACGTGGCCGACAGTTCCGCGCCGCGCCGGCGTGTCGGCGGCAGGTTCGTGTTCGTGCCGAAGCCCGAAATCTCCAGGTTCCCGGGGATGAAGTTGATCTCGTTCGTCAGCCGGGACTCGAACACGGCGAGCCGGACCCGCGTCCGGTCGCGCTGCCACTGCAGGCCGAGCTCGCGATCCTTCGACTTCTGCGGCTCGAGCAGCGTGGCGAGGAAGCGGTTCTCGTCGACGACCGGCATCCGGAAGCTCTGGCCGAGCTTGGCGAACACGGCGAAGTCGCCCGGCAGGGACTGCCGCAGCGCGAACTCGTAAGCGCCGAGGTCGCGCTCCTGGTCGAGGACGCCGAAGTCGCGCATCTGCGTCGTCGAGCGATGCTGCCGGCCCCCGATCGAGACGCTCGTCCCGGTCGGCAGTTCACTCGTGTGCTGGACGTAGCCGGCCAGGTTGGTCTGGCTCGCGGTCGCGGTGGACGCGAACAGCGGTGCAGCGAAGTTGTTGCCGTAGTCCCAGTCGTCCCAGTCGGCGCCCACGACCAGCGTGTTCGCCGCGCCGAACGCCGCGTACGGCAGCCGGACGCGCGGCGCGACGTTGACGACGCGCCCCACGAGATCGTTGAAGCCGCCGAGCTGGAAGCTGCGCGACTTGCGCTCGCGGTAGCCGCCGTCGAACGCGAACTCGGCGCCGGCGATGTTCTGCAGGGCCCCGATTGCGACGACCGACGTGTCGAGTCCCATGTTCTCGCCGATCCGGCCGGCAGCGCGCGGATCGGCGGCAGCCTGGATCTCGGTCACGGTGCCGGGCAGTCGAAGATCCTGCTGGCCGCCGGCGAAGCGCAGCCACGCGCGTCCCTTCGGCATGAACCACGTCAGCTCGCCACCGACGTTCTGCTGGCGCAGCGCATTCTCGCGACGATAGTTGTCGGACTGGAGATGGTCGCCGTAGACGCTGATCCCGAAATGCTCGTTCGCCTTCCGGAGACTCGCGCCGAGCCCGAACGTGGCGTAGCTGCCGGCCGTCGCGCGGACGCTGCCGTCCATGGCGCCGGGCTGCGCGGTCTTCGTGATGATGTTGATCGTGCCGCCGGTCGCGCCGCCGCCGTAGAGCACGGCGCCGCTGCCACGCAGGATCTCGATGCGCTCGATGCTCGCGAGCGGGATCGACGCGAGGTCGGCGGACGACTGCTCGTTCTCGCTGATGCGCTGTCCGTTCAGCAGGATCAGCGTGTTCTGGTCGCCGGTCGCGCCGAAGCCGCGGAGGTCGATCTGCTTGTTCGGGCTGCCGATGTTGTCGCGGACGAAGAACCCGGGCTGGCGGGCGAGCAGTTCCGGGATCGTCGTGACGCCGCTGTCGGCGATCTCGCCAGCGGTGATCACCGAGACACCGATCGGCAGGCGGGCCGGCGCGTCGTCGAACCGGCTGGCGGTCACGACGATGCCTGGCGCGGTGATCCCGGCGAGGATGTCCCGTGCGTTCGCGACACTACTGTTGAAGACAAGCGATACGCCCGCGGCGATCGCGAGGCGGGCGGTACTCGATGGAGCCATGCTGCTTCCCCTGACACATTGCGTCGGCGCGCCCACCGCGCGCCGGTTGAGTGGCGGCCGGTCGCAGGGAAAAGGAGGGAAGAGGCGCGACGCCCATGGCATCGCCGCCCGGATTGCCGCCACCCCGCGGACCATGACCGGTTCACGCACACAGGCCGGTATCCGGACTCGCGAGACGAAGCGTGTCGCCTTCCCATCGGCGCCGCCGAAGACCTTCGACTGCGAGGTCATTCGACGACGGTCCGGCAGTGGCACCGTGACACGCCCTTCCTCGCTCACCGTTGCGGGGGCAGTACAGGGATTGCGGCGGGGCCGCGCACCTGTTTCCCGTTGAACCCCTTTGGAAGAACTCCGCCGGGGCACCTGGAGCGTGGGCAGATTATAGGGAC
>CAUJJX010000214.1 GCA_963205165.1 Pseudomonadota bacterium | reverse complement strand
CGTCCGGGCAAGGAGGACAACGCCGCCATGCGCGTCGATACGGCCATTCCCTTCGGGTTGCCTGCGTGAACGCCCCGCGCCGCGTTGCAAATCCTCGCCGGGTGTTCAACCCGGCTCCGGTTTGCGCCTTGCTCGAAGCGTACGCGCAGGCAACGCATCTGGCATCCGTAGTGTTAACAGGCCCTAGTCCGACCTACGAAACTGCCGCCTGCAAGAACGTTCGCTTCGGATTACGTGCTTGCAGCGCTAATCCGTCCTGCGGGAATGCTCAGAACCGTCATTCCAGCGCATGCTGGAATCCAGTCCGGCGGTGGCGGGTGCGATGTCCGCTGCTGGACCCCAGCGTTCGCTGGGGTGACGGAATGAGCAATGCCCAGTCCCGAGGATCCGGCGGGCAGCGTCGCTCCGCGATGCCACGCTGCCCGCCTTGACTCGGATCACGGCATCTACGCAAAGCAGACGTCGTCGGAACCGTTCGCGTCGGATTACGCACCTTCGGTGCTGATTCGACCTACGCCAGTGCCGATCCATCACGCCCGAACCTGCGACGCCGTCACGCGCCGAGCAACCGCGCCCGCGCCTCTGCGTACTCCGCCTTCATCCGCTCGATGAGTTCGCCGGCCGGCGGAACGTCCCCGATGTTTCCGACGCCCTGGCCGGCGCCCCAGATGTCGCGCCAGGCCTTCGCCTTCGCGCTCGAACCCGATCCGAAGTTCATCGTCGTCTTGTCGGCCGTCGGGAGGTTGGCGGGGTCGAGGCCGGCCGCCGTGACGCTGCCCTTGAGATAGTTGCCGTGCACGCCGGTGAAGAGCGGTGTGTAGACGATGTCGGTCGCGGCGCTGTCGACGATCATCTGCTTGTAGTCGTCGGCGGCATGGGCCTCGCGCGTCGCGATGAAGCGCGTGCCCATGTAGGCGAAGTCGGCGCCCATCGCCTGCGCCGCGAGGATCCCGCTGCCGTCGGTGATCGAACCCGAGAGTGCGATCGGACCGTCGTAGAAGCGCCGTACCTCGCGGACGAGCGCGAACGGGCTGAGCGTCCCCGCATGTCCACCGGCGCCCGCGCAGACGAGCACGAGTCCGTCGACGCCGGCTTCCAGCGCCTTCTCGGCGTGACGGATGCTGATGACGTCGTGAAACACGACGCCGCCGTAGTCATGGACGCGCTTCACGACGTCGTCGGGCGCACGGAGGCTCGTGATGACCACGGGCGACTTGTGGCGGACGCACGCGTCGAGGTCGTGGTCGAGCCGGTCGTTGCTCTGGTGGACGATCTGGTTCACGGCGTACGGCGCGACCTTCGCGTCGGGGTGTGCCGCCTGGTACGCCGCGAGTTCCGTCTCGATGCGCGTGAGCCATTCCTCGAGGAGTTCCTTCGGCCGGGCGTTGAGCGCGGGGAACGATCCGATGATGCCGTGAGCGCATTGCGCGATCACGAGATCGGGTTGCGACACGATGAACAGCGGGGCGGCGATGACGGGCAGCGACATCCGTTGCTGCAGGCGTTCCACGAGTGACAAGGCGGTCTCCGGTGCGGGGGCGAGGCGCCGGATGGTAGTGGCTGGCGGGGCGGGTTGGGAACCCGGGATGCGATCGACGATGCGCCGACGGGAGTGCGTCCACGCTGCGCCGCACGATGGTGCGACCGACCGGTGCAGGGGCAGAATCGGTCGTCACCCGCGGGAGCGCGAAGCGGACGGCAATGACGACGCGCGTCGCGGACGATGACACGACGACCGGAGAGTTCCAGTGCCTGTCAGGCACCGGGCCCTCCGGGAATGAACTCGATCACACGGAGGAGTTCGCCATGCGTCTGCCCCATCTCGCCACCGCGCTCGCGGTCGGTGTAATGCTTTGTCCCGGTGTTTCATCCGCCCATGAACTGACGCCGACCGAATGCCGCGAGGCCCGCGACTTCATCCGGAACGCGGCGCTGTCGCGCGACAACGGGCTTTCGCGGGAGCAGTTCATGTCCCGCTTCGACGACGACATCGCGCTGATCCGGTTCTATCCGCCGGACCTGCGCTGGTTCGTGCAGGACGATGACGACGAGCGTCTGCTGCGATCGGCCGCGGAGCAGGTGTTCGATGCACCGGAAGAACCGGAGCAGCACGGCACCGCGTTCCTCGATGCGTGCGACCGCGTGGTCGCGAGTTATGGGGCGAAGTGAGGCGGGACCGATTGCCCTGCGGCGATCGATCGGCGGGCGTCAGAACTTCCCGAGGTGCTTGCCCGAATCGATCATGAGCAGTTCGCCGGTGACGACGCGTGCGCCTTCGATGAGCCAGACGATCGCGTCGGCAACATCGGCGGCGGTCGCGACCTTGCCGAGCGGGACGAGGCCTTCGTAGCGTTCCTTGAAGCGGGCGTAGCTTTCCGCGTCGAACCGCGAGGTGTGCCAGCGCGTCTCGATGAGACCGGGGCAGACGGCGTTCACGCGGATGGCCGGGGCGAGCGCGCGGGCGAGCGACAGCGTCATCGCGTTGAGCGCGCCCTTCGACGCGATGTATGGCACCGACGAGCCTTCGCCGAGCAGGCCGGCGATCGACGACACGTTCACGATGGCGCCCGAGCCGGCCGCCTGCATCGCGGGCGTGCACGCCCGGATCATCTGGTAGGCGCCGACGACGTTCACGGCGTAGATCCGCTGGAAGTCGTCCGCGTCGATGGATTCGAGCTTCGCGGCGTGCGAGAACTTCGTGATGCCGGCGCTGTTCACGAGGGCGTCGATGCGGCTCCAGCGGTCGAGTGCGGCCTGCGCGAGCGCGCGGCAATCGGCATCGACCGCGACGTCGCCACGGCAGGCGAAGGCGTCTCCGCCGGCGGCATTGCAGGCGTCGACCGTCGCGTTCGCGTCGGCCTCGCTGCGGCTGAAATTGACGACGACCCGCCAGCCGCGCCTTGCGAGCTGGAGGGCCGTCGCGGCCCCGGTGCCGGTGCCGCCTCCGGTGACGATGCAGACCTTGCGGGAATCATCCATGGCGGGCTCCGGTGCGGGGCAGGGTGAACGTCAGCGGGTGACGGGCTTGTAGCGGAAGCGCTTCGGCCGGGCACCTTCCTCGCCGAGGCGCTTGCGCTTGTCGGCTTCGTATTCCTGGTAGTTGCCGTTGAAGAACGTCCACTGCGAATCGCCTTCGGCCGCGAGGATGTGCGTCGCGATCCGGTCGAGGAACCAGCGATCGTGCGAGATCACGAGCACGCTGCCGGCGAATTCGAGGAGGGCGTCTTCGAGCGCGCGGAGCGTTTCGACGTCGAGGTCGTTGGACGGTTCGTCGAGGAGCAGCACGTTGCCGCCGGCCAGTAGCGTCTTCGCGAGGTGCAGCCGGCCGCGTTCACCGCCGGACAGCGATCCGACGTGCTTCTGCTGGTCGGACCCCTTGAAGTTGAAGCGGCCGATGTAGGCCCGGGACTGCATCTCGAAGCGTCCGACGGCGAGGATGTCACGACCACCGGAGACTTCCTCCCAGACGGTCTTCGTGCCGTCGAGCGCATCGCGGGTCTGGTCGACGAACGCGAGCTGGACCGTGTGGCCCAGGGCGACTTCGCCGGAATCCGGCTGCTCCTTGCCCATGATCATCCGGAAGAGCGTCGACTTGCCGGCGCCGTTCGGACCGATGATGCCGACGATCGCGCCCGGCGGGATCTTGAAGCTCAGGTCGTCGATCAGCACGCGATCGCCGAAGGCCTTGCTGACGCCCTTGAATTCGATGACCTCGTTGCCGAGGCGCTCGGCCGTCGGGATGAAGATTTCCTGGGTCTCGTTGCGCTTCTGGTATTCGTACGACGAGAGTTCCTCGAAGCGCTGCAGACGCGCCTTGCTCTTGGCCTGGCGGCCCTTCGCGTTCTGGCGGACCCAGTCGAGTTCCTTCTTGATGGCCTTCTGGCGCGCGGACTCGGTCGCCTCTTCCTGCTTCAGGCGGCTGTCCTTCTGCTCGAGCCACGAGCTGTAGTTGCCCTTCCACGGAATGCCGCTGCCGCGGTCGAGTTCGAGAATCCACTCGGCGGCGTTGTCGAGGAAGTAGCGATCGTGGGTGACGGCGACGACGGTCCCGGGGAAGCGCTCGAGGAAGTGTTCGAGCCACTCCACGCTCTCGGCGTCCAGGTGGTTGGTCGGTTCGTCGAGGAGCAGCATGTCCGGGCGCGACAGCAGGAGCTGGCAGAGCGCCACGCGGCGCTTTTCGCCACCGGACAGTGTCGCGATCGTCGCGTCCCACGGGGGCAGGCGGAGCGCGTCGGCGGCGATCTCGAGCTGGTGCTCGGTGTCGGTCCCGACGGTCGCCAGGATCGCCTCGTACTTCGCCTGGTCGGCCGCCAGCGCGTCGAAGTCGGCGTCGGGTTCGGCGTACGCGGCGTAGATGGCGTCGAGCTTCGTCTTCGCCTCGGTCACTTCCCCGAGGCCGGCCTCGACGGCCTGGAGCACGGTGTGTCCGGGATCGAGCTGCGGCTCCTGGGGGAGATAGCCGATCTTGATGCCGGGCATCGGCACGGCCTCGCCCTCGATCTCGCGATCGACGCCGGCCATGATCTTGAGCAGCGTCGACTTGCCGGAGCCGTTGACGCCGAGCACGCCGATCTTGGCGCCGGGGAAGAAGGAGAGCGAGATGTCCTTGAGGATCTGCCGCTTGGGCGGGACGATCTTGCCCACGCGGTTCATCGTGAAGACGTATTGGGCCATGGCAATTCCGAGAGCGTTGAGACTGGGGCGGGTGGACCCGGTGGTCCGCAGCGCCACGGGGGCGCGGGACGGGGTCGCCCGGAAGGCGCGGGAGTATGCCTGAGAACGGTGCATTTCAGGCTGGCGGGAAGGGCGCCCGCCCGCGTCGAGGCAAAAAAAAGACGCGCCGGTGGGGGCGCGTCCTGTCAGGTGGCCCGGCGCGCTTGGCACGCCCGACCAGGGAGGACTGTACTGTCGGCGGGACGGTTTCCGTCGGCCCGGAGGCCGGGTCGTCCCGCGGACGGGTGTCAGATGTAGAAGCGCTCGATCTGCTCTTCTTCGGCGGCGTTGGACGTCGCGTTGAGGTCCGTGTCGGCCTGGACGGCGCCGGCGACGAGGACGAGGAGCCAGGTGGAGATGAGGCTTGCGGCGATGGTCTTGAAGTTCATGGTGCACCTCCTGCGGAGAACCGGTGATGGGTCAGCGCCCTTGTGTGCGCGTCCCGATGACTGAACTTTACGACTGGTGCGACGCAACATTGAGTGTTCGTTCCGAATATCATTGATGCATCTGACGCATGGACGGGGGCAACACGTGGATCGATTCAGTCTGATGCAGACGTTCATCCGGATCGCGGAACTCGGCAGCATGTCCGCAGTTGCGAAGGAACAGGGGACCTCCCAGCCGACGATCAGCAAGCAGCTCGCGGCACTGGAAGAGCGGCTCGGCGTCGCGTTGTTGCAGCGCACGACGCGGAGCCTGTCGCTCACGGAGGCCGGGGCGTCGTACTACGAGGCGGCCCGGCGCATCCTCGACGAGGTCGAGACGCTCGAGGGAAACGTCGGGCAGCTGTCGCGATCGCCGGCCGGCACACTCGTGATCACGGCCCCGAACGCGCTCGGGCAGCTCTATCTCGACGCCCAGATCATCGCGTTCCAGCAGTTATATCCATCGCTGACCGTTCACCTCCAGCAGAACGACCGCTTCGTGGATCTCGTGGAGGAGGGCGTCGACGTCGGCATCCGGGTCGGTCCGCTGGACGATTCGTCGCTCGTCGCCCGGAAGCTGGGCGTCAGCCGGCGGGTCACGGCGGCGTCACCGGAGTACCTCGCCCGGCACGGCGAACCGAAGACCCCGCAGGACCTGAAGAACCACAACTGCATCCTCTACAGCTACCTCGCGACCGGGAGCGAATGGCACTTCCGGAGCACGAAGGGCGAGATGAAGGTGCGGGTGCAGGGGACGCTCCGGACCAACAGCGCATTCGCGATCCAGCGTGCGCTGCTGGCGCACATCGGCATCGGTGCGCCGCCCATCTGGTCGGTCAAGGAGGATCTCCGGGCCGGCCGCCTCGTCCCGATCCTGACGGACTACGCGCAGATCCCGGCGGATATCCACGCCGTCTACCCGTCGTCGCGGCACGTCACCACGAAGGTCCGGTTGTTCGTCGACTTCCTGAAGGACGCCTTCGCGCAGGTGCCGGAACTGAACTAGGGCCTGCCAGCACTACGGATGCGAGATGCGTCGCGGGCGCGAGAGACGGGCCGCCGCGCGCGACCCGGTCGGGCGATGTCGCGGGCGCACGCGGTCGGTCAGGGAATGTCGGGATCCCCGGCGGGGCGCCGCCGCGACGTGCGTCCGCCGCCTCGACGCGGTGCTGCGGCCTTCGCCCGATCGGCCCGGAGCCGGGCTTCGACGACGCTGGCAATGAGGTCGTGGGGAATCGGTTCGGCGTAGGGAAATTTCAGATTGCCCTTCGGTCCGGCGTACCGGGCCACCATCGCCCGGACGGCGGCGTCCTCGACCGGCGGATAGAGGCCGAGGTGCTGCTTGAAGGCGGCGAAGTAGACGACCACACCGTGCTGGAACAGCGCCGGCATGCGGTAGCTGATGCGCTCCTCGGCCTGCGGCGCAGCCGCGCGCACGGTGTCCCGCACTGCACGCAGGATTGCCTGGATCTCCGCGGGGAAGGCGGCGATGTAGTCGTCGACCGACGCCGGCGTCGCACCCGGTTTCACGCGCCGCGTCCGGCGGACGCCGATCGATCGACGTGCGCAGCACCCGGCTTCGCGGGCTCGCGGCACGTCGACCGGAGCCCGTTGAAGACATCCCGCGCGGCGTGCGCCACTTCCGAGGCCGTCAGTCCGACGGGACCCACGCCGGTGTCGACGAGCCGATCGGCCGCCAGCCCGTGCAGATGAACGGCCGCCCGGAGCGCCGCACCGGCATCCGCTCCCTGCGCGATCAGCGCGCCGACGATGCCTGCGAGGACATCACCCATCCCCGCCGCCGCGAGGCCCGGATTGCCGCTCCCGTTGATCCACCAGCGGCCGTCCGGCGCGGCGCAGACGCTGCCGACGCCTTTCAGGACGACGTGGGCGCTGAACTTCGCGGCCATCGCGAGAGCCGCAGCGAGCCGGTCGGACTGCACCGCGGGCGTGCCGTCGCCGAGCAGTCTTCCCGCTTCGGCGGGGTGCGGCGTGAGGACCATCGGTGCCGTGCGTCCGGCGAGGAGTTGCTGCCGATCCGGACTGGCTGCGATCAGGTTCAGCGCATCCGCATCGAGGACGAGCGGCACGTTCAGCGCGAGTGCGGCATCGAGCCACCGCGCGCTCGTGTCGGACTGACCGAGACCGGGGCCGACGACGAGGCAGGCCGCATCGGACCACGCGGCCGGCGTGCAGCCGGGGCGCAGCATCAGTTCGGGCTGGAGCGGGTCGACGGCGAGTCCCTCGTCCGGCATCGCGACGAAGACGCGGCCGGCACCTGCGAGGAGTCCGGCGCGGGCCGCGAGCAGTGCGGCCCCGGCCATGCCGGCGGCGCCTCCGAGGATCCAGAGATCGCCGTGCGATCCCTTGTGGCTGTTCCTTCGGCGCGGCGGCAGGACGTTCGCGACGTCGGACGCCTCGAGCAGTCGGCCGGTCGATGCGTCGACGAGCGCACGATCGATCCCGAGGTCGGCGACGTGGACGGCACCGGCGTGGTCCGGGCCGTCGAGTGTCAGCAGCCCGGGCTTGAGTGCGATGAAGGTGACGGTGTCGTCCGCCCGGATCGCGGTGCCGAGGACGCGTCCGGTGTCGGCATCCAGCCCGGACGGCACGTCGAGCGCGAGGATGCGCGACCCGCACGCGTTCGCACGTTCGACGAGTGCCGCCATCGCGCCCGCGAGCGGACGCTGCAGTCCGATGCCGAAGAGTCCGTCGATCACGAGATCGTGGGGTGGGCCGTCGGGCCAGTC
>CAUJJX010000213.1 GCA_963205165.1 Pseudomonadota bacterium | reverse complement strand
GACCCCGCAGGCGCACATCCGGACGTCCACGCGACGGCACCTGTCGCCCGCGACCCGCTGGCAGTTCTCCGGGATCCGGCTGGCGCGCGACGTGGAGCGGTCGCACGATTAGGACGTTCCGCCGTTCCCACGCATCGAACTGCGCGAGCAGGTAACACCGTCGCTGGCTGCACCGTTCCGACCCGAGAAGAGGACCCCATGTTCGCCATCGACCGCATCGACCACGTCGTCCTGACCGCCAGCAACGTCGACGCGACGTGCGAGTTCTACCGACGCGTTCTTAATATGGACGTCCAGACCTTCGAGGGCGGACGCCGCGCGCTCGCCTTCGGCCACCAGAAGATCAACCTGCATCAGGCCGGCCACGAGTTCGAACCGAAGGCCGCGGCGCCCGCGCCCGGTTGCCTCGACGTCTGCTTCATCACGACGACGCCGATCGCGGAGGTCATCGCGCATCTCGTCCGCGAAGGCGTGGCGATCCTCGAAGGCCCCGTCGAGCGCACGGGCGCGCAGGGTCCGCTGCTGTCGGTCTACTTTTTCGACCCGGACGGCAACCTGATCGAGGTCGCCAACTCGCTCGTCGCGCCATGACGCCCGTCCGCTGCGCGTGGGCGCAGGGCGGCGATGCGCAGTACCTCGCGTACCACGATCACGAATGGGGCGTGCCGGTCCACGACGACCGCAAGTTGTTCGAGTTCCTGATCCTCGAAGGCGCGCAGGCCGGGCTGTCGTGGTCGACGATCCTGAAGAAGCGCGAGGGCTACCGCGCCGCGTTCGCGGACTTCGATCCCGTCCGCGTCGCCGCCTTCGGCGAGACCGAGACCGCGGCCCTGCTGCTGAACCCCGGCATCGTCCGCAACCGGCTGAAGATCGCCGCAGCCGTGACGAACGCGAGGGCCTTCCTCGAAGTGCAGGCCGAATTCGGCAGCTTCGACGCCTGGATCTGGCGCTTCGTCGACGGCCGCCCGATCGTCAATGCGTGGCGCACTCAGTCGGAAGTCCCGGCCCGCACGGCGGAATCCGATGCGCTGTCGAAGGACCTCGTCCGGCGCGGCTTCAAGTTCGTCGGCAGCACGATCATGTACGCGCACATGCAGGCGACGGGGATGGTGAACGACCATACGGTCGACTGCTTTCGGCATCGCGCACTCGCCGCATGAATTCCGGTGACGCCGCGTCCCCGGCTCCAGCATCCTCGTCCCGGTTTGCTCTTCTTCGACGGGAAGCCTGAAGAGACAGGCAGTCTCTCGACCCGGGACAACCACTCGACGAACGCGAGGTCGCCGTCGCCCGCGGGCAATGATCGAACAGCCGTTCTTCCCGGCGCACCGCCGGTTGTTGCTGATAACGCCCGGCGTTACCATCCTGCCGTGATCCGCTCGTTCAACTCCGAAGACACCCGTCGATTGTGGGAACGCCATCGGGTGAGGCGCTTCGTCAATTTCGAGCGCGTCGCCCAGCGCAAACTCGCTCAACTCGACGGCGCGGCGGTCATCGAGGACCTGAAGATCCCGCCCGGCAATCACCTCGAGAAATTGCAGGGCGACCGCGCCGGCCAGTGGAGCATCCGCATCAACGACCAATGGCGCTTGTGCTTCCGGTTCGAGAACGGGGACGCGCTCGACGTCGAGATCGTCGATTACCACTGAACACCGCAATGAACACCGTAAAGGTCGTGCCATGAACAAGCTCGCCCCCGTGCATCCCGGCGAAGTGCTGCTGGAAGACTTCCTGAAGCCGATGGGCATCAGCCAGTACGCGCTCGCCAAGGCGATCGGCGTGCCGGCGCGGCGCATCAACGAGATCGTCCACACGAAGCGCGCGATCACGGCGGATACGGATCTGCGCCTGTGCAAGTTCTTCGGACTGTCGGACGGCTACTGGCTGCGCATGCAGGTTCGCTTCGACTCCGAGATCGCGAAGGACGCACTCGGCGCAACGCTCGCCGGGATTCCGACCTGGACCCCGGCAGATCCGCTTGTCGCCTGACGGCAGCAGACCCTTTTCCGGCATCGGGCGTGTGAACAGGCCCTGCCTGCCTGGCAGCCTGACTCGCACGCCCTCCGAATCGACACACCCGGGGACGATGGGCTACCCTCGCGACCGACTTCGCCGTGGGTGCGACACGCTTCGCAGACCACCTCCCCGCCCTCGCACCACATCCCGAATGCCGCAAGAAACCAACTTCACGTCCTCGCCGGATCCGCGCCGCGCGACGCTCGCCGCTGCCGTCGCGCTGCTGCCGTCGCCCGTGTCGGACGCACTCCGATCGGCCGCCGTCTTCCAGCACGGCAGCCTGCTCCTGAAGCTCTACGCCCCGACGGGCACCGACCGGCAGACGCCGCACACCCGCGACGAGTTGTATCTCGTGCTCTCGGGCACCGGCACCTTCGTGAATGGCGACGCCCGCCACCCGTTCGGACCCGGCGACGCCCTCTTCGTCCCGGCTGGTGCCGAGCACCGGTTCGAGGATTTCTCGGACGACTTCCGGACCTGGGTCGTCTTCTACGGCCCCGAAGGCGGCGAGACCGCAGGAGCCACCGCATGAGCCATGACATGCCGCCGTCCGCGCCGGCCACCCCGCAGGTTTCCGTCGTCATCCCGATCTACAACGAGGCCGAGAACCTGCTCGACCTCGTGACGCGCGTCCACGACGCGATCGCGCCGTCCGGCCGCAGCTTCGAGCTGATCTGCATCGACGACGGTTCGCGCGACGGCTCCGCGCGCATCCTCGAACAGCTCGCCGCGACGCGCGACTGGCTGAAGCCCGTCTACCTGATCCGCAACTACGGCCAGTCGACGGCGCTGCAGGCCGGCTTCGACATCGCGACCGGCACGTTCATCGTGACGCTCGACGGCGATCTCCAGAATGACCCGATCGACATTCCCCGCCTCGTCGACCAGCTCGTGGCGAGCCCGGACGTCGACGTGATCTCCGGCTGGCGCAAGGCCCGGCAGGACGCCGCACTGTCGCGCAAGCTGCCGTCGATGCTCGCGAACGGGCTGATCTCGAAAGTGACGGGGGTGAAGCTCCACGACTACGGCTGCGCCCTGAAGCTCTACCGCGCGCAGGTGATCCACGACCTGCGGCTCTACGGCGAACTGCACCGTTTCATCCCGGCACTCGCCGCCGAAGTGGGCGCGAAGATCATCGAGGTGCCGGTGCTGCATCACGCCCGCACCCGCGGCACGAGCAAGTACGGCATCGACCGCACGTTCCGCGTGATGCTCGACCTTCTCTGGATCAAGTTCCTGCTGCGCTTCCTGCACCGCCCGATCCATGCGTTCGGCGGCGCCGGGATGTCGCTCGGGTCCATCGGCTTCGCGATCCTCGCGTGGCTCGCGTTCGACAAGCTCGTGCTCGGCCACGCGATCGGCGGACGCCCGCTGCTGCTGCTCGGCGCGCTGCTCCTGCTGATCGGCGTGCAGCTCGTCGCGACCGGCGTGCTCGGCGAACTGCTGACGCGCATCTACCACGAGCCCGAAGGCCGACGGCAGTACCAGACGCGCAGCGCGCCGCGTCCGCTGCCCCGCCCGCGGGAGCCCGGCGCTGGCTGACGCCGCAAGACGCGCCCTGCGCGTCGCGGTGCGCACCGTCGCGGGTGCACTCCTGCTCGCGGCGATGCTCTGGATCGTCGGTCCGGCGCGGCTCGCGCAGGCATTGGGCCGCGTCGACCCACCCGTCTTCGTCCTCGCACTCGTCCTCGGGATCGCGTCCAACGTCGTGTCGGCCGCGCGCTGGGCCGCGATCGCGCGCGCGTTCGGGCTCGTCGCGCCGACGCCGAAGCTCGTCCCGATGTACGCCCGCGGCATCACGAGCAACACACTCCTGCCCGGCGCGACACTCTCGGGCGACACGCTCCGCAGCATCGAACTGTCGCGGCTCGGCAATCCGATGGTCGAGTCCGCGGCGTCGGTCGCGTTCGACCGTTTCAGCGGACTCTGGACGCTCTGCGTGCTCTCGTTCGCGGCCGTCGCCGTCGCAGTGGTCGTCGACATCCCGCTGGATCTCGGTGCGGGCAGCGGGACCATCCTCGCGACGTACGGCGCGCTGCTCGCCGCCATCGTCGTCGGGCCGTTCATCCCGTGGCCGATCCATCGATTGCGCCATCTGAACGTGAAGGTCGCGCAGAAGATCGCCGACCTCTGGGTCCGGCTGCACGACCCCGCGACCGGACTGAAGCGCCGGCTCTGGCAATCGCTCTGGCTGTCGCTGCTCGTGCAGGTGCTGTCGGCGCTGGCGCTCGCCGCGTGCGGCGCGTCGCTCGGCGCGGACGTCCCGCTCGTGCTCATGCTCGCCGCGTCGGCACCCATCTTCGTGATGGCCGCCGTGCCGCTCGGCGTCGCCGGATTCGGCACGCGCGAACTTGCCGCCGTCGCGGTGTTGGGCCTCGCCGGCGTGCCGGCCGATGTCGCCGCCGGGACCGGACTGCTCTACGGCATGCTCGGCGTGATCCAGGGCGTGCTTGCCGCACCGTCGTTCGTGAAAACTCGGTGATAGCATCCCGGCCCCATGCCCGCCCCTGACCGCCCATTGTTCGCCGACCTGCGTGCCTCGCCGCTGCTCGCGACGCTGCTCGTCGTCGGCATCGCGCTCGCCTTCTTCGTCGGCCTCGGCAACGTGCCGCTCTTCGATCTCGACGAGGGCGCGTTCAGCGAGGCGACCCGCGAGATGCTCGAGCGCGGCGACTACATCTCCACCTTCCTGAACGGCGAGCCGCGCTACGACAAGCCCGTGCTCATCTACTGGCTCCAGGCCGTCTCGGTGCTGGCGTTCGGCGTGACGGAGTTCGCGTTCCGGCTGCCATCGGCCATCTGCGCCACGGTGTGGGTCGCGATCGTCTTCCTGTTCGTCCGCCGCCTGCGCGGTACTGAAGCCGGCCTGCTCGCCGCGGGCCTCACCGCGACCGCGGCCGGCGTCACGGTCATCGGACGCGCCGCGATCGCCGACGCGCTCCTCAACATGCTGATCACGGCCGCGATCACGTCGGCCTACCTGTACATCACCGAGAAGGACGCCCGCTGGCTCCGGGCGAGCTTCATCGCGATCGGCTTCGGACTGCTCGCGAAAGGCCCCGTCGCCGTGCTCGTGCCGCTCGCGACGACCTTCATCTACTGCGCACTGAAGCGCGACCTGAAGACGTGGTTCCGCGCGGTGTTCGACTGGCGCGGCATCGCACTGATGCTCGTAATTGCGGCGCCCTGGTACGCCGCGCAGTACGCCAAGGAAGGCGACGCCTTCGTCCGCGGCTTCCTGATGAAGCACAACGTCGAACGCTTCAGCGCGCCGATGCACGGCTTCGACGGCAGCCTGTTCTTCTACGTGCCATGGCTCTTCGGCGCGACGCTGCCCCACGTCGTCCCGCTGCTGAACGCACTCCGCGGAATCCCGCGGGCGTGGGCCGACGACCTCCAGCGCTTCTGCCTGATCTGGTTCGGATTCGTCTTCGCGTTCTTCTCGTTCTCGGGCACGAAGCTCCCGCACTACGTCTTCTACGGTTACACCGGCCTCTTCATCGTGATGGCGCTCCAGGTGCCGCGACTGAAGTCGCACGCGCTGGCGCTGCTGCCCGCGACGCTCGTCTTCGCGGCGCTGGCCGCGCTGCCGTTCGGGCTCGAAGCGGCGATCCCCGGTTTGCGCGACGCGTACTACCGCGAAGCATTGACCGACATCCGCGCGCAGTTCGGCCCGGCCTATTACGCGTGCACCGCGCTGCTCGTCGTCGGCACGATCGCGCTCATGCGCGTCACGTCGATCGGCCTGCCCGCGAAGTTGCTCGCGACGGGCGCCGGCATGGCCGCGATGTTCGCCGTGTTCATCCTGCCGATCGCGGGCGAAGCGCAGCAGGCCCCCATCAAGGAAGCGGCGCTGCTCGCCCGCGCGAACAACTGGCATGCCGTGATGTACGGGCTCAACACGCCGAGCTACATCGTCTACCGCGGCGAGCTGACACCGCGGCGCGATCCGGTGCCGGGCGACATCGCGCTGACGAAGACGAAGCGCCTCGTCGACATCCCGCACCACGAGATCCTGTATCGCCGCCACGGCATCGCGCTCGTCCGCGTGCTGCCGCCGCCGGCCGACGCGAAGCGGACGACGCCGTGAACATCCCGCGGTCCGCCTGGGTCGTCCCGGCCGTCGCGGCCACGCTCTTCGCGATCGTCGTCGCGACCGGATCGAACCGCGCGCTCTTCCACCTGCTGAACGGCATCAGCCACGCGACGGGCGCCGCACCGTGGCCGTACATCACGATCCTGGGCGACACGGCCGTCGCCATCGCGCTGTTCCTGCCATTCGCGATGCGCCGCATCGACGTGCTCTGGGCGCTCGCGCTCTCGGCGCTGCTCGCGACGCTGTTCGTCCACGGCATCAAGCCGCTGATGTCGATGCCGCGTCCGCCGGCCGTGCTCGCCGCCGACGCCATCACGATCATCGGACCCGCGCATCGCGGCAACGCGTTCCCGTCCGGCCACACGACGACGATCTTCGTCGCGGCCGGACTCGTCTGGCTGCACGTGCGTCCGCTGTCGGTGCGCGCGATCGTGCTGGCCGTCGCTGTCCTCGTCGGACTCTCGCGCGCGGTCGTCGGCGTCCACTGGCCGACCGACATCCTCGCGGGCGCTGCCGGCGGATGGCTCTGCGCGATCGCGGGTGACGCACTCGCGCGCCGTTCGACGCTCGGCCGGCATCCTGCGATGCGTGCACTGCTGCTCGTTCTTTGCACAGGTTCCGCCGTCGCGCTGCTCGCGGGCCTGTCCACCGGATACCCGCAGGCCGTCACGTTGCAGCGAGCGATCGGCGCGCTCGGCATCGCGGCTGTCGTCGTCGCGGCGCTGCGCCGACTCGATCCACCACCACTTCCAGGGAGCACCCAGCCTTGACGCAACTCCAGGACACCGCCACGCGCCCGTTCGTCGCGTTCGGTCAGATGGCCCATCAGGGCCGCTACGCCGTGATGGCCTTCGTGATCTTCGGTCGCCCCGATCTCGTGAAGGCCCGCAAGGCGCTGAAGCGCGCACGCGAGGCCGCGCGCGTCCCGACGACGCTGCGTGCCGACAGCACGAACCTGTTCACGACGGGTGCGCCCGGCGCGCCCATCTCGATCACGGACGCGCCCGCGCTGCTCGCGAAGTACGCCGACGCGCTGAACGAGGCCCACGGGATGCTCCGGTACGTGTGGATCGATCTCGACAAGGCGCCCGACCACATCGCCCCGGCCGATCCGGAGTTCCGCGCGAAGATGCAGGACACGCTCATCAACGCGTGCTTCGCCGTGCCGCCCGGCGGCAAGTACGGTCCGCGGGCGCACGAGTGCGACATCCTCCGCGTCGACGCCGCCGACCGCGAGACGTACAGCACGGCGCTGATGCTCGATCTCGCCGACACGCTGCCGCACGCCCTCGTGCGCGTGATGAACGATCCGGAACACTTCGCCTGGATCCAGCGCGACATCGACCGCATCCAGTACTGGTCGAACATGGAAGTGAACGTGCGGCCGGCGACGCCCGAAGAAGCCGCGAAGAAGAACTGACGGGAGCGACGCCGTGGCGCAGGACAGCTCGAAGCCGGATTTCTGGGACACCCGCTACGACAAGGGCGTGATGCCGTGGGACGCGGGCAAGGTGCCGGCCGACCTCGTCGCGTTCGCACGCGAACTTGCGCCCGGATGCCGCGTGCTCGTGCCGGGCTGCGGTTCCGGACACGACGTGGTGTTCCTCGCGGACGCCGGGTTCGACGTGCTTGCCATCGACTTCAGCCCACCGGCGATCGAACTGGCGCATCGCAACGCCGCACGCTTCACCGATCGCATCGTCCTCGCGGACTTCTTCGAGTTCGACGCGGGCCCGGGCTTCGACGTGATCTACGAACGCGCCTTTCTCTGCGCCCTGCCACGCAGTCTCTGGACGCGCTACGGCGAACGCATGGCGCAGATCGTCCGCCCCGGCGGCTGCCTCGCGGGCTTCTGGTTCATGGACGACAACGAACGCGGCCCGCCCTTCGGCACGAATCCGGCGCAGCTCGAATCACTGCTCGCACCGGCGTTCGTGCTCGAACGCGATGTTCCGGCCAGTGACTCGCTGCCGGTGTTTGCCGGACGCGAACGCTGGCAGACGTGGCGGCGCAACGGCCGGACGATTCCTTCAACTCCGCAGGGACGGTGATGCCATGTCGAAGGGCGAAGTGCGCGAGACGGTGCTGTCGATCGGAATGACCGACGAACTGCGGGCGGCGCTCGAAGCGCTTCACGAGACGTGGCGTGCGGATCCGCACAAGGTGCCGCGCGGGCTGTCGTGCTCGGAGTCGTCCGACGGCGCGTTCGTGCTGGTGGCCGCCGAGTCGGTCTTCACGACGCTGCCCGGCGCGTGCGTCGTGAAGGGGCTCGGTGCGATCGCACTGTTCGAGACGGGAGAGGTGTTTCCTGAAGGCGCCCACTCGAAATCGCTGATCCTGCGCGACACGCCCGAGGGCTGGCGGTTCTCGGTGAAGTTCGTGGCGCCGGTCGAGCGCAGCAGGAAGGCTCCGCGTCCGTAGCCCGCGCGCGCCGACGCCCGCTCGGCGCGTTGCTCACGGCGCTGCGCATCACGCCGGCACATCCCCCCGAAAGCACTGGCGTCGAACGCGGACAAACATCGCGCGCGGCTGCCGTCGCTGTGTCACTCGTCCGCTGCGGCCAGCCGCCGCTGGCGTTCCGCTTCCTCTTCGGCCACCGCATCGATGTCGCGCATGAGTGCGTCCACATCGGGGGGCGTCTCGTCGTGCACGAACACACCGGTGAGTTCGATGTCCGGACGCAGCGCACCCGCCGCGTAGAGCGCCCAGATCTCGTTGCCGTAGTCGGTCGTCAGCAGTTCGGGCGCGGACTGTCCGAAGTACGCCGCGAGGTTGTCGACGTCGCGGACCAGCATGCGCATCGCGTTGTTGTTGCCGGCCGCGTCGATGGCCTGCGGCAGGTCGATGATGACCGGGCCGTCCGCATCGACGAGCACGTTGTATTCGGACAGGTCGCCGTGGACGATCCCGGCGCAGAGCATCAGCACGACCTGCCGGATCAGCGCGGCGTGGTACTCGCGTGCGAGTTCCGGCGTGAGGACGAGATCGCCGAGGCGCGGGGCCGCATTGCCCTCGGCGTCGGTCACGAGTTCCATGAGGAGCACGCCCTCGTGGAAGTTGTACGGCTTCGGCACGCGCACACCGGCGCCTGCCAGCAGGAACAGCGCATCGACCTCCGCGTGCTGCCACGCGGCTTCCTGTTCGCGACGTCCGTAGCGCGAGCCCTTCTCCATCGCGCGCGCCTGCCGGCTGTTCTTCACCTTGCGTCCTTCGGTGTACGCGACGCTCTGGCGGAACCCGCGCTTGTCGGCTTCCTTGTAGACCTTCGCGCAGCGCACCTCGCCCTCGCTGACCACGACGAACACCATCGCTTCCTTGCCGCTCTTCAACTGACGGACGACCTCGTCCACGAAACCGTCGTCGACGAGGGGCAGGAGGCGTGGCGGTGTCTTCATGGAGGTTCCGGGGTCGGGCGCTGCAGGTGGCCGCGGACCCTACCACGACGCCGCGCCGCGCAGCGTGCGGAGACGCACCGGCATCCGGCGCCGACGCCGGACTCCGCGGTCTCCCCGCCGCGCCGCACGGACGCTCGCGCTGCGCGATGCCGCCCCATGCCGCCGCTGCGCGGACAGGCTTCCGGGCTATCCTCGACCGCGACACGCCTTCCATGGACACACGATGAGAATTTCCGTACTCGACCAGTCCACCGCTTCCGCAGGACGCGGGCAGGACGCCGCCATCCGCGAGAGCATCGATCTCGCCCGGCACTGCGACGCGCTCGGCTATCACCGCTACTGGGTCTCCGAGCACCACAACAGCGACAGCATCGTGGGCACGGCGCCCGAAGTGCTGATGGCCGCCATCGCGGCGACCACGACCCGCATCCGCATCGGCAGCGCGGGCGTGATGCTGCCGCACTACGCCTCGCTCAAGGTGGCGGAGCAGTTCCGCGTGCTCGAAGCGATCGCGCCGGGCCGCATCGATCTCGGGGTGGGCCGCGCGCCAGGGTCGGACAGGTTGACGGCGCATGCGCTCAATCCGTACTCCAACGCCGCCGACCAGTTTCCGCAGCAGGTGCAGGAGCTCCAGGCCTGGCTGTCCGGGGCACCGCTGCCCGCGAACCATCCGTACCGCTCCATCAAGGCGCATCCGACGGGCCCGACGGCGCCGACCATCTGGATCCTGGGCAGTTCCGACTACGGCGCGCAACTCGCGGCGCACTTCGGTATGCCCTACGCCTACGCATACTTCTTCAGCGACGGTCGTGGCGTGGAGCAGGCGCTCGACCTCTATCGCCGCAACTACCGTCCGAGCGCGCTGCATCCCGAGCCGCAGGCCACGATCTGCGTCTGGGCACTCGCCGCCGACACGGAGGCCGAGGCGAAGCGGCTCGCGACGACGCGTGAGCACTGGCGCGTCGGTTTCGAGCAGGGCATCCGCAACCCGCTGGTGTCACCGGAGGAAGCCTCCACCTTCGTGTACTCGGAGGCAGAGCGCGCCACCATCGCGGCGATGCGCAGCAAGGCCTTCGTCGGCACAGGAGAGCAGGTTGCCGCGCAACTGGATGCGCTGGCGAAGCGCCTCGATCTCGACGAACTCGTGATCGTGACGTGGACGCACGATCCGGCGCCGCGGCATCGGTCGTACGAACTGCTCGC
>CAUJJX010000212.1 GCA_963205165.1 Pseudomonadota bacterium | reverse complement strand
CTCGGCACGATCGAGCTGGGGCTGGACTGCCTGCGGCGATTCCTTCAGCAGCTGCCGGTCGACGAGCGGATCGACTTCGAGAAGGTCTGACGGCGCTGCCCGCACGCGATCGTCCGGACGCGGATCGGTGGTCCGGGTCATTGGTCGGAAAGTGCATATGGCCGGGCGGCCGACTTCGCGTCGTCGATCGCGTGCCGGACGGCCGCGACACGACGCACCAGCGATGTCCATCCGTCCGCGCGGCGCTCGCCGGTGCCGACCGTCCGCCATCGTGCAGGCCAGTTGACGATTCGCAACGTCGCGCGCGCCGTGCGGCGATAACGTCGGTCGGTGCAGGGACGAACGCGCATCCACAGCGCGACGCCCGCCATCCCGCAGAGGAGACCGCAGCCTTGAAACCGCAAGACCTGATCGTATCGACCGTCCTGTTCGCCGCATCGACCGCAGCCGCCGCCATCACGCCGCTGTCGGACGGTTCCGACGGCGCCTTCCATCCGACCGGCAGCATCACGCTCGACCTGCCCGACGACGGCGTCTTCAACTTCACGACCATCGACATCCCGACCGGCGTCACGGTGAGATTCCGCCACAACGCCGCCGACACGCCGGTGATCCTGCGTGCGACCGGTGCCGTGTCGATCGCGGGCGTCATCGATGTCTCCGCCGGAGGCGTGAGCCTCGCCGATCTCGCGAACCCGGGCCTCGGCTATATCCGCCCCGCGACGACCAGCACCGGCGGACCCGGTGGCGGCACCGGCGGGCTCGGCGGCGTCGGTGACACGACCTGCGCCACCGAAGACTGTCGCGATGCCGTGGCCGGGTCCGGTCCGTCGGGAGGATTGCCCGGTCCGACGCCGACGCACACCGGCCTGAAGATCTACGGCGTCGCCGGCGGAGGGGGTGGCATGGCCACGGCGGGCGAGGGCGCCGAGCGCTACACGACCGGTGTCGACGGCAGCCCGGCCGTGCCGTATCCGGCGGTGCTCACCGGGGGCTCCGGCGGCGGCGGAGGCAGCGGCTGGTACTTCTTCGGCGTGCAGCTCGGCGGCGGGTCCGGTGGTGGCGGTGGCGGGGCCCTCGGGATCTTCACGCCGGACGCCATCACGGTCAGCGGCAGCCTGCTCGCGCTCGGTGCCAACGGTGGCTGGGCCTTCGCGAATTCGGGCGGGCAGGGCGGCCCCGGCGGAGGCGGCAGCGGCGGGAACATCGCGCTCGTCGGCGGTTCGGCCGTCACCTTCCTGGAGACCTCGCTCGTCGACGCGACCGGCGGCTACGGCGGCGGACTGGGCACGCAGACGTACACGAACGATCCGCGATTCTTCGAGAACGGCGCACGCGGTGGCACGGGGTATCTGTACGTCGAGGGTGCGCAGCTCGCGCTCGGCGGCACGCTGAACGCATCGGTCGTCGCGGTGCCGGAACCGGAAAGCTGGGCGCTCATGGGGGCGGGGCTGGGCATCGTCGCACTGGCGCGGATGCGTCGGTCACGCAGGGCACGCATTGCCGAGGTCGTGACCGGCTGATTCGAACGCCGGGCCGGCGGGGTGTCGTGCGCGACCGCCTGGCCCGATGTGCAGTGCATTGCGCGGGTCTCGTGCCCCGCGCAATGCACGCGGCGGATGCGACCGTTCAGCCTTCCTCGGCTGCGATGCGATCCCAGAGCGCCCGGATCATGTCCTTCATCATCAGCGACTCGGCCCAGCGGTCGGACAACTCGTAACCGTCGGCGCCGGTGATCGCGTATTCCTTCGGCCCCAGTTCGCACAGGAAGGTGAACGTGGCGTCCTTCGGGGCGCGGCGGCGCCAGCTGCGGATGCCGTATTCCCACCACTGCATGAAGAGCGCGACCCAGTGCTGCATCGTCGGGAAGCTGATCTGCACCTGGATCTGCTCGCGGCTCGCGACGCGACCGTGGAATCCCCAGCAGTTGTCGAGGATGCGGTGCATGAGCGCGTGGTTCTCGTCCGACACGGGGTACCAGAACTCGCGGCCGACGAGGTAGTGCGAGAGGTCGCCGGTGAGCCGCAGGTCGGGGAAGCAGTCGAGCAGCCGCAGCGTGAAGAAGAGATCGGTCGTCATCCGGTCGCGGTGCGTCTCGATGTGCACCGGGACCTTCGCGTCGGCCGCGAGGCGCCGCCAGCCCTCGATGTAGGGGATGCATTCCTCGAGCGAATACGGACGCACGTCGGGTTGCAGGTTCACGTGGTCGGCGCCGAACTCCGCGACCATGTCGAGCGTCGTCCGCAGGTCGTCGACGGTCTTCGGATAGCACTGCGCCTGCCACGTCATGCCGTGTGCGCGCAGGAACGACGTGACCTGCGTGACGAACGCCCGATCGATGAAGCGCACGCCGCAGCCGTCGAAGCCGGCGTCGCGGATCATCTGCAGCTGCTCGTCGAGCGGCCATTCGTGCCCGTCCGGACGCCGCCGTTCCATGGCCCACATCGATTGGTAGATCAGCAGCTTCTGCATGGTGCGGTCCTCGGTGGAAAGACGATCGGCCGAACTATCGGAGCGCCGCCGCGTGATGGCGCAGGTGCTCTTCCACGAACGTCGCGATGAAGAAATAGCCGTGGTCGTAGCCGCCGTGCCGGCGCAGCGTGAGGCTCTGTCCGGACGCCGCGCATGCCGCCTCGAAGGCTTCGGGATGGAGCTGCTCCGCGAGGAATTTGTCGGACAGCCCCTGGTCGATGAGGATGCGGCCGTCGAACGCGCGTTCGCGGACGAGCGCCGCGGCGTCCCAGCGATTCCAGGCGGCCGTGTCGGCACCGAGATAGCCGCCGAACGCCTTCTGCCCCCACGGGCACTGCGTCGGCGCGCAGATCGGCGCGAACGCCGACACCGAGCGGAAGACGTCCGGATTGCGCAGCGCGCAGACAAGCGCGCCGTGCCCGCCCATCGAGTGCCCGAAGATGCCCTGCCGCTGCGGGTCCGCGGGGAACTCCGCCGCGATCAGCGCCGGCAGTTCGCGCGTCACGTAGCTGTACATCCGGTAGTGCTTCGCCCAGGGCTCGGCGGTCGCGTCGACGTAGAAACCCGCACCGAGACCGAAGTCCCACGAGTCAGCTTCGCCGGGGACGTTCGCGCCGCGCGGACTCGTGTCCGGGCACACGAGCATCAGGCCCAGCTCCGCGGCGGCGCGCTGCGCGCCGGCCTTGATCGCGAAGGTCTCTTCCGTGCACGTGAGGCCGGCGAGATAGAACACGACGGGCACACGCTGCGACTCCGCCTGCGGCGGACGGAACACCGAGAAGCGCATGTCGAGACCGATCTCCGACGAGGCGTGCGCGTAGTAGCCCTGCACGCCCTCGAAGCAGCGGTGTTCCGAGAGGACCTTCAGCGCCATCAGTACACCACCACGCTGCGGATCGATTCGCCGGCGTGCATCAGGTCGAAGCCCTTGTTGATGTCCTCGAAGGGCAGCACGTGCGTGATGAGGCTGTCGATGTCGATCTTGCCGTCCATGTACCAGTCGACGATCTTCGGGACGTCGGTGCGGCCGCGCGCGCCGCCGAACGCCGTGCCTTTCCAGGTGCGGCCGGTGACGAGCTGGAACGGCCGCGTCGTGATCTCCGCGCCGGCCGGTGCCACGCCGATGATGATCGACTGCCCCCAGCCCTTGTGGCAGCACTCGAGTGCCTGGCGCATGAGCTTCACGTTGCCGATGCACTCGAAGCTGTAGTCGGCGCCGCCCTTCGTGAGGTTCACGAGATACGGCACCAGTTCGGCCTCGGGCATGTCCTTCGGGTTCACGAAGTGGGTCATGCCGAACTTCTCGGCGAGCGCGCGGCGGCCCGGGTTGATGTCGACGCCGATGATCATGTTCGCGCCGGCGAGGCGGGCGCCCTGCACGACGTTGAGTCCGATGCCGCCGAGGCCGAACACGACGACGTTCGCGCCGGGTTCCACCTTGGCCGTGTTGATGACGGCGCCGATGCCGGTGGTGACGCCGCAGCCGATGTAGCAGACCTTGTCGAAGGGGGCGTCCTCGCGGATCTTCGCGAGCGCGATCTCCGGGACGACCGTGAAGTTCGCGAACGTCGACGTGCCCATGTAGTGGAACAGCGGCTTGCCGTCGAGCGAGAAGCGGCTCGTGCCGTCGGGCATCAGGCCGGCGCCCTGCGTCGTGCGGATCGCCTGGCAGAGGTTGGTCTTGTGCGACGTGCAGTACTCGCACTCGCGGCACTCGGGCACGTACAGCGGGATCACGTGGTCGCCCTTCTTCAGGCTCTTCACGTTCGGGCCGACGTCGACGACGACGCCGGCGCCCTCGTGCCCGAGGATGGACGGGAAGAGGCCCTCGGGGTCCGCGCCGGACAGCGTGTACTCGTCCGTGTGGCAGATGCCGGTGGCCTTGATCTCGACGAGCACTTCGCCGTCGCGGGGGCCGTCGAGCCGGACGGTCTCGAGCGTGAGCGGGGCACCTGCCTTGTGGGCGACTGCTGCGCGGACATCCATGGGGTTTCTCCTCGGTCTGGATCGTGGTGTTCGGGGCGGCGGGTCACGGCGTCGGTGGCGACGACCGTGCGCGCGGTCGGGCCGGATGATCCACCGGATCGGGCGGCGTTTGGAAGGACCTGCGCGACGACCCGCGCGAATTGTTCCGGCACCGGCCGTGGCGTCAGGGGTCCGCACGGAATTCCGCCGCCACAGCCGCGGGTCGCAGAGGACTCAGCGCGCGAATCCGCGGCGGATCCAGGCCTCGCTCTTCACGCCCTCCGGCGGATTCACCTGCTCGGCAGGGTAGCGCGTGACGTTCACGATCGTGGTCTTCCCGGCCACCGTCTTCGTCATGCCGTACGCGGTGTCCTGGATGCCCTGGTGGCCGGCGCCGAGCGCCATGCGCGTCGTGCCGCTCGGCGTCTCGAAGGTGAGGCCGGTGAACGCCGCGACGATCTGGTCGGTCGTCGGGGCCTTGCCGCCGACAGCGGCCTGCGCCTTCTCGTACGCGGCCTTCGTCCCGAGGATCGCCTGGACCATCTGGTACGCCGTGAACACGGCCGGCGTGCCGTAGCGCTTCTCGAAGGCGGGGGCGAACCAGCGGTTGAGCGCGTTGTCGGGCGCGAACACGCCGTGCGGGCCGCGCGCGCCGATGATCGTGCCGTCGGGGAACCGGCCCTGGAGCCGGTGGAGTTCCGTGTCGCCGGTCGTGAGGACGACGGGGCTCGCGGCGAACAGTCCGCGCGGCGCGCCCTGCAGCACGAAGGCCTCGAGATCGCCGCCCCACAGGCTCGAATGGATCACGTCGGGTTTCGCCGCGAGCAGCGCCGAGATCTCGGTGCTGTACTGGCCGGCGAAGAGCTTCGGCATCTGCGACGCCGCGACCGTCGTGTCGCTCCGGAGCACCTTCATCGACGCCTCGAAGTCGCGCCACGAATCGAGGCCCCAGGCGTAGTTCTGGTTGAGCCCCGCGATGCGCGTCGCGTTCGGGAGCCGTTCGCGGACGTACTTCGCGGCGGCGACGCTGTCCATCGTGGCGTGCGCGGCCGTCCGGAAGACGTACTTGTACGAGGCGTCCTCGAAGAGTCGCGAGGTGCCGCAGTCGAAGATCACCGTCAGGGCACGCAGGTCTTCGGCGACGGGCGCGACGGCGAGGCAGCTGCCGCTCGAGATGTACCCGACGACGATGTCGACGCCGCGTCCCTGCACGAGATTGCGGAACTGCGAGACGACGCTGCTCGTCGACCCCGCCTCGTCCAGCAGGACCATCTCGAGCGCGCGCCCGCCGAAGCCCTTCGTCCGGTAAGGCGCGGGCAGGGCGCCGGCGTTCAGCGATTCGATCGCGAGTTCGGCGGCGTTGCGTGCGGGGATGCCCATCGGGCCGGCGCCGGGGCCGGAAAGATACGTGACGATGCCGATGCGGAGCGCGCGGGTGTCGTCGGCGCGCGCGACGGATGGAACGACGATCGCGATGAGGGCCGCGATCAGGACGGACAGGATCTTGCGCATCGCGGGGTTCCGGGTTCGTGGGGAGCAGGTCCGCGGAGGGCGGCGGCGGTCGCGGCGATCATGCGCGTCATCGGTGCCCGCCGCACGACGTCGCAACGCGATGCACGCGCGGCGTCGTCGACCGACATGGCGTCGGCGCCGGCGACGCGCCGGAACCGGGCGCTACGCGTCGTCCGCCGGCGAGGTCACGACGACGAAGCGCAGGTCGACCATCCCCGTGTTGTAGATCGCATGCTCGACGCCCGGCGGGATGAAGATCACGTCGTCGCGACGCACGACGGTGCGCACGCCGTCCATTTCCATGAGGCCCTCGCCGTCGAGGACGTGGTAGACCTGCTCCTGGATGCGATGGCGGTGCGGCGCGACGTACGCGCGCGGCTGGTAGACGGAGATCCGGTAGTCGAGGTTGTGCGAGCCGCAGGACTCCGGGCGCACGAGCATCTTCGAGAACGCGCCGCCGTAGTGGGCGGGCGCCTCGTCCCACATGACGGTGGCGGCGGGGCGGATCATCCCCCGCGGGTTCGGGTGGTTCGGGTCTGCCGGTGGCATCGATCGTTCTCCGTTGAACCTGTCGTTCACAGATCGAACACGACGAGGCGTTGTTCGGTCATGTCCTCGATGGCGTAGCGCGGGCCTTCGCGGCCGATGCCGCTCGCCTTCACGCCGCCGTACGCAAGCTGGTCGGTGCGCCACGTGGACGTCCCGTTGACGATGATGCCGCCCACGCGCAGTGCCCGGATCGCGGCGAACGTGACCTCGTTGGACTTCGTGAAGATGCCGGCCTGCAATCCGTACGGACTCGCGTTGATCGCGGCGAACGCGTCGTCGAGCGTGTCGTACGGGAGTACGTTGACGACGGGGCCGAAGACCTCCTCGCACACGACCTTCATCGTCGGCGCGACGCGCGTCAGCACTGTCGGCTCGAACGCCGCGCCGTGGCGGCGCCCGCCGGTCAGCACGTGGGCGCCTTCGTCGGCGGCGTCGTGCACCCACTGCTCGATGCGCTGCGCCGCGGCCTCGTCGATGAGCGTCCCGACGTCGGTCGCCGGGTCGAGCGGATCGCCGAGCTTCATCTTGTCGACCTCGGCGACGAGACGGTCGAGGAACTTGTCGAGCACCGACGCGTGGACGTGCACCGACTGCACCGAGATGCAGCTCTGCCCGGCGAGGCGCATCGAGTTGCGCGCGCAGGCCGCCGCGGCGCGGGCGATGTCGGCATCCGCGTGGACGATCGTCGCGCCGTTGCCGCCGAGTTCGAGCGCGACGCGACGCAGTCCGCTGGCCGCCTTGATCGCGGCACCGGCGCGGCTCGACCCCGTGAACGTGATGAAGTCGACGCGCGGATCCGAGACCAGCGCCTTGCCGATCGTCGCGCCGCCGTGGACGACGTTGAGCACACCCGCCGGCGCACCGGCCTCGACGACGAGTTCCGCAAGACGGTGGACGATCAGCGGGGCCTGCGGCGGCGGCTTCAGCACCATCGTGTTGCCCGCGGCGATCGAGGGCGCGATCTTGTGGGCGGCGAGATTGAAGGGCGCGTTGTACGGCGTGATCGCGGCGACGACCCCGACGGGGAAGCGCAGCAGCATCGCGAGCTTGCCCGCCCCCATCGCGCTGCCGTCGAGCGGAATGTGGCGGCCCTCGATCCGGATCGCTTCTTCGGCGGCGAGCGAGAAGGTCTCGAGCGAGCGCCGGATCTCGCCCTCGGAATCGCGGATCGCCTTGCCCGTCTCGCGGGTGAGCAGCGTCGCGAGCGACGTCACGTCGCGTTCGATCAGTGCTGCGATCCGGCGGAGCAATGCCGCGCGTTCGTAACCGGGCACGGCGGCGAACTTCGCGCGCGCGGCGGTCGCGGCGTCGAGGGCGGCGCCGAGATCGGCCAGTGTCGTGACGGGTGCGCGGCCGACGACGGTACCGCGATAGGGGTCCACGATGGGCACAGTGCGGGCGGTCTTGAGCCACTTGCCGCCGACGCGATTGCGCGCGATGAAGGGCTGGAACGCGGCGTACTTTTCGGTGGGTGTCGAGGTCATCGGACGGCCCTCAGCGGATCACGACAGGTTTGCCGAACGCCGGCTCGCGATGCTGCGTCGGCGGCAGCTGCCACGTCCCCGTGCTCGGCGGCTTCGGGCCCGCATCGACATGCACGTCGAGCAGGCACGGCTTGCCCAGCGCCATCGCGTGGCGCAGCGCGTCGCCCAACTGGTCGGAGTGCTGCACCGTGATGCCCTCGACGCCGTAGCTGCGCGCCATCGCGGCGAAGTCCGGGTTGTACGGCGCGCGGTCGGGGCCGGCATGGAAGCTCGTGCCGATCTCGCGTCCGCCGAACATGCCGAGCTGGATGTCGCGGATCGCGCCCCACGTGAAGTTGTTCCAGACGAGCCAGACCGCGGGGATGTCGTATTCGACGGCCGTCGCGAGCACATGCGGCGTCATCGTGAAGCCGCCGTCGCCGACGATCGCGAGGCAGGGGCGGTGGGGCGCCGCGAGCTTCGCGCCGAGGATGCCGCTCACGCCGAATCCCATCGCCGAGAAGCCCCACGAGTTCAGCATCGCCTGCGGCTGGCGGGCCTCCCAGAACTGCATGAACCAGTTGTGATGCACGCCGCTGTCGAGCGAGATGATCGCGTCGTCGGGCAGCACCGCGCGGACGTCGCGCACGACGCGTTCGGGCCGCAGCGGCGATCCGCTCATGTCGAAGGGCGGTGCCGTGTGCGCGCGCCATTCGTCGCGCCAGCCGTCGATGGCGTCGTGCCACGCGGCGAGGCGCATCGGCGATCCGATGCGACGGCGGCGGGCTTCTTCATGAAGCTGCGAGAGGAAGACCTTCGCGTCCGCGAGGATGCCGAGATCGACGGGATAGTTGCGGCCGATCTCGGTCGGATCGATGTCGACGTGCACGAGTCGCGTCGGCGGGATGTTCCACGAGTACCCGGGGATCCACGACGACGACGACCGGTCGTCGAACCGCGCACCGACCGCGATGAGCAGGTCGCAGTGGCGGCCCACCTGGTTCGCGGGATAGGTGCCGTTGCGGCCGATGAATCCGAGTGCGAGCCGGTGCGGCATCGGGACGGCGCCCATGCCGTTCGGCGACGTGATCACCGGGATGTCGAGCAGCTCCGCGACGGCCGTGAGTTCGGGGCCGGCCTCGGCGAGCGTCACGCCGTGGCTCACGAAGAACGCGGGGCGTTCGGCCTTCGCGATGAGGTCGACGACGCGGCGGATGTCGTCCGGCGACGCGCCCGGCTTCGGGAATCCGGCGAGGCGGTCGGAGGATTGCAGCTCGACGTCGTCCTCCTCCTGGAAGACGTTGAACGGCACGTCGAGATTCACGGGGCCGGGCCGGCCGGACAGCATGAGGTTGAAGCTCTGGCGCAGCGCGAGCGGCAGCATGTCGACGCGCGTCGGCTGGAAGGTGCGTTTCACGTACGGCCGCAGCGCCACGGGGAATTCGGCGGCCTGGTTGCGATAGCTTTCCTGGAACGGGCCGCGGTTGAACTGCTGCGTCGGCACGTTCGCCGTGATCGCGTAGAACGCCGAGGAGTCGGCCGACGCGCAGGCCGTCGCCATCACGAGATTGCAGGAGCCCGGACCGCAGGAGGTCAGCGTCGCGACGGGCTTGTGGGCGACGCGGAAGTAGGCGTCCGCCATGTGGCCGGCGACCTGCTCGTGCCGCGGCGAGATCAGACGTATCTTGTCCTGGCGCGACCACAGCGCATCGAGCATCCCGACGGTGCCGTGGCCGCAGATGCCGAAGATGTACGGCACGTCCTCGCGGATGAGAAAGTCGGCGATGAGGTCTGCGCCTTTCGTGCGGGCCATCGTGTTTCTCCGGTGTCGGATCGCTTGCGACACTCTAGTGCAACTTCCTACACTGCGGGAATTCGTGCGACGAGATCGGAGATGTCCATGCTGCCGGAGCGGTGCGACGTGGTGGTGGTCGGTGCAGGCAATGCCGCGATGTGCGCGGCGTTTGCGGCGCGGGATGCCGGGGTCGACGTGATCGTCCTCGAGCGCGCCCCGCAGGACGAGGAAGGGGGCAACACGCGGTTCACGGCGGGCGCCATCCGGTTCGCGTACGACGGCGTCGACGATCTCCGGGCGCTCATGCCCGACCTCACCGACGAGGAGGTCGCGCGCACCGACTTCGGCCGGTACACCGAAGAGAATTTCTTCGACGACATGGCGCGCGTCACCGAGAACCGCACCGATCCGGATCTCGCCGAGCTGCTCGTCCGCCGCAGCAGGGCGACGCTGATGTGGCTGCGCGACAAGGGCGTGCGCTTCGTGCCGATCTACGGCCGGCAGGCGTTCAAGGTCGACGGACGGTTCAAGTTCTGGGGCGGGCTCACGGTCGAGGCGTGGGGCGGCGGACCCGGGCTCGTCGAGGCGCAGCGCGCGATCGCGACGAAGCAGGGCATCCCGGTGTTCCACGAGGCCCGCGCGCTGTCGCTCGTGCATGACGACGACGGTGTCCGCGGCGTCGTCGTGCGGCACATGGGCACGACCCGCACGGTGCATTGCCGCGCCGTCGTGCTCGCGGCCGGCGGCTTCGAGTCGAACCCCGAATGGCGCACGCGGTACCTCGGCCCCGGCTGGGATCTCGCGAAGGTCCGCGGCACGCGCTTCAACACCGGCGACGGCATCCGCATGGCGCTCGATGCGGGCGCTGCGCCGTGCGGCAACTGGTCGGGCTGCCACGCCGTCGGCTGGGACCGCAACGCGCCGGAGTTCGGCGATCTCGCCGTCGGCGACGGCTTCCAGAAGCATTCGTATCCGTGGGGAATCATGGTGAATGCGAACGGCGAGCGCTTCGTCGACGAGGGCGCCGATTTCCGCAACTACACGTACGCGAAGTACGGCGCCGTGATCCTCCGCCAGCCCGGCCAGTTCGCGTGGCAGATCTTCGACCGCAAGGTCACGCACCTGCTGCGCGACGAGTACCGCATCCGGCAGGTGACGAAGGTGACGGCCGACTCGCTCGAGGCGCTCGTCGCGAAGCTCGATGACGTGAACGCGCAGCGGGCGCTCGACACGATCCACGCGTACAACGCGGCGGTCCGCACCGACGTGCCGTTCGATCCGAACGTGAAGGACGGCCGCGGCACGCAAGGCCTCGCCGTGCCGAAGTCGAACTGGGCGAACACGATCGACGCGCCACCGTTCGAGGCCTACGCCGTCTCCTGCGGGATCACCTTCACGTTCGGCGGGCTGCGCATCACGACCGACGCGCAGGTCGTCGACACCGACGGGCGTCCGATGCCGGGGCTCTACGCGGCGGGCGAACTCGTCGGCGGACTGTTCTACTTCAACTACCCGGGCGGGACAGGGCTCATGTCCGGTGCCGTCTTCGGACGCATCGCCGGCACGAGCGCGGGGCGCGCAGCGGCCGCCGCGTGAACGCCGCCGCCGGCACCTTCGACGTCATCGTCGTCGGTGGCGGCGGGGCCGGGCTCGCGGCCGCGATCGAGGCGCGGGCGGCCGGCGCGGCGGTTCTGCTGATCGAGAAGAACGCGGCACTCGGCGGATCGACGGCGTGGTCCGTCGGGTCGATCACCGCGACCGGCACGCCGCACCAGCAGCGGCGCGGCATCGTCGATTCACCGGCCGATCACGATGCCGACATGCCGCTCTTCGCCGGCGAACTCGCGGACCGCGACAACGCGGGACTTCGCCGCATCCTCTGCGACGAAGTCCCCGACGCGTTCCGCTGGCTGCTGTCGCTCGGCGTGCGCTTCCACGGTCCGATGCCCGAGCCGCCGCACCGGCAGCCGCGCATGCACACCGTGCTGCCGAACGCGCTGTCGTACATCCACCACCTGGGCCGCCACGCAACGAAGGTCGGTGTCGAGCTTCGCCTCGGTGTTCGCGCGACGCAGCTCGTCGTCGAGGACCGTCGCGTCGCAGGCGTCGTGTGCGACGACGGCGGGCGCATCGATGCGCGGCGCGGTGTTGTCCTCGCAGCCGGCGATTTCACGAACGATCCCGAGCTGAAGGCGATCCACCTCGGCGCGCCGGCCGCGAAGGTCGAGGCCGTGAATCCGACCGCGACCGGCGACGGCCAGAAGCTCGCGCTGGCGCTCGGTGCGCGCATCGTCAACGGTGATCTCGCGCTCGGCCCCGAACTGCGCTTCATCGCGCCGGCCCGGATGACGCTCGTGCGGCGGCTGCCGCCGTGGCGCGCGCTCGCCGCCGGCATCGAATGGGCGCTGGCGCATCTCCCGCGGCGGCTGCTGCGGCCGTTCGTGATGGGCTTCCTCACGACGGCGCTCGCCCCGTCGCGCAGCCTGTTCGAGCAGGGCGCGATCCTGGTGAACCGTGCGGGGTCCCGCTTCTGCGACGAACCCGGCGACGCGGCGCTCGCGCTCGCCGACCAGCCCGGCAAGGTCGGCTGGATCGTCCTCGACGGACCGCTCGCGCGGCAGTTCTCCGCGTGGCCGCATTTCGTCTCGACGGCGCCGGGCGTGGCGTACGCGTACGTCCCCGACTATCGCCGCAGCCGTCCGGACGTCTTCACCGAGGCGGACGACCTCGAGGCGCTCGCGGCGAAGCTCGGGATGTCGCCGGTCGCGCTCGCCGACGCGTGGCACCACGCGCCGGGGCGCCCGACGTCGGAACCGCCGTTCGTCGCCCTCGGGCCGGTGCGGCCCGTGTTCGTGCACAACGAGGGCGGGCTCGCCGTCGATCTCGAACACCGCGTGCTCGGCGCCGGCGACGTGCCGATTGCCGGGCTGTGGGCGGCGGGGGCGACGGGGCAGGGCGGACTGCTGCTGAAGGGCCACGGCCATCATCTGGCGTGGGCGTTCGTGTCGGGACGGCGGGCGGGGCGGTTCGCGGCGAAGGGTTGAGCGTGCGGCGCGCTGCGGCGGGTGTTGCCCGCTGTCGAAGTCCACGGGGCGCCGGCGTGCGGCGTTCCGGATTCCGCAACGCCGTCCGGTGTGTCCGACGATCCCGGGCGACGCCGGTGTCGACACGATCGGCCGCTACTTCCGTCGCGATCGCGTCGTGCGTGGTTCCGGGGGCGCGCCGCGGTCACCCAGTTCGCGCGACAGCTCGCCCGCCGTCGCCGCGACCTGCGTGCCGAGCCGTGCGAGGTCCTTCTGCGTCACCCGCCAGACCGGACCCGACACGCCGATCGCCGCGACCGTGTGGCCGGTGAAGTTGCGCACCGGCGCCGCGATGCAGCGGAGCTCCTCGTTGAACTCGCCGTCGTCGGCTGCGTTGCCGTCGACCGCGACGCGCGCGATCTCCGCACGCAGCGCCTTCCGGTCGGTGATCGTCTTCGGCGTGAACGCGGCGAGCGGCGCGGTGGCGAGCCAGTGGTCGAACTCGTGGGCCGGCAGCTCGGCGAGGAAGACCTTGCCGAGTGCCGTGCAGTGCGCCGGGCGGATGATGCCGAGCCGTTCGCTGCTGCGGATCGGCGACCGCGCCTCGACCTTCGCGATGACGGCGATGCCGTTGTCCGCCCGGACGGCGAGGTGCGCCGTCTCGCCGGTCTCGTCCGCGAGGCGCCGCAGATGCGGCTGCGCGAGGTCGACGAGCGTGTTCTCGGTGAAGGCTCCCGCGGCCTGCATGAAGAGCCGCGGACCCACGCGGTAGCGCTTCGATTCGTCCTGCCGGATGTAGCCGAGGTGCGCGAGCGTGCGGATCAGGTGGAAGGCCGTGCTGGTGTGCAGGCCGGTCGTGCGGGAAAGCTCCGCGAGACCCACCGGCTCGTCGCTGGCGGCGACGGCCTCGAGGATCGCGAACGCGCGTTCGAGCGACTGGACGGTCCGGACGGCGCCGGGCGCCGCGGGGGGCGCGGCGTCGGCGTCGATCGCGTCGTCGGCAGCTCGCTTCGGCTTGGCGTTCATCGCGGAATTCTAGCGGCGGGGCCTGGCCTGCGGAGCTTCATGTCGCGTGGACGGACGTCGTGCCGGCATCGGTGATGGTCGAGCCGCGGCGCGTCCGGGCGTGTCGACGATCGAACGCCCGACCCGGCCGCCGGGTGCCTCAATGCGCGCCGACGACCATCGGAACCTCGGTGGCCGGCGGCGTGTTCCGGCTGCGTCCGCAGCGCACGAGCCCGTCGATCATCACCATCCCGACGCCGGGCAGGTCGCCGAGCCCGATGCTTTCGAGCAGCGTGCGGCCGGCCGTGTGCTGCGCGCGATCGAGGAACACGAAGTCGGCGGCGCGGCCGGGTTCGACGAGTCCGCAGTCGAGACCGCGGATGCGGGCCGTGTTGCCGGTCGCGAAGCAGACGACGAGTTCCGCCGGGATCCCGCCGAGGCTGGACAGCAGCGCGATCATCCGCAGCATCCCGAGGGGCTGGACGCCCGAGCCGGCGGGGCTGTCCGTGCCGAGGATCACGCGGTGCGGGCACTTCAGCTGCAGCGCCGCCTGCGCCGCCGCGATCGCGACGCGCTCGTTGCCGTTGTGGACGATCTCGATGGCGCGCGACGACTTCTCGCAGAGTTCGCAGACGTGCGCTTCGGGCAGCGACGTATGGCCGCCGTTGATGTGGCCGATCACGTCGGCGTCGGCCTCGAGCACGACGTCCTTGTCGATCAGGCCCGAGCCCGGGATCGACGGCCCGCCCGTGTGGATCGTGCTGCGGATGCCGTGCTTCCGGGCCCACGCGACCATCTGCTGCGCCTCGTGGCCGGCCTTCACCGAGCCGAGGCCCACCTCGCCGAGCAGCGAGACGCCGGCCGCGGCGAGGTCCGCGAAGTCCTGCTCGACCATGCCTTTCTCGATGACGGGCGCGCCGGCCAGGACCTTCACCCCGCCGGGGCGGAAGTTGTCGAACGCGCGCTGCGCCGTGATCGCGAGCGCCTTGAGTCCGACGATGTCCTTCGGGCGTCCGGGCAGGTGCACTTCGCCGGCGGAGATCATCGTCGTCACGCCGCCGTGCAGCGTCGACTCGATCCAGCCGAGCTGGTTCTGGCGCGGGGTCCAGTCGCCGAAGACGGGATGCACGTGGCTGTCGATCAGGCCCGGCGCGACGCAGGTGCCGCGCGCGTCGATCAGCGTCGTCGGTTGTGCCGTGTCGAGGTCGGCTTCGCGACCGACGGCGGTGATGCGGCCGTTGTCGATCACGATCGTGTCGGCGTCGAGGATCGGCCGGTCTATGTCGCCGGACAGCAGGAGTCCGATGCCGCGGATGACCACCTTGCCGGACGTGCCGGTCGCGACTGCCTCAGCCATGACGTGCTCCTCCCCTGCGGGAATTCGGGAGTGCCGATGGTGGCAGATTACCCGGGGCCCGGGCGCGACCGTGCCGGCGATGCGGACCGAGGGCATCGTGTGCGATCCTCCGGGCCATCGTCCGGTCCGCCGAGGAATCCGTCGCCATGTCAGTGAACATCCGCAAGCTGATCGTCCAGGTCGAGCAGACCCGGACAGAGATGGGGCGTCCGGTGGACCCGCCGACGCGGAAGGCGCTCGCGATCGCCGTCATCGAGAACCCCTGCGCCGGTCGCTACGTCGAGAACCTCGACGCGCTCGTCGTGATCGGCGAGGAACTCGGCGGCCTGCTCGGCGCGGAATGCGTGAAGGCACTCGGCATCGCGCCCGACGCCGCGCAGAGCTACGGCAAGGCCGCGATCGTCGGCGAGGCGGGCGAGCTGGAACACGCCGCAGCGATCCTGCATCCGAAGCTCGGCGCGCCGCTGCGCGTGGCCGTCGGCAAGGGCGCGGCACTCGTGCCGTCCGCGAAGAAGATGGGCGGGATGGGCGCCGCGATCGATGTCCCGCTGGGCCACAAGGACGCCGCGTTCGTGCGCAGCCATTTCGACGCGATCGAGGCGCGCGTGGCCGATGCGCCGCGGGCCGGCGAGATCGTCGTCGCGGTCGCCGTGACCGACAGCGGACGTCCGCTCGCGCGCGTCGGCGGACTGCAGGTCCACGAGATCCGGGGCGAAGATGGCCTGCGCTGATCGTCGTCCGGCGGGGAGTCCGACGTGCCCATGAGTACCGACGTCACGGTCCACGTCGTCGACGACGATGCGGCCGTCCGCGACAGCCTCTCGATCCTGCTCGAGACGGCGGGGTTCACGGTCGAGTGCTTCGATGGCGGCGAGGCGCTGCTGGCGAACCTGGACGTCGAGCGTCCGGGGTGCGTCGTCCTCGACCTCGCGATGAAGGGCATGAGCGGCATCGAGACCCAGGCCGCACTCGCCGAGCGGGGCTCGATGCTGCCGGTGATCTTCCTCTCCGCCCACGGCGACATCCCGACGACGGTGCGTGCGATGAAGGGCGGCGCGCTCGACTTCCTGACGAAGCCGGTCGATTCGTCGGAGCTGGTGGCGCGCGTGCGCTCCGCGCTCGACGAGAACCGCGAGGCGCGGGTGCGCGGCCGCATCGAGGCAGTCGATCGCGACCGGCTCGCGCAGCTGACCGAGCGCGAGATCGAGGTGCTGCGGCTCGCGGTCGCGGGGCACGCGAACAAGAACATCGCCCGGATCCTCGACATCAGCCATCGCACCGTCGAGTTCCACCGCTCGCGCATCCTGGTGAAGACGGGCGCCGCGTCGCTCCTGCAGCTCGCGCACCTGGTCGGCAGCGCAGGCGTTCCGCCGCCGCGCGGCAGGGTGTCCGACGACCGGTGATTTCCCGCCGGGACCGGCATCGGCGTGCGCCGGTGCGGCCCCGGGTACCTTTCCGGCCGCGGGTCCGACCCGATGCGTCGGCCCGGCGATCTTCGATGTCGCGCGGCGGTGTCGTTCCGGACATCCCGCGCATGCCACAGGACACGCAGCACCGCCATGAATACCGAATCCGGAGTCGTCGTCGTCGCATCGCCGACCGTGTTCGAACGGGTCCGTGACCGGGTCCGGGCGTTCGCACCGGACATCCGCTGCATGCACGTCGACGACGTGGCCACGTTGTCCGTCGCCGTGCACGACGGCCCGTGGGACATCGTGATCCTCGACGGCGATCGCACCGATCCGGCAGTCGTCGACACGCTCGCCGGCGTGCGGGCCCTCGACGGGGACGCCGCGGTGCTCGTGATCGGCGCGTCGATCGAGGCCGGGCGGGCGGCCCGACTCATGGCGGCGGGTGCGTGGGACATCGTGTCCGGCGATCGCGTCGCGCTGCTCGGGCCGATCGTCGGACGTGCGCGGGAGTTCGTCGCCGCGCGGCGCGAGCATCGCGTGGCCGAGCGGGCCCTGAAGCGTCATCGCGACCACCTGCGCTCCGTCGTCACCGAGGCCACGATGGCGATCGCGATGTTCGACGAGCGCATGGACTACGTCGCGGTGAGCCGGCCCTGGATCGAGGCTTACCACGATGGCACGGACGATCTCGTCGGCCGCAATCAGTACGAGGTCAACCCGGACATTCCCGAGGTCTGGCGGGAGATGGGGCGGCGCGCGCTCGCCGGCGAGATCGTCGGACGCCGCGAGGACCGCTGGATCCGGGCCGAAGGCGGGGATCACTGGCTGAGCTGGATGGCGTTCCCGTGGATCGACGACACCGGCCGCAACGGCGGAATCGTCATCGTCATCGAGGACGTCACGGCGCAGCGTCGTGCCACCGACGAACTGCCCGTGCTCCGGACGCGCCTCGCGCGCGACCTCGACGCGATGAAGCAGCTGCACGCGATCAGCACGCGATTCGCCGGCGAGGTCGACGAGCGTTCGCTGCTCCGCGATGCGCTCGCGACGGCCATCCGGATCACGGGTGCGGATTCCGGGGCGATCCGGCTCGTCGACACGGTGACGGGCACGCAGCAGGCCGTCGAGTATCAGGGGGTGTCCGACGAGTTCGCGCACGCCTTCGACGGCGTCCGCGAGGGCGTGTCGCCCTGCGGTCTGGCGTACGCGACTGGTGAAAGGGTCGTCGTCGACGACGTGCGCGCGGCAGGGCTGTTCGACGATGCGACGACACGGCGGCTCGTGATCGAGGCCGGCATCGTCGGGATCCAGTCGACACCGCTCATCGCCGGGTCCGGGCGCATCGTCGGCACGATCAACACCCATCGCCGGGAGTCCGGCCGCCCGCCCGATCAGGATCTCCAGATGCTTGACCTGCTCGCGCGCCAGCTCGCCGACATGATCGAGCGCAGCCGGACGATCGAGGCCCTGCGCGAGACGACCGACCGCTACCGGTTCCTGTTCGACAACATGCTCGACGGCGTGGCGCACTGCCGCCTCGTCCGCGAGAACGGCGTGGCCGTCGACTGGGTGCTCATCGCGGCGAATCCGGCGTGCGAGCGGATCACGCGGCTGCGGAATGTCGTCGGACGTCGGGCGACCGAGGTGCTCCCGGGGATTTCGAGCGATGCCCGCGCGCTGCTCGACCGCTTCGACAAGGTCGTCCGGACGGGGCGGCCGATGCGGTTCGAGCAGCGCATCGACGCACTCGGCATCTGGCTGTCGGTGTCCGTGTTCCGACAGGCGCCGGAGGAATTCGTCGCGGTCTTCGACGACATCACCGAGTCGCGCGAGACGACGGCCCGGCTCGCGGCCAGCGAGGAACGTCTGACACTCGCGAAGAGAGCCACCGGTCTCGGCGTCTTCGACTACGACATCGACGCCGACGCGATCCACTGGGACGAACGGATGCGCGAACTGTGGGGCATGCCCCCGGACGTCGCCGCGACCATGACGACGTTCACGGCGGGCATCGTGCCGGCCGATCGAGCGGCGGTCGAGTCTGCGATCGGTCGTGCGACGAATCCGGCCGGCGACGGCCAGCTGCGCGTCGAGCACCGCGTGATCGGGGCCGACGGCGTCGTGCGGCACGTGGTCGCCACGGGCCGCACGTACTTCGACGGGCAGCGCGCCGTGCGGATCGTGGGAACGGTGCAGGACATCTCGGCCGTCCGCCAGCTCGAGGAGGAGGGGCGGGCGCGTCGTGACGAGATGGAGTTCCTCGTGAAGCAGCAGGTCGTGGCGCAGACGGGGGCGGCCATCGCCCACGAACTGAATCAGCCGCTCGTCGCGATCTCGGCGTACGCCGAGGCGGCGCTGTCGATGCTGCAGTCGGGGGACGTGAGTTCGGACCGGCTCGTCCGTGCGCTGAAGGGCAGCGTCGAGCAGGCCCAGCGGGCCGGGCGGACGTTGCGCGAGCTGCTGCAGTCGCTCACGAAGGGCGAGTTCGCGGCGGAGCCCGTCGACCTCAACGAGGCGATCCGCGAGGCGATCGGTGCGGCCGTCGGCGAAGGCTACGGCGGCTTCCAGCCGATCCTCGATCTCGACGATGCGCTGCCGCAGGTGTTCATCAATCCGAGCCACCTGCAGAAGGTGCTCTACAACCTGCTGCACAACAGCGTCCACGCGATGCGCGACGCGGGCGTCCCGTCCGGCGAGATCGCGATCTGCGTGCGGTCGAGCGTGGACGGCACGCTGGCGCAGGTGACGGTGCAGGACAGCGGCCCCGGGGTCGACCCGGAGACGGCGCGGCGAGTGTTCGAACCGTTCTTCACGACGAAGCCGAAGGGCATCGGGCTCGGGCTCGCCATCAGCCGGTCGCTCGTCGAGGCGCACGGCGGTCAGCTCTGGATCGATCACCCGGACGGCCCCGGCGCGACGTTCCATTTCACGGTGCCGTTCGCAGGCTGAGGCGTCGAGGAATCCGCGGGCCGCCGGCGTGCGGATGCGGGCGCGAGTCCGGGTATTCTCCCGACCCGGTGCGGCGGCCGGGGCTCATGCCTCCGGACGGCGCGCGACGGCCTGGCTGGCGTCACGGGCGGTCGGTCCCGAGGCTCGAAGCCGCGTCCGATTCCGCGCCTGCCGCGTCCGACGGGCGGGCGCGATCTGCCCGCTGCACCTTTCGTCCCCCTGCGAGGAAACCTCAGACATGAAGACCCGTGTGACCGAACTGCTGGGCACCCGCTATCCGATCATCCAGGGCGGCATGCAGTGGGTCGGCCGCGCCGAACTCGCGGCAGCCGTCTCGAACGCCGGCGGCCTCGGCGTGCTCACGGCGCTGACGCAGCCGACGCCGGAGGCACTCGCGGCCGAGATCGCGCGCTGTCGCGCGATGACCGACCAGCCGTTCGGCGTGAACCTGACGATCCTGCCGTCCGCCAGCCCGCCGCCTTACGAGGCCTACCTCGATGTCGTGATCGACAGCGGCATCAAGGTGCTCGAGACGGCCGGGAACAATCCGAAGGAGTTCATCCGCAAGGCGAAGGCAGCCGGGGTGAAGATCGTCCACAAGTGCACGGCCGTCCGGCACGCGCTGTCGGCGGAACGCAACGGCGTCGACGCGATCTCGATCGACGGTTTCGAGTGTGCGGGGCATCCGGGCGAGGACGGCATCGGCGGACTCGTGCTCTTCGCGGCCGCCGCGGACCAGGTGAAGATCCCGCTGATCGCGTCCGGCGGCATCGCGGACGGTCGCGGGCTGGCGGCGGCGCTGGTCCTCGGTGCCGAGGGCATCAACATGGGGACGCGGTTCTGCGCGACGCGCGAGGCGCCGATCCACGAGAACATCAAGCAGGCGCTGATCGGCGCGACCGAGCGGCAGACGAACCTCATCTTCCGGACGCTCCACAACACGGGGCGCGTGCTGAAGAACGCGGTGTCCGACGAGGTCGTCGCGACCGAGAACCGCCCCGGCGGCTGCGAGTTCGCGGACATCCACCCGCTCGTCGCCGGTTCGCGCGGCCGGGCGGCGCTGGAGAGCGGCGATGTCGACGCGGGGCTGGTCTGGGCGGGCCAGGTCGTCGGGCTCATGCACGACATCCCGACGTGCGCGGAACTGATCGAGCGGATCGTCGCGGATTGCCGGGAAGTGCTGGCGCGACGGCTGGCGGCGTTCGACTGAGCCCCCGAGCCACCCGTCGAGGGGCCCCGCGCAGCGGGGATCGACGGTCGGGCGAGCGGGGCTTGGCGCCGACGCCATGAACGCGGGATGCGTTGCGACGGTCCGGAGGCGCCACGCCGAGCCACCCGTCGAGGGGCCCAGCGCAGCGGGGATCGACGGTCGGGCGAGTGGGGCTTGGCGCCGACAGCATGAACGCGGGATGCCTTGCGATCGGCCGGAGGCGCCACGCCGAGCCACCCGTCGAGGGGCCCAGCGCAGCGGGGATCGACGGACGGGCGAGTGGGGC
>CAUJJX010000211.1 GCA_963205165.1 Pseudomonadota bacterium | reverse complement strand
CGCACAGGATGTAGATCAGCAGCGGCGAGATCGACCACAGCACCGTCGTGAACGCGACCAGTTCGAGCACGCCGCGGAGGGCGATCATCGAGAAGTAGAGCGACTGGCTAGTGAATGCGTTGATGTCCTCGGCGATCCGCTGGTCCGGGTTGTCGAGCGCGGCGACTGCGTTGAGCCGGTAGTACGCGCGATCGCCGAGATAGCGCTCGAGGAAATGCCCGGTCATCCAGCGGCGCCAGCGCAGCCCGAGCGTGTCCCGGACGAAGTAGTACAGCGCGTAGATCGGCACCGCGACGACCAGCAGCACGCTGAAGCGCCGGATCGCGGCCCAGAACCTGTCGGGGTCCTGCGCGGCGAGTGCGGATGTGAACTCGCCGGTCTCCTGGTTGAAGAGCACGTTGAAGCCGGTCTGTCCGAGCAGCAGCAGGATCAGCAGGGCGAGCATCCCGAAGGCACGCCAGCGCTCGTCGGATTCCCGCCAGTACGGGCGCGCGATCGTCAGGAAGCGGCGCAGCAGCCGGAGGTCGAATCCGGGTCGGGCGGCGTCGGTCATGCGGGCGTCGTCGGTGCGTCGATCAACGCCGCCAGGCACCCGGGGAGCGGCCGGCCTCAGGCCGCGAAGTCATAGTCGATCGTGACGGGTGCGTGGTCCGAGAAGCGCTGCGCCGTGTAGATCGACGTGGCGCGCGCGGTGTCGGCGAGGCCCGGCGTCGCGAGGTGGTAGTCGAGGCGCCAGCCGACGTTCTTCGCCCAGGCCTGTCCGCGGTTCGACCACCACGAATACTGCTCGGGCCGCGGGTCGAGGCGGCGGAACACGTCGACCCATCCGAGGTCGTCGATCATGCCGGACAGCCATGCGCGCTCTTCCGGAAGGAAGCCCGAGTTCTTCTGGTTCGAACGCCAGTTCTTCAGGTCGATCTCCTTGTGCGCGATGTTCCAGTCGCCGCAGATCACGACGTCGCGGCCGCTGCGCGCGAGTGCCTCCATGCGCGGACGGAAGCGTTCGAGGAAGCTGAACTTCGCGGCGAGGCGCTCCTCCGAGCTCGAGCCGGAAGGCAGGTACAGCGACACGACACTGAGATTTCCGAAATCGGCCTGAAGATACCGGCCCTCCGCGTCGATATCCGCGATGCCGAGGCCTTCCACGAGCCGGTCGGGCGCGCGTCGCGTGTAGATCCCCACTCCGCTGTAGCCCTTGCGCTCGGCTGCGTGGAAATGCCCGACGAGCCCGGCCGTCTCGCGCATCGCATCCGTGAGGTCGTCGTGCTGCGCCTTGAGTTCCTGGACGCACACGACGTCGGCATCCTGTCCGCCCAGCCAGTCGAGGAAGCCCTTGTTGACCGCCGAGCGGATGCCATTAAGATTCAGTGTGATGATTCGAAGCATCGGACGATGAAAGAACAATTGGATTTTCGCGGGGCCTTCGTCGAGTTCGCGATCGCGAAGGGCGTGCTGCTGTTCGGGGAGTTCAAGACCAAGGCCGGTCGCCTGTCTCCCTACTTCTTCAATGCAGGCCTGTTCAACGACGGCGACAGCCTGCGCGAGCTCGGCCGATTCTACGCGCTGACCCTCGGCGCGGCCGGTGTCGAATTCGACGTGCTGTTCGGTCCGGCCTACAAGGGGATTCCGCTGGCCTCGGCGACGGTCGTCGCGATGTCCGGGGACGGTCGCAACGTGCCGTTCGCCTTCAACCGCAAGGAAGCCAAGGACCACGGCGAAGGCGGCACCGTCATCGGCGCGAAGCTCGCGGGCCGCGTGATGATCATCGACGACGTGATCTCCGCCGGCACGTCGGTGCGTGAATCCGTCGAGATCATCCGCGGCGCGGGCGCCGATCCGGCCGGTGTCGTCATCGCGCTCGATCGCATGGAACGCGGCCAGGGCGAGTTGTCCGCCACGCAGGAAGTCCGCGCGACCTTCGGCATTCCGGTGCTGTCGATCTGCACGCTCGACGATGTCGTGCGTCACCTCGAAGGCTCGCCCGCGATGGCGCATCACCTGCCCGCCGTGCGCGCCTATCGCGAACGCTACGGAGTCGTCGCGTGACGCCCGCGCGCGTCGTTCCGGGCATCGCATTCGTCCTGTTCGCCTCGGCAGTGTTCGCTGCGCCGCCGGCCGGCAAGCTCTACAAGTGGGTCGACGAGAAGGGTGTCGTGCACTACACGCAGACGATTCCGGCGGACGTCAACCAGAAGAGCAACACGGTGCTCGATCGTCGCGGTCGCGTCGTCCGGAAAACCGATGCCGCCCTGACGCAGCAGCAGATCCAGGCCATCGAGACCGATCGCGTGCAGGCGAAGCTCGACGCGAAGAAGCTCGAGGAACAGCGCCGCCGCGACAACGCGCTCGTCAACACGTACACGACCGAGACCGAGATCGGCGAGGCCCGTGACCGCGCGATCGCGGGGGCGATGCAGGCGCGCCAGGCCATCGAGTCGCGCTACAAGACGGCGCTCTCCCGCCTGGACGGCACGGCGAAGCAGATCGCGGCGCAGCGCAAGACCGGCAAGCCCCTGCCCGAGGCGCTCGCCGAGGACCACGCCGGCCACCAGCGCGAGGTCGACAAGATCGCGGCGGACATGCGGGCGAAGGAAGGCGAGATCCAGCGCCTGCGAGACAAGTACGAAGCGGACACGCTGCGGTTCCGCGAACTGACCGCCGGCGGGAAGCGATAGCGTGACGCGCGTCCCGGCGCCGGGTGCATTCCCGAGAGGCCCGGGCCGCGCCGATCGTTGCCGGCACCGCGTCCGGACCGGCGCCCGCCATGCGTCCGCGCGGGGCACTGCCGACGGATCGACGAGGTGATCGACCGGTCGCGCCTGCCCGGGTGGATGGCGCCCGTCATCCATGTGCCACTGGTGCTCGCGTTCATCGCGTACGTCGTGATCGCCAGCCATGCCCACGCGGCTGCACCGGGCTGGATCATCTTCTGGTGTCTCGCGGCGTTGCCGCTGGCCCTGGCCTCCGTCTTCCCGATCGCCGGACTCGTGTCGTGCGTTCTCCTGACGTACGGCATGTCGAGCCATGCGCGCGAACTCGACCTCATGCTGTCGCTGCGCATCCTCGATGGCGCAGCCGCTGTCGCATTCGCCGGCTGGCTCGTCGCGCGGATCGGTCGCCCCGGATTCGCGCCCTTCCGCGGCACGCTCGTCCGAACGGCGCTGCTGATGTTCGCGTGGGTCGCCGTCTGCCTCGTCGTCGCCCGGATGCACGGTGCGCCGTGGGGACCATTCCCGCGGCACGATCCGTCCGGATTCGCACAGGCCGCGGCGCTGTTCCTCATCGCAGCCGATGTCGTGACGACGCGGCGTGATGCCGTGATCCTGGCGGCCGCGATCGTCGCGACGACGCTCGGCCGCGCGGCGGTCCAGGGGTTCGAAGGCATTCACCTCGAAAGCTACGTCGCGACGCTGCTGGTCATCGGCGCACCGGTCGCAGCGCTCGGTGCGTTCGCCGCGACGCGCCGGCCCGTCGCGTGGACGTTCGTCGCGAGCGTGCCGGTGCTGCTCGGACTGCTGCTCGCGACACGCAATCGCGCCGCCGCCGTGGCTGCTGTCGCCGCGCTCGCGATGCTCGCCTGGCAGGCGCGCCGGACGCTCGGCCGCCGGACGCTGGCCGCGATCGCCGTCGTGCTTCTCGTCGGTGCGATGGTCGTTCCGTCGAGCTACGTCGATCGCTTCCGCGCGCTCTGGAATCCGGCGAGCACGCACGCGACGGCCGGGCTCGATGTCAGCACGGCGGGCGAGCGACTCGATCTCTGGTCCGCCGGCCGGGACATGGCCGTGCAGCAGCCGGTCTTCGGTGTCGGGCCCGGCAACTACCCGATGTTCCTGCCGATCTATCGCGCCGGCGCCGACCCGCTCGCGGCGCACAGCAACTACATCCAGATGGCGGCGGAGACGGGCTTCGTCGGTGTCGTGCTCTACCTCGCGCTGTTCACCGGCACGCTCGTCGCGCTCGGATGCATCGCGCGCAGCGCAGCCACGGACTGGCAGCGCCGCGCCGCGTCGATGCTCCAACTCGCGTTCGTCGCGTATCTCGCCGGCGGCATCTTCAACAGCCGCCACGACTTCGTGCTCGCGTACATCCTCGCCGGCTGGACCGTGGCATTGCAGCGTTCCGCGGCTTCGCCCGATTCGACGGCGGTGGCGGCGTGAAGCGCGGCGGGGTCGAATCGAGCGCACGGCTGGCCGGCCTCGACGGCCTGCGAGCCGTCGCATGCCTCGCGGTGTTCGCCGTCCATTCCGGACAGATCGCGCACGTCGGCGGCAGCCTCGGTCCGTTCGATCTCGGGCGGCTGCTCGAGAACGGCAACACCGGCGTCGCGCTCTTCTTCGCGCTGAGCGGTTTCCTGCTGAGCCTCCCGTTCTGGCGTGCGCTCGTCGACGGCACACCGGCGCCGGCGACCGGCCGCTATCTGCTCCGGCGGGCCGCGCGCATCGTTCCGGCGTACTACGCGTGCCTGACCGGACTCATCGTCGTCGGCCGTTTCTGGAACGAGGGCGGCTGGATGCTCGACGCGGCGCTGCATTACGTGTTCGCGTTCAACTTCTCGAACGACACGGTGTTCGGCGTGAATCCGCCGTTCTGGACGATCGCCGTCGAGGTGCAGTTCTACCTGCTGCTGCCGCTGCTCTTCCTGCCGTTGCGGCGTGTCCGCGCGGGCGTCGTCGCGGCGGTGCTCGCGACGCTGGCAGTCGCGGCGTACGCGCTGAACGTCGTGGTCACGAACGCCGCGATCGAGGCCGCGGGGTCGGGCGCGTGGCCGCCGACCGGCATTCCGCCGATCCACGTGTACTCGCTGCTCGCGCACCTGCCGCACTTCCTGCTCGGCACGCTGACGGCCTGGATGTTCGCCGTCTGGCGGCCGCGTCCGGTGGAGGGATCGTGGGGCGGCGCGGCCGACGCCGTGCTGTGGATCGCGGCGATCCTCGTGTTCGTCGTGCTGGCAACGCCGTTCGACGATGTCCTGCGGATTCCGCACGGACGCTACAACCTGCCGTTCGTGCCGCTGCTGCTGTGCGTGGTGATCCTGCTGGTGCCGCGCACCGCGACGGGTCGCGTGGTCTTCGACAGCGCGCCGTTCCGCGGACTCGGCGCCGTGTCGTTCGGCGTGTATCTCTATCACCTGCCGATCCAGCATGTGACGGCCCGCGTGATGGAGCGCGTCTCGCTCGCCGTGCCGGATCACGCGCTGCTGTTCGGTGCCGCCAGCCTCGTCGCGACGATCGTCGTGGCGACGCTCTCGTACTGGATCGTCGAGCGGCCGATCGTGCGGCTCGCGCGGCGCGCCTGACCGCCGCCTATCGCCTGCCGCCTGACGCCTGCCGTTGCCCGTCGCCCGTCGCCGTCGCGCTCCACATCGGGCGCGCGATCCGGATGAACAGGTAGCCGGCGAGCCCGCCGAGGACTTCCAGCAGCCAGTCGGTCGCGTCCGCGTTCTTGGTCGGCAGGAACACCTGTCCGGCCTCGATCGCGGCAGCCGTGCCGGCGATGACCGTCAGCGCAGCGATGTGGACGACGGCACCCGGCATCGGCAGCACGGCGCGGACGCGCGAACCCAGCAACGCGAGCAGTGCGCCGAGCGGGAAGAAGAAGCCCGTCTTGTGGAGCAGCTCGGTGAGCGCCCGGAACTCCGATCCGTAGTAGTACGCCTCGAACGGTGCGCGCTTCAGCGTCGCGAGCCGGTCGTGGACGAAGCCCCAGTCGGTCCGGAAGTCGAACGGGTACCAGAACACGATGGCCAGCACGGCGAGCCAGCCGCCGAGGGCCGCGATCCAGAGGAGCGTCGGCGGACGCGGCGCCGCGCCCGTGTTTGCGGCAGCGCCATTCGATGCCGGCCGGAACCAGCGCGCGCAGAGCGCGCCGATCGTCGCGCCGACGGCCGCGAGGATCACGTTGGTCGTGGCGGTGACCCGCGAATAGACGAAGAGCTGCAGGAACTCGATCAGCGCCGCGCACGCGACGACGCGCAGGACGACGGCCGTCGCGGACCGCGTCGAGGCGAGTTTCCAGAGCAGCGCCGCCGGCACCCAGATGATCGTGTCCGACAGCAGTGCGTAGATCTGCTCGGCGCCCGACTTGTACGTCGCGCTGAACGGCACGAGCAGCAGCTTGCCCTCGCCCCACTTGTGCCAGATCTCGACGACGCTGATCGTGAGGTCGAGCGGCATCAGGTTGTAGCCGAAGACGAGCGCCATGTACGCCGTCAGCAGGTACGCCGTCGTGCCGGACCGGGTGCGGGCTGCGGCCCAGCCGCTGATCCAGGCGATGAACTTCTGCCCCGTCGTCCACCAGAGCACGATGCCGATGATCGCGCCGAGCGATTCGGCGACGAGGTCGTTCATCGAGACGGTTCGCGGCGGGAAGAAGACCTGCGTGAACTCGATCGCCACGCTCGACACGACGCAGCCCGCGAGGACGATGAACGAGGCAAGCGAACGCGCGAAGCGTCCGCGGTGGGGCCAGAGCACGCCGAGCCACAGGAACGCGAGCGGCACGAACAGCAGGATGTTCGCGACCCAGTCGGCGCGCGAGCCGATGCCGAGGTTCAGGTACGGGATGGACTCGAAGCGTTCCCAGGCATCGAGCAGCGGCGCGGGACGGAAGTGCAGCGGGACGAGGCTGCCGTAGACGACGAAGGCGAAGTAGCCGAGCGCCGCGAGCAGCAGTCGTTTTCGATCGGCGCCTGTCAGCACGGCGGATGCTCGAGGGTTCGCCAGTGCGAACGCTTCGGGCAGATCGCGCGCAGGCGGGCGTCGAAGGACATCCGACGCCGCGCGTCAGCCGAGCTTCGCGCGCAACAGGTCGTTCACCTGCTGCGGATTGGCCTTGCCCTTCGAGGCCTTCATCACCTGGCCGACGAGGGCGTTGAAGGCCTTGTCCTTGCCCGCACGGAATTCCTCGACGGACTTCGGATTGGCCGCGAGCACGTCGTCGATGATCTTCTCGATCGCACCGGAGTCGGAGATCTGCTTCAGGCCGCGGGCCTCGATGATCGCGTCGGCCGAACCCTCACCGGCCCACATGGCATCGAAGACTTCCTTGGCCATCTTGCCGGACAGCGTGCCGTCGACGACGCGGGCGAGGAGCCCGGCGAGCGCGGTCGCGGTGATCGGCGCCTGCGCGAGTTCGATCTCGTCGCGGTTGAGGCGCGCGGAGACCTCGCCCATGATCCAGTTCGCGCAGAGCTTCGCCTGGCCGGGCAGCGCGGCGAGCGTCGCCTCGAACCAGTCGGCCATCTCGCGGGTCGCGGTGAGCGCCGCGGCGTCGTATGGCGCGAGGCCGTGCTCGCGTTCGAGGCGCGCCCGCTTCGCTTCCGGCAGCTCCGGCATCTCCGCCCGCACGCGCTCGATCCAGTCGTCGGCGATGACGAGCGGCAGCAGGTCGGGATCGGGGAAGTACCGGTAGTCCTGGGCGTCTTCCTTGGAGCGCATCGCGCGGGTCTCGTCGCGATCGGGGTCGTAGAGCCGCGTTTCCTGGACGACGGTGCCGCCGCCCTCGATCAGCTCGATCTGGCGGTCGACCTCGTGCTCGATCGCCTGTTCGAGGAAGCGGAAGGAGTTGAGGTTCTTGATCTCGCAGCGCGTGCCGAGCTTGTCGGAGCCCATCGGCCGGACCGACACGTTGGCGTCGCAGCGGAAGGAGCCTTCCTGCATGTTGCCGTCGCAGATGCCGATCCACTGGACGAGCGCGTGGAGTGCCTTCGCGTAGGCCACGGCTTCCGCGGCGGACCGCATGTCGGGCTCGGTGACGATCTCCAGCAGCGGCGTCCCGGCGCGGTTGAGGTCGATGCCGCTCATGCCGTGGAAGTCCTCGTGGAGCGACTTGCCGGCGTCCTCCTCGAGGTGCGCGCGGGTCAGCTGGACGATCTTCTCGACGTCGCCGACCTGGATGCGCACCGTGCCCCCGACGACGACCGGCAGCTCGTACTGGCTGATCTGGTAGCCCTTCGGGAGGTCGGGATAGAAGTAGTTCTTGCGGGCGAAGACCGAGCGCGGGCTGATCTTCGCGCCGACGGCGAGTCCGAAGCGGATCGCGCGTTCGACGGCGCCGCGGTTCAGCACCGGCAGCACGCCGGGCAGCGCGAGGTCGACGACGCTGGCCTGCGAGTTCGGCGCGGCGCCGAACGCCGTGGAGGCGGACGAGAAGATCTTCGAGCGCGTCGACAGCTGCGCGTGCGTCTCGAGACCGATGACGACTTCCCAGTTCGGATGTGATCTGGCCATGTCAGAACCCCGCGGGCACGCGCTTGTGCCAGTCGGTCGCGAGCTGGTACTGGTGCGCGGCACCGAGCATCCGGGCCTCGTCGAAGTAGTTCGCCATGAGCTGCAGACCCACCGGCCGGCCCTTGTCGCCGAAGCCGCAGGGGATGCTCATGCTCGGGATGCCGGCAAGGCTGCCGGGCACGGTGTAGAGGTCGGCGAGGTACATCGAGACCGGATCGGCCGCCTTCTCGCCGAAGCCGAAGGCGACGGTCGTGGTGACGGGTCCGGCGATGACGTCGCACTCGGTGAACGCGCGCTGGAATTCGTCGGCGATCAACCGGCGCACCTGCTGCGCCTTCAGGTAGTAGGCGTCGTAGTAGCCGTGCGACAGCACGTACGCGCCGATCAGGATGCGGCGCTTCGGCTCGGGGCCGAGGCCCTCGGCGCGCGAGCGCTTGATCATGTCGGCGAGGTCGCCGTGGTGCTTGGCGCGGTGGCCGTACCGCACGCCGTCGAAGCGGCTCAGGTTGCTGGAGCACTCGGCCGGCGCGACGACGTAATAGACGGGGATGCCGAGCGCGGCATTGGGCAGCGAGATCTCGCGGATCTCGGCGCCGAGGCCGCGGTACACGTCGAGCGCCGCGCGGACGGCCTGCTCGACGTCGGGGCTCAGGCCGGCGCCGAAGAATTCCTTCGGGACGCCGATGCGCAGGCCCTTCACGGGCTTCGCGAGATCGCGGGCGCAGTCTTCCGCGGGGCGGTCGACGCTCGTGGAATCCTTCGGGTCGAAGCCGAGCATCGACGAGAGCACGAGCGCGGCGTCTTCCGCGGAGTGCGTCATCAGGCCGGCGGTGTCCAGGCTCGACGCGAAGGCGATCATCCCCCAGCGGGACGGCCGGCCGTACGTCGGCTTGGTGCCGGTGATGCCGGTGAACGCAGCGGGTTCGCGGATCGAGCCGCCGGTGTCGGTGGCGGTCGCGACCGGGGCGATGCGCGCGGCGACGGCGGCGGAGGATCCACCCGAGCTTCCGCCGGGCACGGCACCCTTGTCCCAGGGGTTCAGCACGGGGCCGTAGGCGCTGTTCTCGTTGGACGAGCCCATCGCGAACTCGTCGCAGTTCAGCTTGCCGAGGCAGACCATGCCGGCGGTGCGGAGCTGCTCGACGACGGTGGCATCGAAGGGGCTCATGTAGCCCTCCAGCATCTTGCTGGATGCGGTACTCGCCCACTCGCGCGTGACGAAGATGTCCTTGTGGGCCATCGGAACACCGAGCAGCGCGCCGGTCTCGCCCTGCGCGCGCCGACGATCGGCGTCGCGGGCCTGGGCCAGCGTGGCTTCGGGGCGGACGTCGAGGAAGGCGTTGAGGTCGCGGTGCGCGTCGATGCGGGCGAGGAACAGCTCCGCGAGTTCGACGGCGGACACCTGCTTCGCGGCGAGGAGCCGGCCGAGCTCCGCGACGGAGGATTGCGCGAGTTCGCTCATTCGATGACCTTCGGGACGAGGAACAGGCCGTTTTCGTGCGCCGGCGCGTTGCGCATCGCGGCTTCGCGCCAGTCGGGTTCGGTGGCGACGTCGTCGCGGAGGCGCTGCGATCCGCCGAGCGGATGCGCCATGGGTTCGACGCCTGTCGTGTCGACGGCACGCATCTGCTCGATCATCGCGAAGATGTCATTGAGCTGCGCGAGGGTGCGCTGCGCCTCTTCGTCGCTGATGTGGATGCGGGCCAGATGGGCGATGCGTGCGACGTCCTCGATTGCGAGCGGCATGGGCAGGATCTTCGGGAAAAACCACGGGAAACGCAGTCGGATGGCTTGGTCCGACGAAGCCTCGTAAGTTACCATACCGGTCCATTCCCGGCACCACCTGCCGCCTCGCACCAGCGTTCGTCTTTCCCACGGGGCCCACTCGCATGTTCGGCTTTCTCAGCGGTTATTTCTCCAACGATCTCGCCATCGACCTCGGCACGGCGAACACCCTCATCTACGTGCGAGGGCAGGGGATCGTGCTGAACGAGCCGTCCGTGGTGGCGATCCGCCAGGATGGGCCCAACGGCAAGAAGGTCATCGAGCAGGTGGGCGCCCAGGCGAAGCAGATGCTCGGCCGCACGCCCGGCAACATCACCGCCATCCGCCCCATGAAGGACGGCGTCATCGCCGACTTCACCTTCACCGAGCAGATGCTCAAGCAGTTCATCAAGAAGGTGCACGACGCCCGCCTGTTCAGCCCGCAGCCGCGCATCGTCATCTGCGTGCCCAGCGGTTCGACGCAGGTCGAGCGCCGCGCCATCAAGGAATCCGCGTTCGGCGCCGGCGCCCGCAAGGTCGAGCTGATCGAGGAACCCATGGCCGCTGCCATCGGTGCCGGCCTGCCGGTCAACGAGGCGACGGGCTCGATGGTCGTCGACATCGGCGGCGGCACGACCGAGGTCGGCGTGATCTCGCTCGGCGGCATCGTGTACTCGGCGTCGGTCCGGGTCGGCGGTGACAAGTTCGACGAGGCGATCGTCAACTACATCCGCCGCAACTACGGGATGCTGATCGGCGAGACGACCGCCGAAGAGATCAAGAAGGACATCGGATCCGCCTTCCCGGGCGCCGAGGTCCGCGAGAAGGAAGTGAAGGGCCGCAACCTGGCCGAAGGCATCCCGCGGAGCTTCACGATCTCGTCGAACGAGATCCTCGAGGCCCTCGCCGATCCGCTCAACTCGATCGTCAGCGCCGTGAAGTCCGCCCTGGAGCAGACCCCGCCCGAACTCGGTGCCGACATCGCCGATCGCGGCATGGTCCTCACCGGTGGCGGCGCGCTGCTGCGCGACATCGACCGGCTCCTGATGGAAGAGACCGGCCTCCCGGTGATCATCGCCGAGGACCCCCTGACCTGCGTCGTGCGCGGCTCCGGCAAGGCGCTCGAGCACATGGACAAGTGGACCAGCATCTTCACGAACGACTGAGTCACGACCGGCCGGGCGCGGCCCGTCCGCGTTCGCTCGTTCCCGGACCTTCCCGCTCCGCCGCTGCCGGGCGCCCGACCACCGGGCCCGGCACCCTCATCAAGACACAGACACCGACCGACTGATGCAAGCCAACGCGCCGCCGATCTTCAACCGCGGCCCGAGCCTGACCACCCGGCTTGCGTTCTTCTTCGTCCTTTCCGTCGTCCTGCTCGTCGCCGACGCGCGCTTCCGCTATCTCGAGGACATCCGCGCCGGCGTGTCGGTCGTCCTGTTCCCCTTCCAGGAGGTCGCGGCCCTGCCTGCCGACCTCATGACCCGCACCGGTGACTTCTTCGTCGCCCAGGCGACGCTGTCGCGCGAGAACGACCAGCTGAAGCGCGACCGGATCCTCGCGGGCGCCGACACCCAGCGCATGCGCGCGCTCGAAGCCGAGAATGCCCAGCTCCGGACCCTCGTGCATGCGACGCCGATTCCCGGCCGGTCGCGCGTCGTCGCCGAGATCCTCTACGAGAGCCGCGATCCGTTCACCCGCAAGATCGTGATCGACCGTGGCAGCCGCAACGACATGCAGCCGGGCCTCGCCGTCGTCGATCACCGCGGCGTGCTCGGACAGGTCACGCGCGTGTTCCCGTTCGTGTCCGAAGTCTCGATGCTCACCGACAAGTCGCAGTCGATTCCGATCCAGAACGTCCGCAGCGGCGTCCGTGCCGTCACCTTCGGGCTCGGGCACGACGGCGCCGTCGAGCTGCGTTTCGTGCCGGCGAGCGCCGACTTCCAGGTGGGCGACATGCTCGTCACGTCGGGCATCGACGGCACCTTCCCGGCGGGGCTCCCCGTCGCGAAGGTGGTCCGCGTCGAGCCGAGTTCCGCATCGTTCGCGCGCATCCACTGCACGCCGCTCGCCGGCGTCGCCAATTTCACGCGGGTCGTCGTGCTCGGCCCCGGCGCGGCGCACCCCGAGAACCCGATCGCCGCCGATCCGCCCACGGCGCCCGCGCCCCCGACGCCATGAACTGGAACGCCCTCGGCGACAACATCCACGGCGGCGAGATCCTGCTGCCGGTGCGCCGCACCTACATCGCGCTCACGATGCTGGCCGCGCTGCTGCTCAACCTGATCCCGCTGCCGCAATGGCTCTCGTCGGCGATGCCCGACTTCGTCGCCGTGATCGTCCTGTACTGGTGCGTGTTCCAGGGGCACCGCGTCGGGCTCTGGCCCGCGTGGGTGCTCGGGCTCCTGATGGATGTCGCCGACGCAAGCCTGTTCGGGCAGCACGCCGCCGCGTACGTGCTGACGGCGTACGCCGGCATCTTCCTGCACCGCCGGATCCAGATGTTCCCGATGAGCTTCCAGATCGCGCACGTCCTCGGGATCTTCCTCGGTCAGCAGGCCGTGCAGCTCCTCGTGCGGCTCGTGGCGACGGGCGACGCGCCCGACATGCTCTATTTCGTTTCGAGTCTCACCGGCGCCGCGCTCTGGCCCGCGGTCGTGGGCATGCTGATGCTGCCCATGCGCCGGCGACAGAAGTCCGACGAGGTCTGAGGCCCGCACCGCGGCCGTCGATCGCCGTCAATCCGAGACCCACCCGCGATGTTCCGCCTCCCCCGGTTCGAATGGCCCTTCCGACGCTCGCGTCCGCGATCGCGCGCGCGGTCGGGCTTCCGTCCGCGGGCCCGCGGCATCGAGATCTCCGGCCGCCCGTCGCGGCTGCGCATGTGGGTCGAGCGGCTCGCGAGCCGGATGGTCCTGCGGCCGCCACGCGCCGCGGGCTTTCGTCCGAACGCCCGCGGCGTCGAGATGCGCGACCTGTCGCACGAGCTGGAGCGCTTTCACTGGCGCCTCGCCGTCTGCGCGGGCGGCGTCGTGTTCCTGTTCTTCGTGCTGCTGCTGCGGTTCTTCTACCTGCAGGTGATCCAGCACGACTACTACCTGACGCTCGCCGAGCAGAACCGCATCTCGATCGTCCCGGTCGCGCCGAACCGCGGCCTGATCCTCGATCGCAACGGCGTCGTGCTCGCACACAACTACACGGCCTACACGCTCGAGATCTCGCCGGCCGCCGCCGGGCCGCTCGATGAACTCATCGACCAGCTCGCCGGCCTCGTCGACATTCAGCCGCGCGACCGCAAGCGCTTCCGCAAGCTGCTCGAGGAGCGCCGCGAGTTCGATTCGCTGCCGATCCGCACGCGCCTCACCGACGAGGAGGTCGCACGCTTCTCGGTGAACCGCTACCGGTTCCCCGGGGTGCAGATCAACGCGCGGCTGTTCCGCCACTATCCGAACGGCGAAGTCGGTTCCCACGTGATCGGCTACATCGGACGGATCAGCGAGAAGGAGCTCGCGAAGCTCGAGGAACGCGGCGTCGCGGCCAACTATCGCGGGGCCGACTACATCGGCAAGACCGGCCTCGAAGGCCGCTACGAGGAGGAGCTCCACGGCGTCGCGGGCGTCGAGGAATTCGAGACCGACGCCGGCGGCCGCGCAGTGCGCACGCTGCGCACGACGCCGCCCGTGTCGGGCAACAATCTCCACCTCGCGCTCGACCTGCGCATCCAGGAGATCGCCGAGCGCGCGTTCGGCAACTTCCGCGGCGCCCTCGTCGCGATCGAGCCCGCGACCGGCGGCGTGCTCGCGTTCGTGTCGCGGCCGGGGTTCGATCCGAACCTGTTCGTCGAAGGCATCGATCCGCAGAGCTGGGACGCCCTCAACACCTCGCCGGACAAGCCCCTCAACAACCGCGCGCTCCAGGGCATGTATCCGCCGGGGTCGACCTTCAAGCCCTTCATGGCGCTGGCCGGCCTCGAGCTCGGCAAGCGCACGCCCGACTACACGATCTCCGACCCGGGCTACTTCTACCTCGGGGGAGCGGGCCACATGTACCGCGACTGGAAGAAGGGCGGTCACGGCATGGTCAACCTGCACCGGTCCATCGTGATCTCGTGCGACACGTACTACTACGGACTCGCGCAGGATCTCGGCATCGACGCGATCCACAGCTTCATCGGCCAGTTCGGGCTCGGACGCCGCACCGGCATCGACATCGACGGGGAGGCCACCGGCCTCCTGCCCTCGCAGGCCTGGAAGATGAAGCGCTTCAAGCAGAAGTGGTACGGCGGCGACACCATCTCCATCGGCATCGGCCAGGGCTACAACCTGGCGACGCCGGTGCAGCTCGCGTTCGCGACGGCCATCCTCGCGAACCGCGGCATCGTCTACCGGCCGCACCTCGTGCAGCAGGTCGAGGACGCCCAGTCCGGCGAGCGGCGCATCGTCGAGGCGCAGCCGTTCAACACGTTCCGGATCAGCGAGGACAACCTCACGCGGGTGCGCAACGCGATGGTCGACGTGAATCGTCCCGGCGGCACCGCCAGCGCCGCGTTCGCCGGGGCCGAGTACGCCGTCGCCGGCAAGACCGGCACGGCACAGGTCATCGGGATGAAGGCGGGCGAGAAGTACGACGAATCGCGCATCTCGGAGCGCTACCGCGACCACGCGCTCTACATCGCGTACGCACCGGCCGAGCAGCCGAAGATCGCGCTGGCGATCCTCGTGGAAAACGGCGGCCACGGTGGCTCGGTCGCCGGTCCCATCGCCCGGACCGTGTTCGACTACGTCGTGCTCGGCAAGGAGCCGAAGCCGCCGAAGGATCCCAGGGAAACGAGTGCGCCGGCCGCCGCACCGGCAGGCGGCACGCCGGCCAGTGCGGGTGGCAGCGCAGGTGGCGGTCCCGCGGCAGTCAAGCCTGCCGCTGGTGCGGCCGGCAGCGCGGTGCCCGGGGCCGCGGTGCCGCAGCCGCCCGAGGAGGAAGAGCATGATTGACAAGCTGATCGGCTTCTTCACGCGCCATCTCGATCCGTTCCTGATGGCCGTGATCGCCACGCTGCTCGGCATCGGGATGGTCGTGCTGTTCAGCGCGTCGGGCGGCAATCTCTCGCGTGTCGCGGGGCAGCTGCTGAACGTCGGCGTCGCGGTGTCCGTCATGTGGGTCGCCGCGAACGTGCCACCGCAGCAGCTCGCGCGGCTCGCCGTGCCGGTCTACGCCGTCGGCCTGGCGCTGCTGATCGGCGTCGCGCTCTTCGGCGAGATCAGCCACGGCGCGCGGCGCTGGCTCAACGTCGGCGTCACGCGCATCCAGCCGTCGGAGCTCATGAAGATCGGCGTGCCGCTGATGCTCGCGTGGTACTTCGATCGCTACGAGGCGATCCTGTAGGTGAAGGACTTCGCGATCGGCGCCGTCGTGCTCGCTGCGCCCGTCGGCTTGATCATGCTTCAGCCCGACCTCGGCACCGCGCTGCTCGTGGCGAGCGCCGGGTTCTTCGTGCTGTTCCTCGCGGGGCTCTCGTGG
>CAUJJX010000210.1 GCA_963205165.1 Pseudomonadota bacterium | reverse complement strand
CTCGCGGACGTGCTGCTCTACGTGATCCGGCTGGCCGACAAGCTCGACATCGACCTCCCGGCGGCGGCCGCCCGGAAGCTCGCGATCAACGCGGAGAAGTACCCGGTCGGGAAGGCGCGGGGGCGGTCGGAGAAGTACGACCGGCTGTAGACGGGACCGCGAGCCTCCCGGAAACGCCGCCTGCGACACGTGGCGACCGGCATTCGACAAATGTAGGCCATTCGTACCCTGCCCACCGTCAGTCTGTCGCCGGGCACCGTTGCCCGGACATCGATCGAGAGACGGAGGGCATATGAACAAGAGAGGCGTCGTGATCGTCCTGCTGGGTGTCGGGACGACGTTGGCGGCCGGCACCGCGATGGCCGGCAAGGTGAACATGCCGAAGCGCGGGAGCTACGACTTCGTCTTCTGCGTCGTGGACCAGGCGAAGTCGCTCGCAGGCGGCGAGCGCCACTTCGTGAGTCACTACCAGGGGGTCGCGATGATCCGCACGGATCCGCCGGGACGCGCCTTCGACCGTACTTCGGGCGTGTGCTACGGCACCTTCATGAATCTCGCCGGCCGCGTACGGGGTTTCGGCATGTGCGAGCTGATCGACATGGACGGCGACAAGTTCTGGATGGAGTACACCGACTCGACCGACGGCAGCAGCGGAACGTACACCTCGCCGTGGGGGACGGGGAAATACGATGGCATGACGATGAAAGGCGAGTACAAGGTGGAGTCGTGGCCCACGTCGAGGGACGCCGCCTTCCAGGTGTGCAACCCCAACAAGGGCACGTACGAGCTGAAGTGACGCACGGCCCGGGGCGGCGGTCCGACCGCAGCCCCGGGAGGCCCCCAGCCACGGTTCGGGAGGTACATCCGTCGTGAGCAACCAGTCCCTGCCCGCGAAGATCAGCCGGCCACGACTGTTCGACGTCGTGCCACGCGAGCGTCTGTTCGCGCTGCTCGATGCCAACCAGGGTCGACCGCTCGTCTGGATCACATCGCCGCCGGGGGCGGGCAAGACGACGCTCGTGGCGAGCTATCTCGAGACCCGTAACGTGCCGGCGATCTGGTACCAGGTCGATGCGGGCGACGACGATCCGGCCGCCGTCTTCCAGCATCTCGCGCGGGCGGCGCGGGCACTCTGCGCGTCCGGCGATCTGCCGCTGCCCTGGTTCGCCACGGAGCATCTGGCCGACACGGCGGGCTTCGCACGGTTGTTCTTCCGCAGCCTGTTCGCTCAGCTGCCTGCCGGCACGGTCCTGGTGCTGGACAACCACCAGGACGCGCCCGCCGACGCCCCGCTGCACGCGATCCTGACGGAATGCATCGCCCAGACACCGCCGGGACACTCGACCCTCGTCGTCAGTCGCGTGGAGGCACCGGCCGCCTTCGTGCCGTTCGCGGCGAACGGCAGGATGGTGACGCTCGGCTGGGACAGGCTGCGGCTCACGCAGGACGAAGTCGTCGCCATCTGCGCAAGGCGCGACGTCACCGACGACTGGGTCGTGGAGGCGCTGCATCGCCAGTCACAGGGCTGGGCCGCGGGGATCACGCTGATGCTGGAGCGCGTCGCCCATGCCGACGGCGACGCCCGCGCCCTGCCGCCCGAGACCCGGGAGTCGGTCTTCGACTACTTCGCGAACCTGCTGTTCGACCGTGCGTCCGAAGCGACGCGCCGGATCCTGCTGTCGATCGCCTTCCTGCCGAGGATCACGGCGTCCATGGCGGTGGCGCTGAGCGACCACCCGGCCGCACCGGCGATGCTCGAGGACCTCTTCCGGCGCCATCTCTTCACGGATCGTCGACCCGGGCCGGAACCGGTCTACGAGTTCCACGCGCTGTTCCGCGATTTCCTGCGGATGCGCGCGCGGGCCACCCTCGGGACCGACGCACTCGAGCATCTCGTCACGCGGACCGCCGACGCCCTCGATGTCGCACGCGACGTCGACAGCGCGATGGACCTGCGCCTCGGTCACGGACAGTTCCACGCCGCCTGCCGCGTGATCCTCGCGGAAGCCGGATCGCAGCTGCGCGACGGTCGCCGCCGGACGCTGCTCCGGTGGATCGACGCACTGCCGGACGCCGTGCGCGACACCGAGCCCTGGATCGTCTACTGGCAGGGGCGCGCGCGACTGCAGACCGAACCGGAAGCCGGGACGCGCATCCTCGAGCGGGCGCTGCAGCTCTTTCGCGAACGCGACGATGCGGCCGGTTCGCTCGACTGTCTCGCGACGCTCGTGGGCGGCGCCTTCCTCGGCTTCCACGCACTCGAGGCGATGGACCGTTGGATCGACGAGTTCCTCGACGAGATCGAACAGGCGCCGGGCACGATGCCGGCGGAGTTCGAGCTCCGCGTGCGCGGCGTGCTGTGCATGGCGCTGTTCCACACCCGGCCGTGGAGCGGCGCGACCGAGCCTGCATACCGGCGTGTCGAGGAACTGCTGCCGCGCTGCGCCGACGAGACCGTGGCGCTGGCCGCCGCGATGGGCGCCCTCGTCGTCAGCGGACTCTCCGGTGACTTCGAACGAGGCGACCGGATCGCGGCGCTCGCGATCGGGCTCGCATCTCGCGACACGGCCAGCCCGTCGGAAGCCGCGTGGTGCTTCGCCCAGGTGGGCTGGCTGCGCTTCATGGAGGCACGCTACGAGGAAGCGATCGAATCCCTCGACGCGGGTGCCGCGATCGCACGGGCGAACGGTCTGGCGACCGTGCTGCGTTCCACGCTGCTGTGGCGCTTCACGGTCATCTGGCGCATGCACCAGCACGCGGCTGCCCAGGCGACGCTCACCGCGGCGGACGCGATGCCGCGCTCGAACCAGCCGATGTGCGAAGCGCAGTTCCTGCTGTTCAAGGCTCGGCTCGCCGGCGACCACGGCCAGGTCGAAGAAAGCGTCCGGCTCGCCCTGCTCGCGCGGGAGTGGTCGCTGCGCACGGGCTCCCGACTCCAGGAGGTCATCTTCGGACTGTCGGGCTCCGACATCCTGCTGCGGGCGCATCGCCCGGATGCCGCGGCCCCGCTGCTCGCGCACGTCCGGACGATCATCGACCGCACGCCGATCTACCGCTGCTACCGGGCCGTCATCCGGCTGATGGAAGCGCGGCTCGCGGAGGTGCAGGGCCAGCGTGAACGAGCGCTCGCGACGCTCTCGCTGGCGCTCGCCGAGGCGCACGAGGATCACGCGCGCTACTACCTCCGCTTCGCCGACTGGTCGATGGCGCCGCTGTTCTGCCTTGCGCTCGAGCGCGGGATGGACGTCGAACTCGTGCGCGATGTCATCCGCCTGCTCCGGCTCGTCCCGCCGCCGGACGCACCGGACAACTGGCCGTGGCCGGTGCACATCGTCACGCTCGGCCGCTTCGACGTGCAGGTGAACGGTGCGAGCCTGGCATTTCACCGGAAGCTGCCGCGCAAGACGCTGCTGCTCCTCAAGGCGATCATCGCGTCCGGAGGCCGGGATGTCCCCGACGTCGCCCTGTGCGAAGCGCTCTGGGGCGACGACGACGGCGACGCGGCCGCCAACGCGCTGTCGATCACGCTCGTCCGTCTGCGCAAGCTCCTCGGCACGACCGACGCGGTGCAACTCCGGGCGGGACGGATCTCGCTCAACCGCGCGATGGTCAGCGTCGATGCGGACGTGTTCGAGCGCCGCGCCGCGGGCAATGCCCCCGCGGGAGCGCTCGATCTGTACACCGGAACCTTCCTGCCGGACGACGAGCACGAACCGTGGAGCGTGCGGATGCGCGAACGCCTGCGCGGCCGCTTCATCGACCTGCTGTCCGGATGCGGCGCCGTGCTCGAGGCGCGCGGCGACCCAGCGAGCGCGATCCCCCATTACCTGCGCGGCATCGAAGCGGATCCCGTCGTCGAGGCGTTCCACCTCGGACTGATGCGCTGCTACGAGCGGCTCGGCCGCCGCACGGAAGCGCTCGGAGCCTTCCGTCGCATGCGGCAGACGCTGTCGGTCGGACTCTGCATCCCGCCGTCCGAGGCCAGCCAGCAGTTCTACCGCTGGTTGCTCGACGCGCAGAGCGCGGACGGCGGCGTGCCGGCGGATTCGGCGACCGTCGTCTGGTTCGAGCCGCGAACGCCATCGGCCTCGCAGCGCGGCAGGTAAGTCTCCGGGGACGCGGCTCGCTTCAGCGGGACAGTGCCGCCGGCATGCGCTCGTGGAAGGGGGACGATCAACCCGCCCCGGCCACCCGATGACACGCCACGCGATGCCCGTCGCCGACGACCCGCAGCGCCGGCTCGCTCGCCGCGCACGCGGACGTCGCGATCGGGCAGCGCGTCCGGAAGCGGCAGCCCGTCGGCGGACCGATCGGACTCGGCAGCTCGCCTTCCAGCCGGATGCGCGCGACGACCGCTGCCGACGGATCGGGGCGCGGCACGGCCGAGATCAGGGCCTGCGTGTACGGATGCAGCGGACGCGTCCAGAGCGTGCGGCGGTCGGCGAATTCGACGAGCTTGCCGAGGTACATCACCGCGATCCGGTCGGACACGTGCTCGACGACCGACAGGTCGTGCGAGATGAAGAGGTAGGCGAGGCCCAGTTCGCGCCGGAGGTCCGTCAGCAGGTTGATGACCTGCGCGCGCAC
>CAUJJX010000209.1 GCA_963205165.1 Pseudomonadota bacterium | reverse complement strand
CGACGCGAGGATCGCGTCCGGGCGGGCCAGCTCGTCGAGACGTGCGAAGAGATCGAGCTTCAGGCCGAGGTTCTCGGTCGCGGCCTCGACGACGAGGTCGGCGGCGGCGAGCGCGTCGAGCGACGTCGTGGCGGTAATGCGGGCGAGCGTCGCGGCCTTCGCGTCGGCCGTCATCTTGTCCTTCTTCACGAGACGTTCGAGGCTGCCGTCGACGTTCTTCATGCCGCGGTCGAGCGGGGCCTGCGCGATGTCGGTGAGGATGACGTCGTGGCCGGCGACGGCGAAGGCCTGGGCAATTCCGTTGCCCATGGTGCCGGCGCCGATGACGCCGATGGTCTTGATCTGCATGTGAGGTCTCGCAGGAGGGGTAGGGAATCGAAGGGGCCGATTCTATGGCCGGGCGCCCCGCCGCCGGAAATGTGCCGTGCAAGTCGATGGTCCGTGCGCCACTGCGAAACCCTCAGGCCGCCTGTCCCGCTGCCACGCCCGAACTCCACGCCCACTGGAAGTTGAACCCGCCGAGCCAGCCGGTGACGTCCACCACCTCGCCGATGAAGAAGAGACCGGGCACCGCCGACGCTTCCATCGTCTTCGACGACAGGGCGCGCGTGTCGACACCGCCCACCGTGACCTCGGCCTTCTGCCAGCCCGTCGTGCCGGAGGGCAGCACCTTCCAGTCGTGGAGCGCCTCCGCCAGCGCGCGCACCGTCTTCTCGGGCAGCTCGGCCATGAAGCGCGTCGCGCCCATCGCCTCGCACCACTGCTGCGCGAAGCGTTTCGGCAGGACGTCCGAGAGCAGGGAGGACGGCGTTGCCCGCGACTGTCGGGCAGCCGCGAGCAGTGCATGCGCGTCGCCGTCGGGGAGGAGGTCCACGTGGATCGGCGAACCCGGCGTCCAGTACGACGACACCTGCAGGATCGCCGGGCCGGACAGCCCGCGGTGCGTGAGGAGGACGTTCTCGCGGAAGGCGGGGCCCTCGTCGGCCCGGACGACGGCCTCGAGCGAGAGGCCCGAGAGATCGCCGTAGCGGGCGAGCTCCGCGGCATCGAACGCGAGCGGCACGAGGCCGGGCCGCGGCGGGACGACGGCGAGTCCGAACTGCTCGGCGATGCGGTAACCGAACGGGCTTGCGCCGATCTTCGGGACCGAGAGTCCGCCGGTCGCGATCACGAGCGACGTCGCCGCGAAGTCACCGGCCGGGGTCGTGACGACGAAGCCGTCCGCGTCCCGCCGGACGCCGGTGATCTCGCAGCTGGTGCGCCATTGCACGCCGCCCGCGTCGCACTCCGCCCGCAGCATGTCGATGATCTGCACGGCGCTGTCGTCGCAGAAGAGCTGGCCGAGCTTCTTCTCGTGGAAGGCGATGCGGTGGCGCTTCACGAGCGCGATGAAGTCGGCCGGCGTGTAGCGCGCGAGCGCGGAGCGGCAGAAGTGCGGATTGCGCGAGAGGTAGTGCTCGGGCCGGCAATGGAGGTTCGTGAAGTTGCAGCGGCCGCCGCCGGAGATGCGGATCTTCTCGCCGATGTGCTTCGCGTGATCGACGAGCAGCACGCGGCGTCCGCGCCGCCCGGCGGTGGCGGCGCACATCATGCCGGCCGCGCCGGCACCGACGACGATTGCATCGAAACGGGTCATGGGGCCGGGAGGGTACGCGATTCCCCCGCACATGCCGTATGGATGAAGCCATCGAGCGCCGGAACAACACGACCGCGGATATCCGCGCGACAATCGCCGCCGGAACGGACCGGCGTCCACGCCGGCCACGAACACGAATTCCTGGAGACCACATGTACCTGAGCGCGGACGACATCGCGAGACTCGACGGGATCCGGAAGGTCCACTTCCTGAACCCGGACGCGATCCGGAACGACAAGTCCCTCGGGGACGCCACCGGCCTGCGCCGGCTCGGCGCCCACCTGATCACCGTGGCGCCGGGCCACGACTCGACCGAAATCCACGCCCATCATCTCGAGGAAGAATGCCTCTACGTGATCTCCGGCTTCGGATCGGCGACGCTCGGCGAACGCACGGTGCGCATCGGCCCCGGCGACTTCATCGGGTTCCCGACGAACGGCATCGCGCACGGTCTCACCAACACCGGTGACGAGCCCCTGGTCTGCCTGGTCGTCGGACAGCGGCTCGACGTCGACATCGTCGACTACCCGCGCCACGGCAAGCGCCTCTATCGCCACGACGGCGACTGGGACGTCGCCGACGTCGCCGCCCTGAGTCATCCGGAACGCGGCAACCATCCGTTCGACGTGCCCGTCGCGATGGCCGTGCGCGAGAAGCTGCGGATGATCGAGATCGACGAATCGGGCAAGCCGGTCGGCTACCCCGCCCACCTCTCGGACCCCGCGCGCGGCGCGTGCATGGCGGCGGCGGCGCTGTACCGCTCGGTCGGCTACCGGCCGCCCTGGATCTGCTACCTCTGCATCGTCGACGACAAGTGCATCGGCAGCTGCGCCTTCAAGTCGGCGCCGCGCGGGCACGAGATCGAGATCGCGTACTTCACCTTCCCGGAATTCGAGGGCCGCGGCTACGCGACGACGATGGCACGCGCGCTGATCGAGATGGCGCGCGAGCACGATCCGGAGATGGTCGTCCTGGCGATGACCCTCCCCGAGGAGACCCCGTCGACGAAGGTCCTGCGCAAGCTCGGCTTCCGGCTCGTGGGCCGCGTGCGTCACCCGGAGGACGACGAAGGCGAAGCCTGGGAGTGGGATCTCCCGGCGCCGGTCTGATCGACCACCGTCACACTGGATTCCAGCTTGCGCTGGAACGGCGGGAGACCGAAGGACCCCGACCCGTCACCCCAGCGCACGCTGGGGTCCGGCAACGGCCGTCGCACCAGCCACCGCCGCACTGGATTCCAGCGTTCGCTGGACTGACGGGAGGTCGACCGACGTCGCGTCGTTGATCGGCGCCCCGAGCGCGCAACGCCTCCCCGACCCGTCACCCCAGCGAACGCTGGGGTCCGGCAACGGCCATCGCGACAGCCATCGCCGGACTGGATTCCAGCTTGCGCTGGAATGACGGCATCCCGCGCAGATCCCCTCCGTCAAACCCGTTCGATCACCGCCGCGATGCCCTGCCCGACGCCGATGCACATCGTCGTGAGCGCGAAGCGCCCCTGCGTCGCGACGAGTTCGTGCGCCGCCGTCGTGACGAGCCGCGCGCCGCTCATCCCGAGCGGATGACCCAGCGCGATCGCACCGCCGTTCGGATTCACCCGCGGATCATCGTCCGCGATGCCGAGATCGCGCAGCACCGCGAGACCCTGCGCCGCGAACGCCTCGTTGAGTTCCACGACGTCGAGCTGGTCGACGCGCATGCCGAGCCGCGCGAGCAGCTTCTGCGTCGC
>CAUJJX010000208.1 GCA_963205165.1 Pseudomonadota bacterium | reverse complement strand
GTGAACTGGAAGGTCCGGTAGTCCGAGAGAAAGACCGGCAGCGCGGCCAGTGCTGCGACGAACAGCACCACGCCGATCACGCGCCAGCCGGTGTGCATCCCCTCGGTCATCACCCTCCCCCTCGTGTCATTCGTTGTCGTGCCATGCGTCATGCGGTTGCCTTCACGCAGGTCGGATCAGCGACGAAGTCGCGTCATCCGACACGGAAGGTCGTGCGATCAACCGCGTCGGATTACGCGCTGCGCGCTGATCCGACTACGGAACTGCGCACCTCCGTCATTCCAGCGCAAGCTGGAATCCAGTCCGGCGGTGGCAGTCGCGATGTCCGCTGCTGGACCCCAGCGTTCGCTGGGGTGACGGAATGAGCTTTGCCCGGTGACGAAGATCCGTCTGGCATCGTCACTCCACGATGCGTGTGAACTACGCCTACCGCCCATCGCCCATCGCCTGACGCCTGACGCCTTTCGCCTGACGCCCATCGCCTGACGCCTGACGCCTGACGCCTGACGCCTGACGCCTGACGCCTGACGCCTGACGCCTGCAGTATCAAACCCTCACCACATACCGCCGCCCGAACAACCCGGACGGCCGGAACAGCAGCACGCCCACGATCAGCACCAGCGCCACCGTCAGCTTCAACTCGGTGCCGACTAAGTAGGCACCTGCCAGGTTCTCGACGACGCCGACGACGAAGCCGCCGATCACGGCACCGAACGGGTTGTCGATGCCGCCGAGCAGCGCCGCCGCGAACGCGTAGAGCATCACGCCGCCCATCATGTTCGGATCGAGGTAGACGACCGGCGCGATCATCATCCCGGCGATCGCGCCGATGGCAGCGGCGAGGCCCCAGCCGAGCGCGAGCATCCAGCCGACCCGGATGCCGGCGAGGCGGCTCGACACCGGGTTCTGCGCGGCGGCCCGCATCGCGAGACCCAGCGACGTGAAGCGGAAGAAGAGATACAGCGCGACGAGCACGGCGAGCGTCACGCCGATCGTCCCGATCTCGTGCGGCGAGAGGTACGGATTCTTCAGGCCGGTCCAGGTGAACGGGCTCGGGAAGCTCTTGATCGTGTACGAGTACACCCAGCCCGCGACGCTGTTGAGGATCACGAGCAGCGCGATGAACACGATCACGACGGACAGCACCGGCGCGTGCTCGACGGGCCGCACGATGATCCGCTCGATGACGACGCCGGCGACGAACGAGATCGCGAGCGTCGCGACGAAGGCGATCCAGTACGACACGCCGGCGTCGACGAGCGTCCACGCGAGGTAGGTCGAGAACATCGCCATCTCGCCCTGCGCGAAATTGATGTGGTGCGTCGACTGGTAAATCATCACCAGCGCGAGCGCCATGCTCGCGTAGATGCCGCCGGTCGCGAGGCCGGAGAGAAGCTGGTGGAGGAAGGCGTCCATCGGGTTCAGTCCGGTTCCACGCGCGCGCTCATGCCGCCGGCCGCCGGTCGAACCACGGCTTCGCGACCTCGAACTGCGCGGCGAGCCGGATGAGCGTCGCCTCGTCGCCGTAGCGCCCCGCGATCTGCACGCCGACCGGGAGTCCGTCCGGGGTCCGGTGGAGCGGCAGCGACGCGGCCGGATGGCCGCTCGCGTTGAACATCGACGTGAACATCGTGGCGCGCGCGACCTTCGGCCCCTCGAGTTCCGGCGTGTCGGTGGTCATCCGGAAATGACCGAGCGGCTGCGGCGGATCGGGCAGCGTCGGCGAGAGCAGCACGTCGTGCGTCTCGAAGAACGCGCCGACGCGCCGCCCCACGAGATGGATCACCCGGACGGCATCCGCGTAGTCGGCCGCCGTGCGCTGCGCGCCCATCCCCGCGAGCAGCCACGTGAGCGTCTCGAAGTCGGCGGCGGTCGCCACCTTGCCCATCCGCTGCGCGTGCCGCCGGATCGCCATCGCGACGTTGCCGCCGATGATCGTCCGGAAGGCGTCGGCGAACTGCTCGTCGAGGAACGCGGGCACGACCTGCTCGACGTGGTGCCCGAGGGATTCGGCGAGCAGCGCCGCGTCGCGGGCCGCGCGTTCGCATTCCGGATGCAGCGGGCTGCCGTCGTGCGTGGTCAGCAGCAGTCCGATACGCAGGCGGCCGGGGTCCGCGCCGACCTCGTCGAGGAACGGCCGCGCGGGTGGGGGTGCGGCGTACGGCGCACCGACGTCCGGACCGGCCGTCGCGTCGAGGCAGGCCGCGCTGTCGCGGACGGACCGCGAGACGACGTGCTCCGTCGACATGCCGGCCCAGCCTTCACCGCGATCCGGACCGGCGGGGTTGCGACCGCGCGTCGGCTTCAGTCCGAAGAGTCCGCAGCACGACGCGGGGATCCGGATCGAGCCGCCGCCGTCGCTCGCGTGCGCGACCGGCACGATGCCCGCCGCGACGGCCGCCGCGCTGCCGCCGCTCGACCCGCCGGCCGTGAAGGCCAGGTTCCACGGATTGCGCGTCGGCGCGCCGATGGCGGGTTCGGTCGTGACGGTGAGTCCGAATTCCGGTGTCGCGGTCTTGCCGAACACGACGAGCCCGGCGCGGCGATAGCGCTTCACGAGTTCGCTGTCGTGCGTGGCGACGTTGTCGCGGAAGAACGCGGACCCGTTGCCGGTGACGGTGCCGGTGAACGTCGCGTGGAGGTCCTTCAGCAGGAAGGGCACGCCGGCCAGTGCACCGTCGACCGGCACGTCGCGGAGCCCCGCGATCGCGAGGTCGCGGTGATCGGCGCAGACGGCACCGAGCTTCGCGTTGCACGCATCGAGACGGGCGAGCGCCGCGGCTAGCAGCTCGCGCGGCGAGACGGCACGCGTGCGTATCAGCGCTGCCAGCGCGAGCGCGTCGTGGCGTTCGTAGTCGGTCGACATCGTTCCCCCTCCAGCGTGTTGGTCGTCGTCGGTCCGGTGGTCCCCGGACGTGTCCTGCATTTCCTGACCTGCTCGCCGCGGCCGCGATCGTTCCGCGCGATCAGTACCCCAGATACGCCTTCCGCACCGTCTCGTCGTCGCGGAGCTGCGCCGCCGGTCCGCCCATCACGACACTGCCCGTCTCGAGCAGGTACGCCGTGTCGGCGAGATCGAGTGCGAGCTTCGCGTTCTGCTCGACGAGCAGGATGCTCACGCCCTCCTCGCGGTTCACGGTGCGCATGATCGAGAAGATGTCCTGGACGATCAGCGGCGCGAGTCCGAACGAGGGTTCGTCGAGCACGAGGAGCTTCGGCCGCAGCATCAGCGCCCGCGCGATCGCGAGCATCTGCTGCTCGCCGCCGGACAACGTGCCGGCCTGCTGCTGGCGGCGCTCGCGCAGTCGCGGAAAGTAGCCGTACATGCGCTCCATGTCGGCGGCGACGCCCTTGCGATCGCCGCGCGTGATCGCGCCGACGCGGAGGTTCTCTTCGGCCGACAGCAGCACGAAGGTCCCGCGGCCGTCGGGCACGTGCGCGAGGCCCAGCCGGACGATGTCTTCCGTCGACCGGGTCCCGATGGGGGCGCCACCGAACGTCACGCTGCCGCGTCGGCGGATGAGTCCGCAGACGGCGCGCAGCAGCGTCGTCTTGCCGGCACCGTTCGCGCCGAGGACGGTCGTGATGCCGCCCTGGTTCACCGCGAAGCTCACGCCGTGGAGCACGTCGGTCGGACCGTAGCCCGCGTGGAGATCGGCGACCTCGAGGAGTGCCGCCATCACGCCGCCGTGCCGAGATACGCGCGGATCACCTCGGGATTCCCGCGGACGACGTCGGGCGTGCCGTCGGCGATCTTGCGTCCGAAGTCGAGCGCGACGACCTGGTCGGACACGCGCATCACGAGGCTCATGTGATGCTCGACGAGCAGCACCGTCAGATGCAGCGTGTCGCGCAGGCGGCGGATCAGCGCCATCAGCGTCTCGACCTCCTCGTGATTGAGGCCCGC
>CAUJJX010000207.1 GCA_963205165.1 Pseudomonadota bacterium | reverse complement strand
TCGAACGCATCGTTCGGACCGCTGCCGGACGCATCGAAGTCGGCATCGAGGATCGTGAACGACAGCGTCCGCGCACCCACCGGAACAGCGAACGTCTGGCGGAACCGCGCCATCGTGTCGCCGGTCTCGTCGAGCACGCCGACGCCGTTCTCGACACGGGCCGCGCCGCCGACCGTCCACGAGAAGCCAGCGCTGTCCGGACCGATCGCGAAGTCGCCATTCGCGAGGGGCCCGGGCGTCGATGGCGCCGCAGCGACAGCTGCGGACGTGGTCCCGGCGGGGTCCGCCACGCCGGAATCGGTGCCGGCGCCCTCGGGCACCGCGAGGTACGCGGTGTAGCGGTCCGGGTAGTTGAACGTCTCGAGCAGCAGCAGCGTCCGCTCGTATTCGAGGAGCGACTGCATCCCCGGCCGGAGATTGCCCGCGAACAGGACGCTGCTGGCCTCTGCGCTGTCGAACGCGAGCGCCATCAGCCGCTGCTGCTGCGCCGTCGACGAAAGCGCATAGGCGTTCGTCAGGAAGCTGTTCGGCCACCCGCTCGCGAAGTTCGTGTAGGCCGTGTCGGCGGTCAGCACGTACTCGTCGACGAGTCCGATCAGATGCGCGAACTCGTGCGCGATCGTCCAGCCGACGGCCCGACCGAAGTCCCAGGCGTTCGACATCCGGATCGTGTTGTCGGTCTGGTCCACCCGACCACCCGCGAACCGCACGATCGCGTCGAGGTACAGCGCGCCCCGCTGATCGTCCGGATAGTTCGGGTCGTCGATGTTGAGGGCCGCATCCAGCCGGAACTGCTGGCCGGCCGCGGAGCGGTCCCGACGGATCTCCCACTGATCGACGAGCCCGCCGCCGGGTCGCGACCCCGGCTGGAGCGAACCGGCGTAGATGCCGTTCGCGCCGAAGAGATCCCGGATCGCCAGATCGAGCTCGGCCTCGCCCAGCACGTCGTGAACGACACGACCCGTGACGGGATCGATCCGACCGTCGCGGGACCACATCGCCTCCATGGTCGCCCCGCTCCCGTCGACGACCGTCAGCGATTCGCCGAAACGGCCGCCGTTCATGAAGTCACCGTAGACGTCGCGGATCGCGTCCATCACACCTTGCTCGAACATCGGTCTCGCGACGGCGAAGTTCGAGAACGCCTGCAGGAATGCCTCGTACGGCGGCAGATCGACGAGTCCGTTCGTCGTCTGGAACCCGCCGCCGGGAAGTGCGACCCGCGGCTCCGGCGTGCCGACGAGCATCGGCGGCACGGACGTCGCGGACGTCTGGAAGTCGCGCAGCGCCTGCCAGAGGTCCGCGAGCATCGACCCGAGGTCCGCCATGTCGACCACGAGCACCTTCGGCGCGACGGTGCGAGCCTCCAGGATCGAGGTGCCGAGATGCTCGTCGCCAAGCCAGAACTCGAGCTGGCTGTCCACGGGCTGTGCGCCGACGTCGGCGGCCTCGAATTCGATCTCGAGATGGCGACCCGTCGCCTGGGAGATCGTGAAGCTGTCGGCATCCCATTCGGTGCCGGTTTCGAGGCGGATCGGCGTGTCGTTGCGGATCAGACGTGTCCGGGTTCCGCCTTCGACGGTGTCCGCGAACTGGAGGAAACCGTCGTCGCGGTCGAAGTCGCCGAAGTCCGCGAAGTGGTAAGCGTCCTTGGTGGCCGTCCCGAGTCCCGCCTGGCGGAACATGACGGGCGCGCGCATCAGCCAGTCGCTTTCACCGCTCAGCTGGGAAGCCGCCTGCCGGTTCAGCTCGGCGCGGAACTTCACCGTCTTCGTCTCGCCGGCCGCGAGGGACAGCGTCGCGACTGGCGTCAGCTCGTATGCGTTGGCCGGCACGGGCGTGCCGCCACCCTCGGGCAGGTAGACGAGGAACCAGTTGGGTGCGACGACCACATCGACCGTCGTGGCCCGGGTGCTCCGGTTGGTCACGGTGAACGTGTGCTCGTTCACGCCGAACTGGTACTCGATGTCATCGATGTACGGCGTGACGACCGGCGGGATCGCCGGCGGCACGGGCGCGCCCGGTGCGGGTGATGGATCGACCGACGAGCCTTCGCCGAGCGGCACGTAGACCGGCCGGTCGGGCGTCGTGTCGGTGTCGTCCTGGAAGAACACGATGCCGTCGTCGCTGTCACCGCTCGACTCGATGATCCCGAGCCCGCCACCCAGCTGGATGTCGTCCAGCTCGACTTTCGTCGACCCGGTGCCCACCAGCTCGAACCTCCAGGTGCCCGTCTTCCCGGCGATCCCGGCGGTGAAATCGGCGTGCACCTGTGCCTCGACGAGTTGCGTGTCGAGCGTCCGCTGCATCACGACCGACTCGGTCCCGTCGATGCCGACGAACGACACCTTCAGCCACATGCCCGGATCCGGATCGGTGACCGTCAGCCGGAACAGGATCTCCGTGGCCTCCTCCGGCACGAACGCCCGGTTGTGCGTCAGCTCGGTCGTGCCGCCCGCATCGAGCTGGAAGCTCCAGTCGACGAACGTCGCCTGGATCGAGTTCACGACGGACATCGCCGCCTCGGGCGGGAACACCGCGGACGCACCGACGAGTTCCGACCGGACGAGCGAGCCGAGCTTCACGGCCGCGAGCCGCTCCGCCAGCTTGTCGGCGACGGTGTGCGCGACGTTGCGCAACTGGTCGGCGACGGACCCGGCGACCGCGGTTCCGGTGCCGACGACTTCCTGCACCTCGTCGAACAGTCCGAGCGTCTCGAGGACGTGACGCGTCACGGAACCCGAGACGTTCGCGAGCTTGCTCACGACACCGATGACGTCGTGGATGATCGTGTTGCCGAGGTCCAGCGCGGACGAGGCGAACTCGGTCGCGATGCCGCGCGCGTCGCTCAGCAGCAGCGAGAAGCCGCTCGTCGCCATGCCCAGCAGGTCCGACAGGCCGATGGTGCCGGTGCTCACGCCGGTGACGAGGTTCTCCATGCGCGACACGAGCGTGCCGAGCGCATCGCGCACGACGCCAACGCCCGCGACGACGTCGGCCACGAAGTTCGCGGGAAGGGACGACAGCGTGGCGATCGCCGTGTGGATCCGTGTCGCGAGCGAGCGCACCCGGTCGCCGGAACCGGAGACATCGACCTGCAGCGCGTCGACCATCTGGCCGCCGATCTGCAGCCGTCCGCCGGGCACGAGCGACGACACGCGGTTCTGGAAGGTCGTCGCGATGGCGTCGATCGCGGCGGTGTCGATGCCGCCGTGCGAGACGATGCTGCGCACCGTCGCGATGGTCGCCTCGGTGAAGGCCTGCGCCATGCCGGTCACGAACGTCGCGATGCGCTGCGCACCGCGCTTCATGTCGTCGATCAGCATGCCGCCGAGATCGAAGGCCGTGTCGATGTACGTGTCGACCGTCCGGACACCGAAGTCGGCGAGCTCGCCCAGGAGCGTGCTCAGACCGTTCACGCCGTTCGTCCGGAGATCGGTCGCGGCGCGCGTGCCGAGATCGATCGTGCGTTCGATGAGCGTTCTGGCGCTGTTGCCGAAGATCTCGGTCACGCGATCCGCGCGCAGCACGAGCCGGTCGATCACCGTGCCCGGGACGGATGCGATGTCGTTCGTCGCGAACATCTGCTTGATGCGCGCCTCGAACTTCGCCTGCACCTCGCCGATCGCTTCCTCGCGCAGGCTCGCCTCGAGCCCGAGACCCTGCGTGGTCCCGCCGCTGCCGCCCTGGAACGACCAGCCCGGCACCTCGAGCCAGCTCTGCGCCGCGAGCACCGGGATCGGCACCGGGAAGCGTCCGAACCACGGCCGGATGCTCGCCTGGAAATTGCCGTTGAACACCGTCGGCACCGGGGCGTCCCAGCCGCCGTAGCGCGTGTTGTCGGTACCGACGTCGAGGCCCGTGTTCGCCGTCGGCCGGAACGCATCCCCGCCGCCGAGGACCGAGTAGAACCAGCCCGCGCCGACGCCTTCCCACGACGCCGTGTCGACGCTCGCCGGCGGTCTGGCGCCGCTCGTCTCGGATTCGTGCGCGCGGTACCAGGGCACGTAGACCTTGTCGAAGCCGGACAGCATGGCGTTGAACGCGGTTTCGCCGGCACCGCCGAGACTCTCGGCGAACGGGCTCTGCGGCGTCGCGAAGCGGTCGACACCGCGTCGCCAGATCGTGTCGGGCGCGATGGTCGCAGCCTGCGGCGACGGGAAGGTCCCGAGGTCGAGCAAGGCCGTGCCGGCGTACCACGACTTCACCCGCATGTGCGTCGAGCCCACACCGAAGCCGAGCAGCATGTCGTCACGCGTGAAGCCCGAGCGCCCCGTGAGATCGAGGTTGATGTCCGCCCCGGGGATCGCGCGACCGTTCGGCGTGAAGCCGATGCCCGTCGGATTCGCGACGCGCTGGTAGTAGTTGTCGAAGAAGGTGACGTTGGCCCAGCGCTGGATCTCCGGATCCTTGAAGTCGCCGTAGTGGATCGTGCCGTTGCCCGTGAGCACGGCGTACTGCGCGAGCATCGACGCGGTTCCCGCGAAGAACGGCGCGGCCACGCCCGCTGCCGCGGCCGCCACGCCGGGCGGCAGCCCTGCCAGCAGCGCGGCCAGACCGGTACCCGCCACGCCGCCGCCCGCGAGGATCGGCAGCCATGCCGCGATCGGGACGTCGAGCGACTTCTGAGCGAAGTCGTGCGGATCGAGCATCGTGACCTGGAGCTGCGCGGGACCGTTCGTGCCGGTCGGGAAGTACGTGCCGAGGCGCTGCGCGATCTCGCCCGTGACGGACGTCCCGCGGGAGAAGCCGATCAGGTGCCACGGCGAAGCACGGAAGGTTGTCGCGGCGGCGTCTGCGGTGAGCAGATGCGCGAGGCTGCCGAACATCGCGTCGGCAGCGCCCTCCGAGAAGCCGGAGTCGCTGATCGCGGCTTCCTTCGACCAGTCGCCGATCAGGAAGACCGGCTTGCCGCCGAAGGACACGAAGTTCGCGACGGCGCCGGTGGCGATGTCCAGCCACTGGCCGGTGGCCGGGTCGTAGCTCGCGGCGAGTCCGCCGGTCGCGCGGGCGATGCCCTTCGCGGCTTCGGTGAAATCGGGCGCGGCGTCGATCGTGCCGCCGCCGTTCATGAACGGCATCTGCCAGCCGTGCGTGATCAGCACGACGCTCGCGAACTGGTCGCCCGTGACTTCGAGCGCCTTCACCTTGAACGCATTCGAGCGGTGCTCGACGCGACCGTCGGGCAACTCCAGCTCGACGCCGAAGTAGTACGTGTTGCCGCGCGTCAGCGCGAACTCGTCGGGCAGGTCGAAGCTGAAGATGTCGCCGGACGCCGGCGGCTCGAACGTGCCGGAGTAGATCCGGTTGCGGTTCATGTCGCCGCCGAAGTACTTCGCGCGATCGGCCGTCGGCGTGTCGGACGGGAACAGGCCGTCACCCGCCGGGAACGCGCTGATGTAGACCTTCGTCGAGAGCGGCCGCCCGCCGATCTTCCATTCGAAGGTCGGGGTGACGTCGTCGGTCTCGATCGGGGCCGTGACGACCGCGGTCGTGCTGGACGGCGCCGGCCCGAGGAGTTCGATCACGCTCTGCTGCGCCGCGAGGCCGCGCACGAGGATGCCGCCGCTGATCGGTGCGCGCGCCGGATCGAAGTTCGCGAAGGTCGTCGTCCCCCGGTCGATCGGCATGCGGTAGTCGGCCTTCACGTCGATCGCGGTGTTGGGCGCGAAGAGCAGGATGCCGTTCGTCGCCCGGTACATCGGCACACCGAACGCGGTCTCGAGCTGCAGCCCCGTGACGGAATCGATGATCGGGTCGCCCGTCGTCGGGCTCGTCGAGTAGCGGACGATGCCGTCCTCGTCGTACGTGAAATTGTTGATGGCGTTGTAGAACGACAGCGGCGCCTGGAAATTCGGATGCCCCTCGGGCCAGTTCTCGGGCGGCAGCGCCAGCACCATCTCGACGGCGTCGATCAGCGCGGTGACGCTGTAGGCCGCCACCTGCCCGAGGCCCGTGTACGCGACGAACAGCGTGCCGCCGTCGGACGACAACGTGAGGTTGTCCGGGTTGGACCAGGGGATCTGGCGCGTCGCGGCGACGAGCCCCTTCTTGCCCGCCATCGACGGGAAGATGCCGAACGGGTCGCGGATGATGCCGACGTTGCCGCCGGCCGGATCGCGCCGCGAGACGTCCGGGTCGCTCGACGGCACGCCCTGGAAGAAGCGGTTGAAGCCGGTGACGAACGCGTACTTGAGGTCCTGCGTGACGACGACGCCCTGCGCGCTGTTCACGTCGAGCGCGTCGATCGTCGAGCCGAGCGTGAGGTCGAGGTAGTGCGTGTCCCACGTGCGGCTGCCTTCCGTGCGGGTCAGCAGGCCGATGCCGCCGGGGCGGGGCGACGGGCTGTCGATGTCGCCGTCGAAGCTGCGGTTCGTGAAGATCATCTTGTCGGGGTCGCCCGTCGCCGCGATGCCGTAGGGCTCGGGGCCCGCGTCGATGATCTGGTCGAACAGCACGCTCGTGCGTGTCAGCAGCTGCTCGCGCATGTTGCGCACGTCGACGACGAGCACCTTGCCTGGCTTGACGACCGTCCTCCGGTCCGGATCGCCGGGCTGCCACTTGTTGTCCGGTGCCGTCAGGAGCAGTTGTCCGCCGGACGCCATCACCATGCCGCGGAACCCTTCCTTCGCGCGCTCGACCCCGCCGTCCAGCGTCGTGAGGGTCCCGATGTGCTGGTGGTACGTCTCGGACGACGGATCGATGTCGACGACGTAGAGCCGGCCGCCCGTGGGCATCTCGCCCGTCGGGGTGTTGTAGTAGCCCTCGTCGCCGACGTAGAGCAGCTTCTGCACGTCGTCGACGGCGAGCCAGAACGGGCGGGTGCCCACGGCATTCAGCTCGATGTACTGGATGCCTTCGGTCCAGGGCTGCGTGTCGACGTCGCGCACGGCGTCGATCTGCTGGAGCGTCATCGCATCGACGACCGCGATGCCCGTCCCCTCGCCGTTCGCGCGGATGCCGCGCAGCGTGACGTAGGCGCGCGTGTTGTCGCCGGTGACGGCGACGGCGCGCGGCACGTTCGGCACGCCCACATCGACCTTCGTGCCCAGCGACCCGTCGGGCATGACCCACGGAATCTCCGACTGTTCGTCACCGACGGGAATGCGGGCGACGATCTCGTTCGCCTGGTAGCCCGCACCGTCCTTCATCGAGATGGCGAGCACGTTGTCGGCACCGCCACCCGCCGCGAAGACGTACTGCGCGGCCGGCTCGATGCGCATCGCGTCGCTCGACTCGGTCGTGAAGGGCATCCAGAGCGGCGTGCCGTCGGGACGCGTCATCAGCGTGTAGCCGGTGCGCTTCACCTCGAACGTCACGGTGCCGATCGCGATGGTCGGCGGCACGCGTACCCGGATCACCTGCGCGTCGCCGCTGCCGGAACTCTCGATCACGGTGGCGCTCGCCACTTCGCGACCGCCCGCCCGGAACACGACCTTCACGTCGTCGTTCTCGGTACCGAGCACGTGACCGGTGATGGCCGGTGCGCCCGTCGGCGCCCACAGCAGCTTGGACCCGCGGATCGTGAGGATCGGCTCGAGGCCGCTGCCCACGTCGACGAGGCTCACCTCGGCGACGGGCTGCCCGGCCGGTGCCTTCATCTGCGGACGCGTCTGTGCCGGATCGAAGTCGGCGACGATGCCGGAGCGCAGCGACAGCGTCGCCCCCTCGCGCACTTCCACGCGGTTGATGACCGAGTCGAACACCTGTCCGGTCGGCGAGAGCGCCCGCACCGTCACCGTGTGCTGACCCGGCGGGAACGACAGGACGCTCATGGCGGCCGCCGACGCCGCCGCCCACATCGTCACGCCGAGGATCGGCGAGAAGCTCATCAGCGGACGCATCGCCTGCGCCGCCTGGAAGAATCCCCAGCTGACGTTCGCGATGTCTTCCAGCGTGATGTTCGCGCGGACGATCTGCCCCGGCGTGATGCCGAGCGCGACGTAGTCACCGCTGCCGGTGATCCCCGGGTAGGGCGGCGACGCGGTGCGCGCGATGCCGTTCGCGTCGACGACGCCGCTCTCGGTCTCGAGCCAGCCGCGCGTCATCGAACCGTCCGGCGCGGGCACGTCGATGACGCGATAGAAGATCACCTGCGTGCCGGCCGCGAGTCCCGTCGGGATCGCGAGCTGCGCCGCGACCGCCATCGGATCGTCGCCGACGTCGAGATGGAAGGCGCCGCCGAAGGTCCAGCCCTGGTCGGCGGGCGGCAGCGGGATGCCGAACGTGGCGGGGTCCGCCGATGCGATCGACACCGTCGTGTTGCCGGCCAGCGCGCCGGGTGCGACCGCGACGGTCAGGCCGCCGTCACCGGCAACGACGCCGCCGTCGGCGCCGACCGTCACCGGTCCGGTGCGCGGCGCATCGACCTTCACCAGGATCCGCGACTCGGCCATCCGGTGGATCGCGGTGACGATCGCCTCGCCCGGTGCGCGACCGAGGATGCGGCCGTCGGGCGTGATCTCGATGATCGA
>CAUJJX010000206.1 GCA_963205165.1 Pseudomonadota bacterium | reverse complement strand
CGTTCACGAGCATCTGCACGAAGCGCATGTAGTCGCCGGCCGTGCCCGCGAGACCGTGGCCGCCCGCGAAGAAGGTCTGCGGCTTCGTGAAGTCGAGGAGGTCGGGCGTCACGCCCGTGTACGGATCCGGCTGCGGCTGCGTGATCCGGGCGTGCTTGTCGGCCGGCAGCGAGAAGTGCGTGTCGGTCATGCCGAGCGGGTTCAGCACGCGCTCCTGGACGACGAGATCGAGTGTCTTGCCGGCGGCGACTTCCACGACGCGCCCGAGGACGTCCGTGGAGTGGCCGTACTCCCAAGTCGTGCCGGGTTCGGCAACGAGCGGCAGCTTCGCGAGTGCCTTCACGAAATCGGCGAGCAGCCAGTCCTGCGACCAGATGCCGGCCTCCTTGTACATGCGGTGGATGTGCGTTCGCGTCGACAGCGGCGGACCGTACGTGAGGCCCGACGTGTGGCGCATGAGGTCCTGGACGGTGATCTGGCGCTTCGCGGGTACGGTCTGGAAACTCTGCGTGCCGGTCTTCGGATCGAAGGTCTCGGTGCCGACCGACATCGACTTGAACTCGGGGATGTACTTCGACACGGGTTCGTCGAGCGACAGCCGGCCTTCCTCCATGAGCGACAGCGCGGCGACGCTGACGATCGGCTTCGTCATCGAGTAGAGCCGGAAGATGGCGTCCTCGCGGAGCGGTTCGCGCGTCGCGCTGTCGCGGAAGCCCTGGATGTTCACGTACGCGAGGCGGCCACGGCGCGCGACCATCACGATCGAGCCCGGGATCTCCCGCTTGTCGATCCAGCGCTTCACCGTCGCGTCGATCTGCGCGAGCCGCGTCGTCGACAGCCCGACGGTTTCGGGGATGGCCGGCGGCAGCGGCGCCGCGCCGAGGGGCAGTGCAGCGGCGGTGAGCAGGGCGAGCACCGCGCGGCGCGCGAGGTTCGGCAACTTCGTCATGTCGGGTTCTCCTCGGTGGGGTGGCCGGATTATGCGTGCGGCGTCGGGGCCGCGACAGCGCGCCGTGGGGGACGTTCGTTCGCACCGGCATCCATAGTGTGAACAGGCCCCAGCCGCTATCATCGACCGCACCCCCGACGACGGAGACGGACCCCGATGGACATGGCAGCCGACATCGACGCACTCGACGTGCGCAACCGCGTGAGCCCCGATGAATGGCAGGTCCGGTGCGACCTCGCGGCGTGCTACCGGCTCGTCGCGCTGCACGGCTGGGACGACCTCGCGTTCACGCACATCTCGGCCCGCGTGCCCGGTGCGGAAGAGCACTTCCTGATCAATCCGTACGGCGCGATGTTCGAGGAGATCACGGCGTCCAGCCTCGTGAAGATCGACCTCGACGGACGCGTCGTGCTGCCCACGCCCTTCGGCATCAATCCGGCCGGCTTCACGATCCACGGTGCGATCCACGCGGCGCGTCACGACGTGCAGTGCGTGCTCCACACGCACACCGTCGCGGGTGTCGCGGTGTCGGCCCAGGCCGACGGACTCCTGCCGGTGTCGCAGCAGTCGATCTTCCCGCTGTCGTCGATCGGCTATCACGACTACGAAGGCGTCGCGCTGCGCGCCGACGAGCAGCCGCGCCTCGTGCGCGACCTCGGCGACCACACGTACTTCATCCTGCGCAATCACGGACTGCTCACCGTCGGGCCGTCGATCGCGGATGCCTACCTCTACATGTACACGCTGCAGCGCGCGTGCGAGATCCAGATCGCGGCGCAGGCCGGCGGCCGGCTCCTCACCATCGGGCAGGACATCATCGGGACCGCGATGGAACAGGCGCGCATCGGCACGCAGGGCCGCTTCGGCCAGATCGTGTGGCCGGGCGCGCTGCGCCGGCTCGCGCGGCACTTCCCCGGCTGGGACCGATGATCGTCCTCGACCTGCTCGCCGAACAGCGCATCCGCGAGGCGCAGGTCCGCGGCGCGTTCGATGCGCTGCCGGGCGCCGGTCGTCCGCTCGATCTCGACGAACCGCCACTCGTCCCGGACGACGTCCGGATGGCGAACCGCATCCTGAAGAACGCCGGCTTCGTCCCGCCCGAGGTCGAGCTGCGCCGCGAGCGGCACGACGCGTCGCGGTCGGTGGCCGAAGCGTGCGACGACACCGCTCGCGCGGCAGCGCTGCGCAAGCTGCATGCGCTCGAACTGCGGATCGCGGCAGCCAGGCCTGATGCCCGCATCGATGTGCCCGGTGCCCGCATCGACGTGAAATACCGCGAGCGTGTGCTCGCGCGATTCGAATCCGTCGACCCGCGTGCCGCATCCGGCCGCGCGGGCATCGACAGGTCACAGGCCTAGGAGGCCGTTTGGCAGAAACCGAAACCACGCCGCCGCAGATCTTCGCGCTCGGCGATCGCGCCCTCGTCGTCGAATTCGGGCGCACGCAGACCGCGGCCGTCATCGCACGCGTGCGCAATGTCGCCGAGCACCTGCTCGCGCATCCGCTGCCCTGCGTGACCGACGTCGTGCCCGCGTACGCCGTCGTCACCGTGCACTTCGATCCGATCGCGGCGATGGCGCACTACCACGTCGCGAACCCGCTCGATGCGATGCGCGAGGCGATCGCGGGCGCAATCGCGAAGACCCCCGAGATCTCGAAGCGGCGCGTGCGCACGATCGAGATTCCCGTCTGTTACGGCGGCGAGTTCGGCGAGGATATCGAGGTCGTCGCGAAGCATTGCCGCATCACGACCGACGAGCTGGTCCGGCTGCACACGACCCCGACCTACGAGGTCGCGATGCTCGGCTTCGTGCCGGGATTCGGCTATCTCTCCGGCCTCGATCGCAAGCTCGCGACGCCGCGCCGCGACACGCCCCGCAAGCGCGTCGTGACGGGCAGCGTCGGCATCGGCGGCGACCAGACGGCCGTGTATCCGATGGATTCCCCGGGCGGCTGGCAGGTCATCGGCCGCACGCCGAAGGCGCTGTTCCGCGTCGACGACATCGCGTCTCCCACCGTGCTCCGTGCGGGCGATCACGTGCGCTTCGTCGCGATCGACGCGGCCGAGTACGCCCGGACGAAGGCAGGTGCCCGATGAGCATCGAAGTCGAACGCGCGGGTCTGCAGACGACCCTCCAGGATCTCGGCCGCACCGGCATGCAGCACCTCGGCGTGCCGGTGAACGGTGCGATGGACGAGATCTCGCACCGTCTCGCCAACCTGCTCGTCGGCAACGACGAACACGAGGCGACGCTCGAACTCACGCTGAACGGTCCCACGCTGCGCTTCACCGAAGACGCCGTGATCGCCATCTGCGGCGCGAACATGGGCGGATCCGTCGATCGCCAGCCGCTGCCGTGGTATCGCCCGATCCGCGTGCCGTCGGGTGCGCGCGTCGTGTTCGGCCGGCCCGCGATCGGCTGCCGCGCGTACGTCGCGATCTCCGGCGGCTTCGCCATCGAGCCCGTGCTCGGCAGCCGGTCGACGGCGCTGATGGGCGGCTACGGCGGTTACCTCGGTCGGGCGCTGAAGAAGGGCGACGTGCTGTTCCCGCGGCGCGAGCACGAGGCGCAGACGATCCGCTGGGTGCGGCTCCTGTCGCGCAGTCACCACGGCATCGCGTTCCCCAACTGGTCGGTGAGCCGCGCGCGCATGCCTTACCGCGTGTCGCCGCAACCCGTCCGGATCCTCGCGGGCCGGCACTGGCAGGCGTTTCCGGTGGCCGTGCGCGAGGCGCTGACGCAGGGTCTCTACAAGGTCGCGCTCGACTCCGACCGCATGGGCTATCGCCTCGAAGGCACGGCGCTCGAGGCGCGGCGCAGTCACGACGTGCTGTCCGAATCCGTCGTGATGGGCGCCGTGCAGGTGCCGCCGGGCGGCCAGCCGATCGTGCTGATGGCCGATCACCAGACGACGGGTGGGTATCCGATCATCGCGGTCGTGGCCAGCGTCGACCTGCCGGTGATGGCGCAGGTGCGGCCCGGCGAGGAGATCCAGTTCCGGATGATCACGGCCGAGGAGGGCTACGCGGCGTCGACGATCCGCGAACACCAGCTCGGGCGGATCCGGCAGTCGCTGGCGGTGAAGCTGGCGCAGGTTTGACGGAGGGGCGAAAGCGCCTTCTCCCCCCGGCCCCTCTCCCGCACGCGGAAGAGGGGCCGGGGGGAGGGCCCCGGCGCCCGCACCATCGTCCACGTCGGATACCGCGCTGCGCGCTATCCGACCTGCGCGCTGACCCGACCCACCGGACTGCTCACCCCCGTCATTCCAGCGCAAGCTGGAATCCAGTCCGGCGGTGGCAGTCGCGATGCCCGCTGCTGGACCCCAGCGTTCGCTGGGGTGACGGGATGAGGAATGCCGGATACCGA
>CAUJJX010000205.1 GCA_963205165.1 Pseudomonadota bacterium | reverse complement strand
AATCGCCCGTGACCGGCGCGGCGCCCCCGCCCGCCACCGCAAGTCATCCACCCCGCCCCGTCCGCTGATCGCGACGGGGCCACCACGACAACGCGCGACGCCACGACGCCGCGCCCACGGAGGAAACACATGGACAAGGTTCTCATCGTCACCGGCGCAGGTCGCGGCATCGGCGCCGCCATTGCGCGCCTCGGCGCCCGCGAGGGTTACGCCGTGTGCGTCAACTACGCCGCCAACCAGGATGCCGCCGAACGCGTCGTCGCCGACATCCACGCGGCCGGCGGCAAGGCCATCGCCGTGCAGGCCGACGTCGGCAAGCGTGCCGAGGCGAAGCGCATGTTCGAGACTGTCGACCGCGAACTCGGCACCGTGACCGCGCTCATCAACAACGCCGGGATCACCGGGCCGCTCGAGGCCGTCGAGGACATGGACGAATCCGACCTCGCGCGCGTCTTCGACGTGAACGCCTACAGCCTCTTCTGGTGCTGCGGCGAGGCCGTCCGGCGGATGGCCCGCAAGCACGGTGGACGCGGCGGCGCGATCGTCAACGTCGGCTCGATCGCGGCGCGCTACGGCGGCATGTCCGGGATGGTCGCGTACGCCGCATCGAAGGGCGCCGTCGACAGTTTCACGGTCGGCCTCGCAAAGGAGGTCGGCCCGGAAGGCATCCGCGTGAACTGCCTCCGCCCGGGCACGACGCAGACCGACATCCTGGCCGACATCGGCGGCGACGAACTCGGCCGCCGCGTCGCCGCGGCCACGCCGCTCGGCCGCCTCGGCCTGCCCGACGAGATTGCCGAAGCGGCAATCTGGCTCATCTCCGACAAGGCGTCGTTCACGCACGGCGCGATCCTCGACGTCTCCGGCGGCCGCTGAACCTCATCCCCTGACGACCATGAACCCGACCACGATCCAGTCCATCCAGACCGACATCTACCGCATCCCCCTGCCCGTCACGCTGACCGACAGCACGCACGGCGAGATGACGGCCTTCGAACTCGTCACGGCGCGCGTGCGCGACAGCGAGGGCGTCGAAGGCGTCGGCTACACGTACACCGTCGGCACGAACGGCCGCGCGATCCACGCGACCATCGAGCACGACCTCGTGCCGGTGCTCATCGGCGACCGTGCCGACATGATCGAGGCCGCCTGGCAGAAGATGTGGTGGCGCATCCACTACGGCGGACGCGGCGGTGCCGCGACGATGGCCATCGCCGCGATCGACATGGCCCTCTGGGACCTCAAGGCGAAGCGCTTCGGCGTGCCGCTGTGGTCGCTGCTCGGCGGCTACGATCCGAAGGTGCCGTGCTACGCCGGCGGGATCGACCTCTGGTTCCCGCTCGAGAAGCTCCTCGCGCAGACCGACGACAACCTCGCGAAGGGCTTCCGCGCGATCAAGATGAAGGTCGGTCGCCCGCGCCTCTCGGAAGACGTGGCACGCGTGCAGGCGATGCGCGCGCACCTCGGCCCGGATTTCCCGCTGATGGTCGACGCGAACATGCGCTGGAGCGCCGACGAGGCGATCCGCGCGGCCCGCGCGTTCCAGCCAAGCCAGCTCACGTGGCTGGAAGAACCGACGATCCCGGACGACGTGCTGGGCCACGCGCGCATCGTCCGCGAAGGCGGCCTCCCGATCGCGACCGGCGAGAACTTCCATACCGTCCACGAGTTCCAGCAGATGATCCACGCGGGCGGCGTGACCTTCCCCGAACCGGACGTCACGGTCTGCGGCGGCGTCACCGGCTTCATGAAGATCGCCCGGCTCGCCGAGACGTACAACCTGCCGGTGACGTCGCACGGCGCGCACGACGTGACCGTGCACCTGCTCGCGGCGTGTCCGAACCGCAGCTACCTCGAGGCGCACGGCTTCGGCCTCGACCGCTACATCGCCAACCCGCTCGTCATCGAGGACGGCAAGGCGATCGCCCCGGACCGTCCCGGCCACGGCATCGAGTTCGACTGGAAGGGGCTGGAGACGCTGCGGCCCTGAGGGTTCGTCGGGTGCGTGACGTTCGCGGGTCGGACGCGCGTCCGGTGCGTGGATACCGTGGTCCGAGTCGACCGATGTGGCATTCGCGTAGATGCCGTGATCCGAGTCAAGGCCGGCGTTGTTCGCATCGCATCGCGGAGCGACGCTGCCCGCGGGGTCTTCCGTGCCGGGGATAGCCAATGCCGTCACCCCAGCGAACGCTGGGGTCCAGCAGCGGACATCGCACCGGCCACCGCAGCACTGGATTCCAGCTTGCGCTGGAATGACTGGGGGGTGAGCAGTCCCGTCGGATTGGCGGGGCAGCGGCGACGGATCAGCGCCGAGCGCGTAATCCGACGCGGACGATCGTGCGAGCGACGGCGTCGGATTAGCGGCTACGCCGCCCATACGACCAACCCGAAGCGACCTGCGCCGATCACGAGACCTCCCCTCGCCCGCTCGCGGGAGAGGGGCCGGGGGAGAGGGCGCCTTTCGCCTTTCGCCTAATGCCTGACGCCCAATGCCTAATGCCTAATGCCTGACGCCTGACGCCTATCGCCCCCCCGATGCTCCCTGCCACCCTCCACGTCCTCGTCCGCGACTGGCTCAACGCCAACCACATCCTGTTCCTGGGGCCGGACGAGAACGTCCTCATCGACGCCGGCCACGTCTCGGGAATCGACGAAACGCTGCGGCGTGTCCGCGAGGCGCTCGACGGACGTCCGCTGCATCGGCTCCTGAACACGCACTGCCACTCCGACCACATGGGCGGGAACGCCGCCGTGCAGCGTGCATTCGGGTGCCCCATCCACGTGCCGGAGGGTGAGGCCGACGCCATCGCCCGCTGGGACACCGATGCGCTGTGGCTGGACTTCGCGGGGCAGGTCGCGGAGCGCTTCACCTTCGACGCCGTGATCCGCCCCGGCGACATGCTGGCCCTCGGCGGATTCGACTGGCAGGCGATCGCCGCACCTGGCCACGACATGGGCGCGCTGATGTTCTGGTGCGAGGCCGAACGCATCCTGATTTCCGGCGATGCCCTGTGGGCCCGGGGATTCGGCGTCGTGCTGCCCGGCGACGGGGTCGACGAACGGCTCGCCGCGGC
>CAUJJX010000204.1 GCA_963205165.1 Pseudomonadota bacterium | reverse complement strand
CAGCGACAGGCCTTCGACGGCCAGCTGTTCGTGCATCGCCTGCGACACCGCGATGCCCCAGCGTCCGACGGTGCCCGCCGTTTCGAGGACGGTCGGCGCATCCGCCGCCGTCAGCGAGACGCCGGCGAGGAAGCGCAGGTGTGCCGTCTCGTCCGCTGACGTCAGCGCGATGGGCTCTGGCGCGAGCAGTTCCGCGGCGCCTGCATTGCCGATGTCGTGGGCGAAGCGATGCAGCGCGACGGGCGACAGCGCGCGCGCCGCGTCGATGCCGGCGAGCGCATTGCCGAGTCCGAAGTTCTCGACCGGGCCGAGCGCGCCGGCGCGGCGCATGAGCCCCGCGAGGTGCGCGGCATCGGGCAGCGCGCCGGACACTTCCGCGGGCGCACGACCCGCCGTGATGAACACGACGGGCAGCAGGAAGACGCGGGCGACGAGGCTGCCGGGCGCGTCTTCGTCGCCGCCGTGGATCGCGGTGTCGAGCGCACGGATCAGCACGCGCGCCGCCGGATCGCCGACCCGGCCGATCAGCGCATCGACCGCGGGGTCCTCGCCGGACGCGAGCATGCGGCGCAGGAGCTTCGCGAGACCGGCCTCGGCGCGTCCGCCGTCGCCGGCGTCGTTCGCCGCGAGCACGGCGTCGAGCCGCGCGGCGAGGGGATGGTCGGCCGGCGATGCGGCACGGGGACGGGGATCGGGCAGGAGGGGCATGGACGGCTCGGTGGAACGGGTTGCGCGGGGTCCGCCGCGCGACGCGACGGACCGGGGAGGAGCGGGATTATCGCGGCTGCGGCGGCGAGGCGGAATCTTCCGGCGCACGACGACGCGACATCGCGGCGCTGCATCTCCGCCCCAACGATCGCCCGGACCCGGGCGCGATCGTCGGCGACACCACAATGCGGCATCGCATCGCGGTCGCGGAGCGCCGACCGACCGCCGGCCGTCAGGCGCCGATCACCGGCCGGAGCCCTGCACCGTCCCCGCATCCGGCGCAGCCGGCCGCACCGGCGGTATCGCATCCAGCTTCGTGCGCACGAACGACAGCGCCCGCGCCGGGACATCCTTCAACGGCGCGCACACGCCGTCCCACGGACATCCGACCGCGCACAGCGCGATCCACGCGGATCCGAACAGCAGCAGCGACAGCGCGAACGAGAACAGCCAGCGCGGCACGAGGCGCACGAAGATCGACAACCCCACGAGGACCGCCGCCGCGGTGATCGCGCCCTTCCAGAATCCGGGCGGCGATTCACCGTACGAGATGGCCACCAGCGCCGTCGGCACGAAGACGATCAGCGCGCCGCGCAGCATCGTCCCGAGCAGGCTGCGCGACACGAGCACCGGCGCCGCGCGACATGCCCGATCCGCCCAGAGGAACAGGCTGTGGCTGCGCACCTTGCGCGCGGATTCGCCGGCACTGTTCGAGAACGCGTGCAGCCCCGCCTGCGTGATCCGGCTGGCGAGCGCCGTCATCGTGCTCGTGGTGAGCGCCTGCGACATCGACTGGCTGCCGACGTTGAGGCGGTCCTGGATGGCCGCGTCGAGCCGGTCGACGCGTTCGACGCGCCACTGGAACGGGCTGCCGACGTCGGTCTCCGGGCGCAACCCCATGTCCTCGAGATCGCCGCGGACGACCTGCCGCGCGTACATGAGCTTCACGGGCAGCGACGTGTCGCCGCTCACGCCGCGGAACCAGCGCCACAGCCGCGAACCGACGCGACCGCCCCACTCCATCTCTTCGGCGAGCTGATCGAGGAGGACGGTCTCGGCGGACCCCGCGGCGATCGTCCGGTGGTGCGCGAGCGCGAGCAGCTTCAGGCCGTCGTTCCAGCGCGCGACGGCCCCGGCGCGGACGTCGGCGTTGTCGCTCAGCAGGTCGGTGAGCCAGCTCTCGAGCGCGGGGCCGCCGGCGCCGACGGAGAGGTCGTCCCATGTGCCCTGCGCGAACAGCTTGCCGGGTTCGAGCGCGCCGCCGACGGCCGTGATGCGATCGGCGAGCCGCTGCCGCGTCCGGTCGTCGGACAGCACCTTCGCGACGCGCTCGCCGCCCTCGTCCGCGAAGTCCGCCAGGAGCTGCGCGGCGCCGTCGATGCGGCCCCACATGATGTCGTTCGACCGCCACGCACGCTTCACGAATCCACCGAAGTGGAAGAGCGAATCGCCCGCGATCTTGTCGGCGGGATTCACCGCGTGCGAGTACCCGCAGGACCGTGCGAATGCGTCGTACGGCGACAGCCGGACGGTACGGATGACGTCGCGACTGGGCAGGCGCGAGTGCCCGGCCTCGACGAGTTCGAGCGCATCGAGGCAGCGGAACGCACGGTGGGCGTCCTTCAGGCGTTGCACGGAACCGGGGCGGCCCGTCGCCAGCGCCGCACGCAGCACCCCGCGCAGCGCCGCGTCGAGTTCGGCGAGTGCGTGCCGCGGCGCGCTGTCGACCGGTGCCGACGCCGCGCGCACCCGGCGGATGAAATCCGCACTCCCGGCGTCCGCCATGACCGACTTCACCAGCTCGCGGAGTTCCTTCACGGATGCGCCCAGCGCTGCAGCGCCGTCGGCGCGTCCGATGGAATCGATCACGGCCTCGCGGGCGCGCACGACTCCGGGATGCACGACGCGGAGAAAGTGATCGAGCACGGCCTGCGCCTCGAACCAGAGATCGTCGGGCTGGCGCACGACGGGGCCACCGCCGGTCTTCGACGATTCGAACAGCGACGCCGTGCACGCATCGATCACGGATTCCATGCCCCAGCGCACGATCTCGTGGAGGTCGACGAGCGCGACGAGTGCGCGGTACCAGGGTTGTCCGCGATCCTCGGCATCCGGCTGGTAGAGCAGATGGAACATGCGGCGCAGGCGGTAGTAGATGTCGTAGCGACGCATCACCTGCTTCGCGAACGGCAGGTCGCCGTCGAAGAATGCCCAGAAGCCCTGCGCCATCGACGCGATCGCCTTGCGCTCCGCGGGGTCCGCGAAGAGCCGGTCGTGACCGCGATCCGTCAGCAGTCCGTGCAGCACGCGGTCCGAGAGCATCGCGAGCCGCAGCCGGCGATGCAGCTTGGCGATCATCGGCGGACACGCCAGCACGTCGGCGGACGTCAGCATCTCGTGAATCTGCTTCCGGCGCGTCACGGCCTCGTTGTGCCGCGTGAGCATGCGCAGGTCTTCCGCGATGCTCTCGTACGCCGGGATGCCGCTCAGCCCCTTCACCGCGGCCTCGAACGCCGTCACCGGCGGATGCGATTTCAGCCTGCGCCACGCCTCGTCGCCTTCCGCGAGGCGCTCCGGATCGGGTTCGATGTAGAACAGCACGCGCTTCACGTCGCGGTCGGCGTGGCGGAAGAAGATCGCGTCGAGCGTGTACGTGAACGGCTTGTTGTCGAGCACGCCACCGTCGAGGAAATCGATCATGTCGGTCGGGTGCAGGTTGCCCCACTTGCGCAGCGTCGCGTCGACCTTCGAATCCTCGACGCGCGACGGCGCGAACGCCACGGGGAAGCTCGCCGTCGATCGCGCGAGCTTCGCGAGGGCATCGCTGTCGTCCGGCCCGAAGTCGGTGTAGCGCGGCGTGCCGGCCGCGGCCGCGTCGGCGTAGCGGTCGGCGCGGTACTTCAGCTTGAAGACGGCGCGGTGGTCCTTCACGTCGACGGCGTGGCCCGCGTCGTCGAACCACGTGTAGATGCGGCCGCGCGCATCGGTCGCGGTGACGAACAGGTCGATCTCGCTGATGACCGACGGCTCGGCGTCGAGCGATGCGCGGGACGACCGCGACGGATCGCGCGGCGCCTTCGCACGGTTCAGCGCCTCCTGGAGCTGGCCGAGGAAGTAGTCGCCGTCGAGCAGCGAATGCGTCCCCTCGAGGTTGCCGGCCGGCACGACTAGATCCATCAACGACCCGCGCTCGCGCCAGAGCTGCTCGAACTGCCCGAACTCGTAGCCGTTCGCGAGGCAGTAGCTCAGCAGCACGCCGTTGATGCCGCCGGCCGACGTCCCGCTCATCACGTCGACGACGAAGTCCGAATCGGTGAGCGCCTTCACGAGCGCGTAGACGCCGCGCCCGCGCACGGCATCGTGGAACTCGCGCGCGACGCCGTTCGTGTACGTCGTGAGCGACACGCCGCCGTACATCACGAGACCGACGCGGATCTCGCGACTCTTCCGGGCGGAACCGCCCGCGGACGTGTCGGTGTGGCCGTCGTTCGGCGTGGTCATGGCGGACTCCCGGATGGCATGCAGTGCGGACGATGCTAACGCGTCCGCGCCGGCGGAGCACATGGCCGGAGGGCATGCGCATGTCGGCCGATGGACGGCGGGGCTCGCAAGGCGCACCGGGGCGTCCGCCGCGACATCGCTGCAGACGTCGTCTGCGGAGCATCCGGCAGCAGGATCTCGACCGCCGCAGGTGCCTGCGCCACGCGTGTCGCGGCGCGCCGTCTGCATCGCCGGGACGCCGCCGTCACCGCGGATTGACGCGCCCCCACCCCCGCCCGACACTCGCGCCTCCCTCACTGCTATAGGGCCTGTTAACACTACGGATGCCAGTGCGAATGAACCTCTCGGCGTGCAGGGCAAGGCGGACGACGCCGCCCGGACTGGACGTCCGGGCCAGGAGGACAACGCCGCCATGCGCGCCGAGAGGTTCATTCCCTCCGGGT
>CAUJJX010000203.1 GCA_963205165.1 Pseudomonadota bacterium | reverse complement strand
CATGCGTCCGAGCGTCGGGCTGGAGATCAACACGCGCAGCCGCGCGAAGGCCGATCTGGAAGGCAGCCTGCTGATCGAACCGATCGGCGTGATCCGCTATCTCGACCCCGAGTACTCCCGCTGGGTCGGCGTGTCGGCCGTGGTCACGTCGAGCACGCGGCAAGGCATGGGCTACGGATTCATGGTGCGCTACGGGCGCTACGCCGCCGGCCTCACGCGGCACAAGTCGGACACCGGCGGCGGCGACGACACGTACCTCGCGCTGAGCTTCGACCTGTACGACCTGATCGAGAAGAAGCGCGAGACCTACCCGGCCGACAGGGCCCGCCTGAAGAAGTCCGTGCGGGAAATGCTGGAGCAGTTGCCGTAGGACCCGGACCGGCTTCGGGGCGCCGCCGATCGCGGCAGCGCTCCGGGGTTCTGCCATCGGCCAGCCCCGGCGACGCGGGTGGCCGGGACGAGTCCGATCCCGCGGCGTCCGCCCGACGTGCGCGCGGCAGGGTCCGCCATTGCCGGTCTCGACATGGCAGGGGCTCGCCGCCCGATTGCCTGACCGCGCGGCACACGATCTCGCATGCCGCCCCTTGAAATCCCCCCTGTCGCCCCAACGTCGCGAGGATTCGACATTGGCGATCAACGGAAAACCCATGGCAGATCAGCAGGATAACCAGACTCCCGAGACCCCGGCCGACGCCGCCGCGGCGCCCCAGCCGGACGTGATGCCGAGCCACGAGGAACTCCTCCGCAAGGCCGAGCTCGCCGCCGCCGAGCACCACGACGCGTGGCTCCGGGCGAAGGCCGAGACCGAGAACGTCCGCCGTCGCGGCCAGGAAGAGGTGACGAAGGCGCACAAGTTCGCCGTCGAGGGCTTCTCGGCCGAACTGCTCGCCGTGCGCGACAGCCTCGAGGCGGCGCTGGCCGTGCAGAACGTCACCGTCGAGAGCATGAAGAGCGGCGTCGAGATCACGCTGCGCCAGCTCTCGTCCGTGTTCGAGAAGCACTCGATCCGCGAAGTGAACCCGGCCGGCGAGAAGTTCGATCCGCACCGCCACCAGGCCATGACCGCCGTGGAATCCGACCAGCCGGCCAACACCGTGCTGCAGGTCTTCCAGAAGGGCTACCTGATCCACGACCGCGTGCTGCGTCCCGCGCTCGTGTCGGTGGCCAAGGCGAAGGGCGCTTGAAAGCGCCCGCCGCGACCCAAATCTAAGCGTCAACCCAAACTCTTCTGCGAGAACACTTCATGTCCAAGATCATCGGCATCGACCTCGGCACCACCAACTCCTGCGTGGCCATCATGGAAAACGGCCAGCCGAAGGTGATCGAGAACTCCGAGGGCGCGCGCACGACGCCGTCCATCGTCGCCTACGCGGACGACGAGGAGATCCTCGTCGGCGCCCCCGCCAAGCGGCAGGCCGTCACGAACCCGCGCAACACGCTGTACGCCGTCAAGCGCCTGATCGGCCGCCGCTTCAAGGAAGGCGAAGTCCAGAAGGCCCTGAAGCTCATGCCCTACGGCATCGTCGAGAACACGAACGGCGACGCGTGGGTCGAGGTGCGCGGCAAGAAGATCGCCCCGCCGGAAGTCTCGGCGCAGGTGCTCATGAAGATGAAGAAGGCCGCCGAGGACTACCTCGGTGAAGCGGTGACCGAGGCCGTCATCACGGTACCGGCGTACTTCAACGACTCGCAGCGCCAGGCCACGAAGGACGCCGGCCGCATCGCCGGTCTCGACGTCAAGCGGATCATCAACGAGCCGACCGCCGCGGCGCTCGCGTTCGGCCTCGACAAGGCCGGCGGCAAGGACCGCAAGATCGCCGTCTATGACCTCGGCGGCGGCACGTTCGACGTGTCGATCATCGAGATCGCGGACGTCGACGGCGAGATGCAGTTCGAGGTGCTCGCGACGAACGGCGACACCTTCCTCGGCGGCGAGGACTTCGACCACCGCCTGATCGAGTACGTCATCGGCGAGTTCAAGAAGGACCAGGGCGTCGACCTCGCGAAGGACGTCCTCGCGCTGCAGCGCCTCAAGGAAGCGGCCGAGAAGGCCAAGATCGAGCTGTCGTCCGGCACGCAGACCGAGATCAACCTGCCGTACATCACGGCCGACGCGAATGGTCCGCGCCACCTCGCGCTGAAGATCACGCGCGCCAAGTTCGAGAGCCTCGTGGAAGACCTGATCGAGAAGTCGATCGAGCCCTGCCGCGTCGCCATCAAGGACGCCGGCGTGAAGGTGTCCGACATCGACGACGTGATCCTGGTCGGCGGCATGACCCGCATGCCGAAGGTGCAGGACAAGGTGAAGGAGTTCTTCGGCCAGGAACCCCGCAAGGACGTGAACCCCGACGAGGCCGTGGCCGTCGGCGCCGCGGTCCAGGGCGGCGTGCTGAAGGGCGACGTCAAGGATGTGCTGCTGCTCGACGTGACCCCGCTCTCGCTCGGCATCGAGACGCTCGGTGGCGTGATGACGAAGCTCATCCAGAAGAACACCACGATCCCGACGAAGGCGAACCAGGTCTTCTCGACGGCCGACGACAACCAGCCGGCCGTGACCATCAAGGTGCTGCAGGGCGAGCGCGAGATGGCGTCGGGCAACAAGTCGCTGGGTGAATTCAACCTCGAGGGCATCCCGGCGGCACCGCGCGGCATGCCGCAGATCGAGGTGACGTTCGACATCGACGCGAACGGCATCCTGCACGTCTCGGCGCGCGACAAGGCGAGCGGCAAGGAGAACAAGATCACGATCAAGGCGAGCTCCGGCCTGTCGGAATCCGAGATCCAGCGCATGGTGAAGGACGCCGAGCTGAACGCGGAAGAAGACAAGAAGCTTCGCGAGGTCGTCGACGCGCGCAACCAGCTCGACGCGCTGACGCACCAGGTGAAGAAGTCGCTCACGGAGCACGGCGACAAGATCGACGCCGCCGAGAAGTCCGCGATCGAGGCCGCCCTGAAGGATGCCGAAGAGGCGCTGAAGGGCAACGACAAGGACGACATCGAGGCGAAGACGCAGGCGCTGTCGCAGGCGTCGCACAAGCTGGCCGAGAAGATGTACGCCGATGCCGGTCAGGCCGGTGGCGCCGGTCCGGAAGCCGCGGCCGGTGGTGGCAGCGGCGGCTCGAAGGCCGACGATGGCGATGTCGTCGACGCCGAGTTCGAGGAAGTGAAGGACCGCAAGTAAGGATCCGCCCGCGGATCGCACGGAGGGGCACAGGGTCCGCGGACCCCGTGCCCTTTTGTGTTTCAGTGACACCGCGCGGAGCACGTCTCCGCGCCCTTCATGACGTGAGTGGCTGGGAACCGAACCGATGGCAAAGCGGGACTACTACGAAATTCTCGGCGTGAACCGGGACGCCTCCGACGACGAGATCAAGAAGTCGTACCGGAAGCTCGCGATGAAGCACCACCCGGACCGCAATCCGGACGACAAGGATGCCGAGGCGCGATTCAAGGAGGTGAAGGAAGCCTACGAGATGCTCTCCGACAGCCAGAAGCGCGCGGCATACGACGCGTACGGCCACGCCGGCGTCGATGCATCGATGGGCGGCGGCGCCGGTGGCGCGGGCCAGGGCGGCTTCGCGGATGCCTTCGGCGACATCTTCGGCGAGATCTTCGGCGGCGCTGGCGGCGGGGGTGGACGCGGCGGACGCAGCAACGTCTATCGCGGCGCCGACCTGCGCTACAACCTCGAGGTGTCGCTGGAAGAAGCGGCGCACGGCACCGAGACGCGCATCCGCATCCCCACGATGGAGGACTGCGAGACCTGCCACGGCAGCGGCGCGAAGCCGGGCACGCAGCCCAAGACCTGCCCGACCTGCAACGGCCACGGCCAGGTGCGGATGCAGCAGGGATTCTTCTCGATCCAGCAGACGTGCCCGAAGTGCCACGGCAGCGGCAAGGTCGTGACCGACCCCTGCGGCACCTGCAACGGCGCGGGCCGCACGAAGAAGCAGAAGACGCTGTCGGTGAAGATCCCGGCGGGCGTCGACGAGGGCGATCGCATCCGCCTGTCGGGCGAGGGCGAGGCCGGCGTCAACGGCGGCCCGAGCGGCGACCTCTACGTCGTGATCCACATCCGCGAACACGCCGTGTTCACGCGCGACCACAACGACCTCCACTGCGAGATGCCGATCAGCTTCACGACGGCGGCCCTCGGCGGCGAGATCGAGATCCCGACGCTCGACGGCGCCGCGAAGATCAAGATCCCGGCGGAAACGCAATCGGGCAAGGCGTTCCGCCTGCGCGGCAAGGGCATCAAGGGCGTGCGCTCGAACAGCTACGGCGACCTGCTGTGCCACGTCGTCGTCGAGACGCCGGTGAATCTCACGGCGCGGCAGCGCGAGCTGCTGGAAGAACTCGAGACGATCAACGTGCGCGACGGCTCGTCGCACAACCCGCGCGCGAAGTCGTGGATGGCGAAGGTGAAGGAGTTCTTCGGGACGTGATGGGGGTTGGGCGGGCGGGACGACGAGATGTCGCCCGCCCGGTCGGCTGGCTGGCTTGCTGGCGAGGGATGCCTGAAGCCGCGAGCGCTGGACCGGTTTTCGTAGGTCGTATTACCGCGCAGCGCGTAATCCGACGCCGTCACCCGCACGACCGTCCGCGTCGGATTACGCGA
>CAUJJX010000202.1 GCA_963205165.1 Pseudomonadota bacterium | reverse complement strand
CGTATCGTTGTCGGCCAACGCTGCCATGTTTACACACCTGCTTGTGTCGCCCCGGGTGGGGTTCGCTGCCGTGCCGCACTTGTGGTGCGCCACGGCGACTTCCCGAGTGTACAACAGGCATTTCCGGCAGGTCCGTACAGTCCGACACGCTCCGGGGATCGCCCGGAACGACCGATGAAACGATATCCGAAAGACCGGCGCAGGTGGTTTCGAGTTATCGCCGAGAACGCCTCTTCCGCAACACACCGCATCGCGAAATCCGCTATGGACGGCACAACATGTCGCCGCCTCCCGTCCGGGCCATCATTTCAGCTTTGCCAGGTGCCGGCGGGGGAGTCCGTCGGACTCTGCCGCGGACAGGCGCCGGTTGCGCTGATGTCCGGTCGTACGGCGGGCTGCGGCACGGCGTCGCGCCGCAGCCGCCCCGACGGCTGAATCCGGGGTGGCACCCGCTACTTCTTCGCCGGCGGGATCCGACCCATCAGATAGAACTCGTCGTTGCCACGCATCTCGAGCAGGTGTGCCATCCGGTTCGAGAGCGCGAAGAAGGCCGTGATGCCACCGATGTCCCAGATGTCCTCGTCCGAGAACCCGTGTTCCGTGAGTTCGGCGCGGTCATCCTCGTCGATGGACTCGGGCGTGCGGGCGAGCTTCACGGCGAAATCGAGCATCGCCTTCTGGCGCGGCGTGATGTCGGCCTTGGGATGATCGATCGCGACCTGGTCGGCGATGAGCGGGTTCTTCGCGTAGATCCGCAGGATGGCCCCGTGCGAGATCACGCAGTACTGGCAGTGGTTCGCGCCGCTCGTGGCGACGACGATCATCTCGCGCTCCGCCTTCGTGAGACCGGAGTCGCGCAGCATGAGTGCGTCGTGGTACGCGAAGAACGCGCGAAACTCGTCCGGCCGGTGCGCGAGCGTCAGGAAGACATTCGGGATGAAGCCGGCCTTCTCCTGCACCTTCAGCATCGTGTCGCGGATGTCCTGCGGAAGGTCGTCGAGCGCGGGGACGGGGTAGCGGCTGATGGCGGGCGTCGTCATGGGGGCAGTCCGGTTCTTGATGGGGCTTCGATTATAGGAACCGGTGCCGTCCGGCGGTGCATCGCGGCTCGGACATCCCTCGACGCGTCAGGGTTGGGTGCGTGTCTTGCCTGATGATCCGCGGGCCGTGTGGCCCGCACCACGAAGGGAATCTGCAATGAAGACAGGCATGCTCCTCGCCGCCCTGCTGGCGGTGGCAGTTTCGGGGCCCGCCACGGCGGGCGATGTCGACAAGGGCGCCGTCATCGGCGGCGGCATCGGTGGCGGTCTCGGCGCCGCCGTCGGCTCGAAGGTCGGCGGCACCGCAGGCGCGGCCATCGGCGGCGCGATCGGTGGCGCGACCGGTGCGGCCATCGGCTCGGACGGCGGCTCGCGCGAGAAGGTCATCGTGAAGGAGCGCGTCGTGCACCGCGAGGTCCGGGTGAGAGACGACGATCACGACGACCATCCGCCCGGCCATCGCCGCGGCAAGAAGAAGGGCTGGAAGAAGCACCACCGCGACTGATCGACATTCGATCGCCCGTTGCCGGCGCCGATGCGCTGTCGTCGGCGGGCGACGACAGCTCACCTACCCGGCGGTCGACTGCGTTCGCCCGCCATCCCTCTCCGGTCCGCTGCACCGCGCAGCCGCGCAGTTCGTTCAGCGGACACCGTCGCGCCCCCCCGCCCGGGGCGGATAATCCAGCGGACGCCCGTTCCCGGCCGCTCCGTCAGCCCGCCCGCGGGCGCAACGTCTGCCGGCGACACATCCCGCCCTCCACACCTTCACGGGATTCCACGCTTCGATCATGCGCAAGTTCGTCCGCAAGCTCCGTTTCGAACCCCTGAACTGGGCTCGCCTCATTCCCTGGAAGGGCGTGGCCACCGTCGGCCTGCCATTGCTGGTCGCAACCGGCATCGCCCTCTGGATCGCGCAGACCTACATGAAGCCGTCGCTGCCCGAACGCGTGGTGCTCGCGGGGGGACCGGAGGGGAGTGCCTACGCGGCCTTCGGTGACGCCTACGGGAAGATCCTCGCGCGGGAACGCGTGAAGGTGACCGTCTTGAAGACGGCCGGCGCCCGCGAGAACTACCGCCTGCTGCGCGACGGGAAAGCGAAGACGCCCGCGGATGTCGCCTTCGTCCGGGGCGGCATCGGCGACACGGACGAAGCCCCGAACCTCGTCTCGCTCGGTGTCGTCGGATACGAGGCGCTGTGGGTGTTCTGCCGCGGATCGAAGACGCTCGACGACCTGCCCAGCCTGCAGGGAAAGTCGATCGCGATCGGCGGGAAGGGCGCCGGCACCCGTCGCCTCGTGCGGACACTGCTGGCGGCCAACGGGATCGACGAGCGCGAGTTCAAGGCCCTCGAGATCGGCGGCATCGAGGCCGCGGAAGCACTGCTCGAAGGCCGCGTCCACTGCGCCTTCCTGTTCGAGCCGCCCGAGGCCGGGATCCTGAAGGCGCTCATCTACAGCCCGGACGCACAGCTCGTCGATTTCAGTCGCCGGGCCGATGCCTACACGAAGCACATCCCGTCGCTGCGCAAGGTCGTGCTGCCCGAGGGATCGAACGATCTGGCGGCGAACCGTCCGAACCGGCCGGTGACGCTGCTCGCGGCGCAGACGCAGCTCCTCGCCCGTGCCGACCTCCACCCCGCCATCCAGATGCTGCTGATGCAGGCCGCGACGGAAGTGCACGAGGGCATCGGCCTGTTCCACAACGAGGCCGAATTCCCGGCGGCCCACGTCACGGAGTTTCCGCTGTCGGACAGCGCGCACCGCTACTACACGTCGGGGCGGCCCTTCCTGCAGCGCTACCTGCCGTTCTGGGCCGCGAACCTCGCCGACCGGATGCTCGTGTTCCTGATCCCGGCGCTCGCGATCGTCTTCCCGCTGGTGCGCGTGCTGCCGCCGCTCTACGCGTGGAACGTGCGCCGGCGGATCTACCGCTGGTACGGCGAACTGATGTTCATCGAGAACGAGATGCGCCGCACGCTCACGCACGGCGAGACGCGCGATTTCGGCGAACGCCTCGACTGGATCGAGCAGGAGGTCAACGAACTGGATACGCCGCTCTCCTTCGCGAACCAGGTCTATCTGCTGCGCCAGCACATCGATTTCGTGCAGCACAAGCTCGGACAGGTGACTGGAAGCGCGCCGGCCGGTGATCTGCCGCGGCCGGCGCCGGTCGATGCGGCGTGACGGACCGGCCGGCGCCCCGATCACGGGACACCGGCACCGCGCACCGACCCTTAGTGAATCTCCGGATCCGGCGTCGGCTGCGTGCCTTCGAGGAAGTCGAAGTCGCAGCCCTTGTCGGCCTGCGAGACGTGCTGGCTGAAGAGCGCGCCGTAGCCGCGTTCGAACTTGCGGGCCTTCGGTTTCCACGCGGCGCGGCGGGCCGCGAGTTCCTCGTCGCTCACCTTGAGCGTCAGCGTGCGGGCCGGCACGTCGAGTTCGATGATGTCGCCCGTCTTCACGAGCGCCAGCGGACCGCCGATCCACGATTCCGGTGCGACGTGCAGCACGCACGTGCCGTAGCTCGTGCCGCTCATGCGGGCGTCGGAGATCCGGACCATGTCGCGCACGCCCGCCTGCAGCAGCTTCTTCGGGATCGGCAGCATGCCCCACTCCGGCATGCCGGGGCCGCCAAGGGGGCCGGCGTTCCGCAGGACCAGCACGGAGTCGGCATCGACATCGAGATCGGGTGAATCGATGCGCGCGGCCATGTCGTTATAGTCGTCGAAGACCATCGCGCGGCCGGCGTGCTGGAGCAGCTTCGGATCGGCCGCGTTGGCCTTCAGCACTGCACCGTCCGGCGCGAGATTGCCGCGAAGCACGAGGAGCCCGCCGTCGGCACGGATCGGCGCCGCGGGTGTCCTGATCACGTCGTCGTTGTGGATGCGCGCGCCGGCGATGTTGTCGCCGAGCGTCTGGCCGGTGCAGGTCATCTCGCCGACCTCGAGCAGATCGCGCATGCCTTCGAGCAGGCCGACGAGACCGCCCGCGTAGTAGAAGTCCTCCATGAGGTACTTGCCGGCGGGGCGCATGTTCACGAGGTAGGGCGAGCGCTTGCCGATCTCCTCGAAGCGGTCGAGATCGAGCTCGATGCCGGCGCGGCGTGCGAGCGCGATCACGTGGATCAGCGCGTTCGTCGAACCGCCCAGCGCCATCAGCACCTTGATCGCGTTGTCGACCGACCGCGCGGTCATGATGTCGCGCGGCTTGAGGTC
>CAUJJX010000201.1 GCA_963205165.1 Pseudomonadota bacterium | reverse complement strand
CGAAGCGTTCCTGCTCGCGCACGACGGACTTCGCCGTGATCTCGATGTGCGGCACCTCGAGCTGCGTGTGCGAGACGAGGTGCGCGTGGCCGATGGCGATGCCGCCGGAGACGCCGATGCCGTGGAGGGTGAAGGACATCTGGTTTTAGGCTCTGGGCGTTAGGCGTTAGGCGTTAGGCGTTGGGCGTCAGGCGTCAGGCGTCAGGCGTCAGGCGTCGGGCGTCGGGCATCAGGCGCGAGGGTCGGGCCCGGATCGTCCGGTGTCCGGCTCCCAGCGGCCGACGGCTCGAGCAGCAGGCGGCGTCTTCAGTCCGGCACGGTTGTCCGGGTGGCGCTGCCCGACGCGCGGCGCCTGCCGTCACTCCGCTTCGCCGAACTTGTCGGCGATGAGTCGCGTGAGCGCTTCCATCGCCTCCGCCTCGTCGGCACCGTCGGTCTCGAGTTCCACCTTCGAGCCCTTGGCGGCGGCCAGCATCATCACGCCCATGATGCTTTTCGCGTTCACGCGGCGTCCGTTGCGGGACAGCCAGACCTCGCACTGATGCTGTCCGGCCAGTTGCGTGAGCTTGGCCGACGCGCGGGCGTGCAGGCCGAGCTTGTTGATGATGTCGACTTCACGTCGCTGCATGTTCGATCGCCGGTGGCATTTTGAGGACGCCCTCGACGCCGCCGGAAATCGCTTTCGCGACGACGGTCTCGAGCGGTTCGTTGCGGTACGTCAGGGCACGGACCAGCATCGGCAGGCTCACACCCGCGATGCCTTCGACACGTCCGGGCACGAGCAGCCGCGCCGCGATGTTGCCGGGCGTGGCGCCGTACACGTCGGTCAGGACCAGCACCCCGGTGCCCTCGTCGAGCTGCCGCAGGAGTTCACGTGCCTGCGGCAGGATCATCGCGGGATCGTCGTGGATGCTCACGCCGATCTGCATCAGCTGCGGTGGCCGTCCGCCCATCACATGACTCGCGCAATGCAGCAGGCTCTCGCCGAGGGTGCCGTGCGCGACGATGAGGATTCCGACCATGGAGCAGTTGAGGTGGCTGGGGACGGGCCGATTCTACGCGTTGCATCGCACGCGAGAGCCGTCACGCAGTGGGCCGGCGCTCGAAGCGATCGAAGTGGCCTTCCGCGGTGCCGACCTCGACGCGCAGCACCATCGCGGTCGGCGGTCCGCGATGTACCCAGCGCAGGAGTTCGTCCACCTGCGCCTGCGTGCCCTGCACGATCGCCTCGACGCTGCCGTCGTGCCGGTTGCGCACCCATCCCGTGACGCCGAGGCGCAGCGCCTGGTCGCTCATGCCCTCGCGGAAGCCGACGCCCTGGACGCGGCCGCGGATGGAGAGGTGGAGGGTGGTAAGTGCGGGCATCGGGTTTCAGGCGTCGGGCGTTAGGCGTCGGGCGTTAGGCGTTAGGCGTTAGGCTTTAGGCGAAGGGCGAAGGGCGAAGGGCGAAGGGCGAAGGGCGAAGGGCGAAGGGCGAAGGGCGCCCTCTCCCCTGGCCCCTCTCCCGCGAGCGGGCGAGGGGAGTGCTGGTTATCGGCGCTGGTTGCTTCGCGTAGGTCGGATTAGCGACGAAGTCGCGTAATCCGACGCCGTCACCCGCACAACCGTCCGCGTCGGATTACGCGCTGCGCGCTACTCCGACCTACGCCCTCTGCATCCGTCGCCGCGAAGCGCGCGACCTAACGCCTAACGCCTAACGCCTAACGCCTGACGCCTGACGCCTGACGCCGTCCGTCACTTGACCCGCATCCCCGGCGCTGCGCCGCTGTCGACGTCGAGCAGGAACACGCCGCTGCCGTCCGCACTCGCCGCGAGCACCATGCCCTGCGATTCGCCGAAGCGCATCTTGCGCGGCGCGAGGTTCGCGACCATCACGACGAGCCGGCCCTCGATCTTCGAAGGCTCGTAGTGGGCCTTGATGCCCGCGAAGACCTGGCGCGTCTCGGTGCCGAGGTCGAGCGTGAGCTTCACGAGCTTCTCGGCGCCCTCGACGTGTTCGGCCCGCGCGACGCGCGCGACGCGCAGGTCGACCTTCATGAAATCGTCGATCGAGATCGTCGGCGTGGCGGCCTCGGCCGGCGCCGGCGCCGGTGCGGCGGGGGCGGGCGCGGTCGCTGCGGCGGTCGCCGTTTCGGGCTTCGTGGCTTCGTTCACTGCGTTCTCCTGGTGCTGGGCATGCCGCTGCGGCGAGTGCGTCGCGGCGGTGGGGGCGAGGTTCTCGCGGTTCGCTTCGACGAGCGCGGCGATCTGCTTCTGGTCGACGCGCGTCATGAGGTGTTCGTACGGGCGGATCGCGTGGCCGGCCGGCAGGAGCGTCTGTGCGTCGGCCCACGTGAGCGGCTCGACATTCAGGAATGCCTCGGCGCGCGCCGCGACGGCCGGCAGCACCGGCTTCAGGTAGATGGTCAGCAGGCGGAAGGCGTTGAGCACGATCGAGCAGACGTAGTGCAGCTGCTCGGTGTCGTTGTGCTTCGCGAGTTCCCAGGGCTGGTGCTTGTCGACGAACTGGTTCACGACGTCGGCGAGCGCCATCACCTCGCGCAGCGCCTTGCCGAATTCGCGGGCGTCGTAGTGCGCGGCGATCACCCCCGCGGCTTCGCGCAGGCCGGGCAGCTCGGACTCGAAGCGTTCGGTGAAGCGGCTCGAGAAGAGCTTCCCGCCGAAGCGCTTGTGGATGAAGCCCGCGGCGCGGCTCGCGATGTTCACGAACTTGCCGACGAGATCGCTGTTCACGCGCGCCACGAAGTCGTCGAGGCTCAGGTCGATGTCTTCCATCGTCGGGCCGAGCTTCGCGGCGTAGTAGTAGCGCAGCCACTCCGGATCGAGGCCGAGGTCGAGGTAGCTGCCGGCCGTGATGAACGTGCCGCGGCTCTTCGACATCTTCTCGCCGTTGACCGTGAGGAAGCCGTGCGCGAACACTTTCGTCGGCGTGCGGTAGCCGGCGTATTCGAGCATCGCGGGCCAGAACAGCGCGTGGAAGTACAGGATGTCCTTGCCGATGAAGTGCACCATCTCGGTGTCGCCACCGGGCTTCGTGAACGCGTCGAAGTCGACGCCGCCGCGGGCCGCGAGATTGCGGAAGCTGCCGAGGTAGCCGATCGGTGCGTCGAGCCACACGTAGAAATACTTGCCGGGCGCGTCGGGAATCTCGAAGCCGAAGTACGGCGCGTCGCGCGAGATGTCCCAGTCGTTCAGGCCCTGGTCGAACCATTCGCGGATCTTGTTGCGGGCTTCGTCCTGGAGGTGGTCGCCCTGCTGGGTCCAGTCTTCCAGGAAGCGCTTGCACTCGTCGGCGGACAGCCGGAAGAAGTAGTGGTCCGACGCCTTCCGGACCGGCGCCGCGCCGGAGACCACCGAGTACGGATTCTTGAGGTCGGTCGGGGTGTAGGTCGCGCCGCAGACCTCGCAGGAGTCGCCGTACTGGTCCTTCGCACCGCACTTCGGGCATTCGCCCTTGATGAAGCGATCCGGAAGGAACATCGACTTCACGGGGTCGTAGAACTGTTCCACCGAGCGGATGTCGATGAGCCCGCGTCCCTTCAGCGCGCGGTAGATGCCCTCGGACAGTGCTCGCGTCTCGTCGGAATGCGTCGAGTGGTAGTTGTCGAAGCCGACGAGGAATCCGTCGAAGTCGCGCTTGTGCTCGCGCCACACCCGGTCGATGAGCTGTTCGGGCGTGATGCCTTCCTTCTCGGCGCGGAGCATGATCGCCGTCCCGTGCGTGTCGTCGGCGCACACGTAGTGAACCTCGTGGCCGCTCATCTTCTGGAAGCGGACCCAGATGTCGGTCTGGATGTATTCGACGAGGTGGCCGAAGTGGATGCTGCCGTTGGCGTAGGGCAGCGCGGACGTGACGAGCAGGCGGCGGGACATGTTCTCGGCCCTGATTTCGGAAGGCGCGGATTGTAGCAAAGCGTGTACAATCCGCGCCCTTAAAATTTACGCTAAATCATAGAGGTAGATCACATGGCGGCGACCGTCGACGCGATCCGCGCGAAACTGCAGAGCCTCGTTGACCCCTGGACCGGCCGCGACTACGTGACCGGCAAGGAAGCGCGGAACATCCGCGTCGAAGGCGACAAGGTCCTGGTCGACATCCAGCTCGGATATCCGGCGAAGAGCGTCATGGGCGAGGTGCGTGACCGCGTCGCCGCCGCGCTGCGCGAAGTCCCGGAAGTGGGCTCGGTCGAGGTGAACGTCACGATGAAGATCGTCGCGCACCAGACCCAGCGCGGCGTGAAGCTGATCGAGGGCGTGCGCAACGTGATTGCCGTCGCGTCGGGCAAGGGCGGCGTCGGCAAGTCGACCGTCGCCGTGAACCTCGCGCTGGCGCTGGCCGCCGAGGGCGCGCAGGTCGGGATCCTCGATGCCGACATCTACGGTCCGTCGCAGCCGCTGCTGCTCGGGTTGCAGGGGAAGAAGCCGCAGTCGCCGGACGGCAAGTCGATCGAGCCGATGGAGAATCACGGCGTCCAGGCCATGTCGATCGGCTTCCTGATCGACGCCGAGCAGGCCGTCGCATGGCGCGGCCCCATGGCGACCGGCGCGCTGGAGCAGTTGCTCCGCGACACCCGCTGGAAGGACCTCGACTACCTGATCGTCGACATGCCTCCGGGTACCGGCGACATCCAGCTCACGCTCGCGCAGAAGGTGCCCGTCACCGGCGCAGTCATCGTGACGACCCCGCAGGACATCGCGCTGCTCGACGCCCGGAAGGGCCTGAAGATGTTCGAGAAGGTGAGCGTGCCCATCCTCGGTATCGTCGAGAACATGGGGATGCACGTCTGCACGAACTGCGGTCATGAAGAGCATGTATTCGGTGCCGGTGGCGGCGAGAAGATGGCGGCCGACTACGGCGTCGCGCTGCTGGGTTCCCTGCCGCTCGACATCCGCATCCGCGAGCATGCCGACGCCGGCACGCCGACGGTCGTGGCCGATCCGGAAAGCCGTCCGTCGCAGATCTACCGCGACATCGCGCGCCGCGTCGCCGTGAAGGTCGCCGATCTCGCGAAGGATGCGAGTACCGTGTTCCCGAAGATCGTGATCCAGAAAACGTAGATGAACCGCGTGCCGGGTACGGGGCAGGAAGGACGGGGGTTGTCGGTGCGGCATCCGCGCCCCGCCGCGACCGTCTCCGAACCCGTCGCCTGACACCCAACGTCCCGGAGCCCTTCGTCCGATGAGCATCAAGTCCGACCGCTGGATCCGCCGCATGGCGGACGAGTACCGCATGATCGAGCCCTTCGAGCCGCGCCAGGTGAAGGAGGTGAACGGTCAGCGCGTCGTGTCGTTCGGCACGTCGAGCTACGGCTACGACATCCGCTGCTCGGACGAATTCAAGCTGTTCACGAACATCAACTCGACGATCGTCGATCCGAAGAACTTCGACCCGAAGTCGTTCGTCGACGTGAAGGCCGACTACTGCATCATCCCGCCGAACTCGTTCGCGCTCGCCCGCACGGTCGAGTACTTCCGGATCCCGCGGAACGTGCTCACGGTCTGCCTCGGCAAGAGCACGTACGCGCGCTGCGGCATCATCGTGAACGTCACGCCGTTCGAGCCCGAGTGGGAGGGCTACGTGACGCTCGAGTTCTCCAACACCACCCCGCTGCCCGCGAAGATCTACGCGAACGAGGGCGTGGCCCAGGTGCTGTTCTTCGAATCCGATGCCGACGACGTCTGCGAAACCTCCTACCGCGACCGCGGCGGGAAGTACCAGGGCCAGAGCGGTGTCACCCTGCCGAAAATCTGACCGCCGCGTCGCCCGCGGCAGGAGAATCACCCGATGAAATACCGCTTCCCCGTCGTCATCATCGATGAGGACTTCCGTGCCGAGAACGCCTCCGGACTCGGCATCCGCGCGCTCGCGAAGGCCATCGAGGCCGAGGGCATGGAAGTGCTCGGCGTGACGAGTTACGGCGACCTCTCGTCGTTCGCGCAGCAGCAGTCGCGCGCGTCGGTGTTCATCCTGTCGATCGACGACGAGGAGTTCTCCTCGCCCGAGGCCGCCGACAAGGCCATCGCCGACCTCCGGAAGTTCGTCGGCGAGATCCGCTTCCGCAACACCGACATCCCGATCTTCCTGCACGGCGAGACGCGCACGTCGCGGCACATCCCGAACGACGTGCTGCGCGAGCTGCACGGCTTCATCCACATGTTCGAGGACACCCCGGAGTTCATCGCGCGCTACGTGCAGCGCGAGGCGAAGGCCTACCTCGATTCGCTGGCGCCGCCGTTCTTCCGCGCGCTCACGCACTACGCGGCCGACAGCTCGTACTCGTGGCACTGCCCGGGGCACTCGGGCGGTGTCGCCTTCCTGAAGAGCCCGGTGGGCCAGATGTTCCACCAGTTCTTCGGCGAGAACCTGCTGCGCGCGGACGTCTGCAACGCCGTCGAGGAACTCGGCGCGCTGCTCGACCACACGGGCCCGGTCGCGGCGTCCGAACGCAACGCGGCCCGGATCTTCAACGCCGATCACCTGTTCTTCGTGACGAACGGCACGTCGACGTCGAACAAGATCGTCTGGCACTCGACCGTCGCGCCCGACGACGTCGTCGTGGTCGACCGCAACTGCCACAAGTCGATCCTGCACGCGATCATGATGACGGGCGCGATCCCGGTGTTCCTCACGCCGACGCGCAACCACTACGGGATCATCGGTCCGATCCCGCTCGACGAGTTCCAGCTCGAGAACATCCGGAAGAAGATCGAGAACAACCCGCTCGTCCTCGGCAAGAACAGGAAGCCGCGCATCCTGACGATCACGCAGAGCACCTACGACGGCATCAGCTACAACGTCGAGACGCTGAAGACCCTGCTCGACGGCCACATCGACACGCTGCACTTCGACGAGGCGTGGCTGCCGCACGCCGCGTTCCACGATTTCTACGGCGACTACCACGCGATCGGTTCCGAGCGCCCGCGCTGCAAGGAGTCGATGATCTTTTCGACGCAGTCGACGCACAAGCTGCTGGCCGGCCTGTCGCAGGCGTCGCAGATCCTCGTCCAGGATTCCGAGGAGCGGAAGCTCGACCGCGACGTGTTCAACGAAGCCTTCCTGATGCACACCTCGACGAGCCCGCAGTACGCGATCATCGCCTCGTGCGACGTGGCGGCCGCGATGATGGAATCCCCCGGCGGCACGGCACTCGTCGAGGAATCCATCCTCGAGGCGCTCGACTTCCGCCGCGCGATGCGCAAGGTCGACGAGGAGTTCGGCGCGGACTGGTGGTTCAAGGTCTGGGGTCCGGACTACCTCGCGGCCGAAGGCATCGGCACCCGCGAGGACTGGACGCTCACCTCGCGCGATCGCTGGCACGGCTTCGGCGACATCGCACCCGGCTTCAACATGCTCGATCCGATCAAGGCGACGGTGATCACGCCCGGCCTCGACGTCGACGGCGACTTCGCGGACGTCGGCATCCCCGCGGCGATCGTGACGAAGTACCTCGGCGAGCACGGCGTGATCGTGGAGAAGACCGGCCTCTACTCGTTCTTCATCATGTTCACGATCGGCATCACGAAGGGGCGCTGGAACACCCTCGTGACCGAGCTGCAGCAGTTCAAGGACGACTACGACAACAACCAGCCGCTGTGGCGCGTGCTGCCGGAATTCGTTGCGAAGAATCCGCGCTACGAGCGCGTCGGGCTGCGCGATCTCTGCACGCAGATCCACGACATCTACCGCGCGAACGACATTGCCCGCCTCACGACCGAGATGTACCTGTCGAACATGGAACCCGCGATGAAGCCGGCGGACGCGTTCGCGATGATGGCTCACCGCGAGATCGATCGCGTTCCGGTGGACGAGCTGGAAGGGCGCGTCACGGCCGTGCTGCTCACGCCGTATCCGCCGGGCATCCCGCTGCTGATCCCCGGCGAGCGCTTCAACGCGACGATCGTCCGGTACCTGCAGTTCGCGCGTCACTTCAACACGCGCTTCCCGGGCTTCGAGACCGAGATCCACGGCCTCGTCGACCACTCGGAAGACGGCAAGCTCAGCTACTACGTGGATTGCGTGCGGCAGTGATGCAGGGGCGGGCGGATCGTGGTGATCCGCCCGTGTCGAACTATGAACGCGGCGTCGCGCGCTCGTAGTCGACGAATGCGTAAGCCAGTCCGTCGTCGGTGGTGTGGCGTTCCCGCGAGATTTCCCGCCAGGCCGTCGCGTCGATTGTCGGGAAATGCGTGTCGCCGGCGGGCGATGCGTCCACTTCGGTGACGAGCAGGCGGTCGGCCAGCGGCAGGCTCGCTGCGTAGATCTCGCCGCCGCCGATCACGAAGATCTCGGGGTCGTCCCCGGCGGCCGCGATCGCGGCGTCGAGCGACGGCGTCACCGTCGCGCCCTCGATGTGCAATGCGCTCTGACGTGACACGACGATCGAGCGTCGACCGGGCAAAGGGCGTCCGATCGAGTCGAACGTCTTGCGGCCCATCACCATCGCGTGACCCATCGTCAGTGCGCGGAAGCGCTTCAGGTCTTCCGGCAGCCGCCACGGAAGCTGGCCGTCCGTGCCGATCACGCCGTTCGCGCCGACCGCGACGATGATGGAGACGCGCGGGCGACGCGCGGTGTGATTCGTCATGGCGGCGTCAGACGGCAACGGGGGCCTTGATGTGCGGCATCGGGTCGTAGCCCGTCAGCGTGAAATCCTCGAAGCGGAATCCGAAGAGGTCCTTCACCTCCGGATTCAGCGTCATCGTCGGCAGCGCGCGCGGTGCGCGGGCGAGCTGTTCGCGGGCCTGGTCGAGGTGGTTGAGGTACAGGTGCGTGTCGCCGAACGTGTGGACGAACTCGCCCGGCGCGAGATCGCAGACCTGCGCGACCATCAGCGTAAGCAACGCGTACGACGCGATGTTGAACGGCACGCCGAGGAAGACGTCGGCGCTGCGCTGGTAGAGCTGGCACGACAGCCGGCCGTCGGCCACGTAGAACTGAAACAGCGCGTGGCAAGGCGAGAGCGCCATCTTCGGGAGGTCGGCTGGGTTCCAGGCCGAGACGATCAGCCGGCGCGAATCCGGATTGCGGCGCAGCTCGGCGAGCAGTTGCGTGATCTGGTCGACATGGCCGCCGTCGGGCGTCGGCCAGGAACGCCACTGGTGGCCGTACACCGGGCCGAGGTCGCCGTGTTCGTCGGCCCATTCGTCCCAGATGGAAACGCCGTTCTCCTTCAGGTAGCGGATGTTCGTGTCGCCCTTAAGGAACCACAGCAGCTCGTGCACGATCGACTTCAGGTGCAGCTTCTTCGTGGTCACCATCGGGAAACCCGCCGCGAGATTGAAGCGGATCTGCGCGCCGAAGATGCTGAGGGTGCCGGTGCCGGTGCGGTCGGACTTGCGCGTGCCGTGATCGAGCACGTGCCGCATGAGGTCGAGGTACTGCTGCATGGAGGTCTCCGGCGTTGCGGCGCGAGTAAATTCGTTCGCCTGCGAGACCGGATTTTAGCCGACGCCGTCGCGCGGCCGCGAGGCGTTCGACGGTCTCAGCGCGCCGCCAGCCAGTCGCGCAGGGCGTCGATCTCGAGCGGCCGGCTGAAGAGATAGCCCTGCGCCTTGTGGCAGGACTCGTCGCGCAGGAAGGCGAACTGCTCGTCGGTCTCGACGCCTTCCGCCGTGATCGTGAGACGCAGGCTGCGGCCCATCGCGATGACGGCGCGGGCGATGCTGGCGGCGTCCTCGTCGTCGACGACGTCGCGCACGAACGACTGGTCGACCTTGAGGCAGTCGATCGGGAAGCGCTTCAGGAACGACAGCGACGAATAGCCGGTCCCGAAGTCGTCGATCGAGATGCGCACGCCGGTGTCGCGCAGCCCCTGGAGGATGCGCGTCGCGGCCTCGGGGTTGTCCATCATGCTGCTCTCGGTGACTTCGAGATCGAGGCGCGCGGGATCGAGCCCGGTGCGCGCGAGGATGTCCGCGATCTGTTCGTGCAGGTCGCGCACCCGGAACTGGCGCGGCGACAGGTTGACGGCCACGCGGAGATCGGCGAACAGCGGCTCGTTCGCAAAGCGGCGGCAGGCTTCCTCGAGCACCCAGGCCCCGATCGGGACGATCAGCCCCGTTTCTTCCGCGAGCCCTATGAAGCTGGCCGGCGGCACCATGCCGAGCTCCGGATGGCGCCAGCGCAGCAGCGTCTCGACGCCGACCACGCCGCCGGTCGCGAGGTCGAGGATCGGCTGGAAGCACAGCACGAACTCGTTGCGTTCGAGCGCCTTGCGCAGGTCGCTTTCGAGCCGGAGGTGTTCGAGCGATGCAGCCGTCGCCTCGGGCGAGAAAAACTGGAACCCGTTGCGGCCCTGATGTTTCGCGCGGTACATCGCGATGTCGGCGTTCTTCAGGATCGTCGCGGGATCGCGGCCGTCGTCCGGTGCGACGGCGATGCCGATGCTCGCCGACACGTAGAGATCCTGGCCGTCGATCGAGACGGGTTCCGTGAGCACGTGGATGAGCTTCTGCGCGAGGACTGCCGCCTCGGTGTTGTCGTCGACCTCGTCCATCAGCACGACGAACTCGTCGCCGCCGAGCCTTGCGACCGTGTCGGACGCGCGGACCGTCGCGCGGAAGCGGTCCGCGACGAGGTGCAGCAGCCGGTCGCCGGCACCGTGGCCGAGCGTGTCGTTGACGTTCTTGAAACGGTCGAGATCGACGAACAGCACCGCGAGCCGGTGACCATTTCGCAGCGCGCGGCTCAGTGCGATCTGCAGTTGCTCGCCGAACAGGGAGCGATTGGGGAGCTGCGTGAGCTGGTCGTGCGTCGCGAGGTGCTGGAGCATCTGCTCGCTTTCCTTGCGCGCCGTGATGTCGTTCACGATCCCGAAGTGGCCGATCATCCGGCCGGATGCATCGCAATGCGGCAGGTAGTGCACGTCGAGGTAGTGCGTTCGTCCGAGGGCGTCGACGCTCTCGCGTTCGAAGCGGACGTCCTCGCCCTCGAGTGCGCGTGAAAGCTTCGGCCACAGTTGTTCGTAGAGCGCGTCCCCGACGATCTCGCGGGTCTGCCGGCCGATGGCGTCCTCGCGGCGGATGCCGAACCAGTTCTCGTACGCCTGGTTGATGAACCGGCAGCGCTGATCCATGTCGACGTAGACGATCATGATCGGCAGGGCGTCGAGGATCATCTGCAACTGCTCGTGTCCGCGCTCGATCGCGGCGGCGGCCTGCTCGCGTTCGATCGCGATCGCCGCGATGTGCTTAGCCGACTGGAGCGCCGACATTTCGTGCTCGGTCGGTCCGCGCGCAACGCGGTAGTAGGCGGCGAAGCTGCCGAGCACATCACCGCGTGCGGTCTTCAGCGGAATCGACCAGCACGCCCGCAGTCCGTGGGCGAGCGCGAGATCGCGGTAGTCGCGCCACAGCGGATCGTTCTCGATGTCGCTCACGATCACCGGCTCGCCGCGATGGCAGGCCGTGCCGCAAGAGCCCACGGACTCGCCGATCTGCACGCCTTCGAGAGCCTGGGTGTAGGTAGTCGGGAGACTCGGTGCCGCGAGCCCGTGCAGGCGACCGTCCCGAAGTGCATGGACCGCGCAGAGCAGTCCCGGGCATTCGCGCTGCACGTC
>CAUJJX010000200.1 GCA_963205165.1 Pseudomonadota bacterium | reverse complement strand
AGCACGAGCAGCGTCGCGGCGAGGTTGAGCGACAGCTCGATCTTGTAGCCCGAGAACGCGACCAGCACGTAGCCGGCGTTGTAGCGCGCAGCCACGACGACGCCGACGGCGATCGCGAACAGCGCCAGCACCCAGAGGAAGGTCTTCATTCGGACGACCCCCGGATCAACGCGGTGCCCCGCGTCCGCCGTGGAACGCGCGTGCGGCCTGGAGACTCTCGCCGATGTCCGGCAACCGGATCGCAAGTTCGGCATCGCCGAACTGCGTCATCAGCTTGCGGGCGGCGGCGACGGATTCCTCGTTGGTGTCGAAGAACTGCGCGAGCCATTTCGCGGCGACCTTCATGTCCTCGCGGAAGGCGTGTTCGTCGCGGGCGAGCAGCGCGATGCGTGCGGAGAGCAGCTTGAGCTTGAGGTTCTCGCGGACGAAGTAGGCCTGCTCCGGCGCGAGCAGCGGTACGTCACGGCCCTCGGCCACGCGGATGCGGAGCAGCTCCTTGATGTCCTGCCAGGCTTCGCGCGCGAGCCGCGGGATCACGCCGCCTTCGCCGGCCGCGATCGGCGCGGGACGCGGCGGACGCTGCTGCGACAGCAGCGGGAAGTCGTCGATGCTCGCGACGAGATTGTCGAGCTTCAGCGTGAGGCCGGGCACGTCGGCGCTCGGCGCGGCCTTGAGGCGTTCGATGTCGCGGACGATCACCTTGCGCAGCGCGAGCAGCCCCGGGCGGTCGGACTGGGCGAGCCGTTTGTCGGCGGCCTCGAGCGCGATCAGCGCGGACCGCACGTTGCCCGCGAGCTGCAGCTGCTGGTTCGCGGCGATCAGGATCTGCTCGATCTCGGCGAGCACCCATTCGTCACGGTTGCGGGCGAGTTCCTGATAGAGCGATTCGAGGGCGATGCGCTGGCTCTGCGTCTCGATCAGCTTGGCGTCCATCAGGCCGACGCGACTCTCGAGATCGCGCACGGTGTTGCGCATCTGCTCGGCGATCGAGCGGGTCTCCTTGCCGATGGTCTCGGCCTCGGCGAGGCGGCGTGCGATCTCGGTCTGGATCCGGGCGGTGTCGCGCTGCCCGGAGGCCCACTGCCACGCACCGAGGACCAGCGCGATCACGGCGACGATCATCGCGGGATTGATCGACTGCGCGACGCGCGCCCACGGTTGCGGTTCCGGCGTGGTGGGCGCCGCGGCGGGCGCAGTCGGCGTGGCCGCTGCGGGCGGCGGAGGGGTGTCGGGGATCGGCGGTTCTTCGTTCATGGCGGGAGCGGTCAGGCGGCGCAGTGGGAAGCCGCGGCGGCAAATCGGGAGAGCAGGGCCTGCACGATGGCGTCGTCGCCGGCGCCGCAGACCGTGATGTCGGACACGCCGATCGATCGCGCGGCCTCGGCGATGCGGACGTGCGGGACGACGTGCGGCAGCGCGAGCAGGCGCGGACCGGACGCGGGATCGAGCATCGTGAGCAGGTTGCGCAGACCTTCGCTGCTCGTCGCGGTGACGGCGTCCAGCGTGCCGGTGCGCAGGCGGTGTTCGACGTCGGTCGTGGAGACATCCGGGACGACGCGCCGATAGCACGCGGCCACGGTCACGCGGGCGCCGCGATCGGCGAGCGCGGCGCGCATCAGCGTGCGTCCGCCTTCGCCCGCGAAGATCACGATGTCGAGCCCGGCGACGTTCGAGAGTTCGGGCAGTTCGAGGAGGGCCTCGCTGTCGGCGTCGGTCGTGAAGAGGGCATCGTGGATCCCGAAGCGTGCGAGCGCGCGGGCCGTGCCGGCGCCGATGGCTGCGATGGGTGTGCCCGGGGCGAATCCGCCGTGCGCGACGACCGCGGGCATCGCCTGCTCGACGGCGTTCGCGCTGACGAATACGGCGACGCGGAAGTCGGCCAGACGTTCGATCGCGGCGTCGAACATGGCGCGATCGCGGACGGGTTCGATGCCGATGGTCGGCAGGAGGACAGGCTCCGCGCCGAGCGCCGCCAGCCGTTCCGCGAGGCCGGCGCTCTGGCCGGCAGGTCGCGTCACGAGGACGGCGCGGCCGGCGAGGGGCGCGGCGGTGGTCACGCCATCGACTCCGCGGCGGCGAGGATCTCGAGGGCGCCTGCCGCGATCAGCTGATCGGCGACGGACTGGCCGAGGGCTTCGGGCGTCGTGCCGGTGCCGGCCTGCGCGCTGGCGCGTGCGATGCGGGCGCCGTCCGGGGTGGCGACGAGGCCGTGCAGCGTGGCGACGCCGGCCGAGATGCGCGCGTGGCCACCGAGCGGCACCGTGCAGCTGCCCGACAGCGCGCGGCTCATCGCGCGTTCGGCGCGGACGCACCATGTCGTGTCGGCATCGACGAGCGGCGCGAGCAGTGCGGCGACGTCGTCGCGGTCGGCGCGGATCTCGATGCCGAGGGCGCCCTGTCCGACGGCGGGCAGGCTGTCCTCCGCGCCGATGACGCTGCGGATGCGGTCGGTGAGGCCCAGCCGCTTCAGCCCCGCGGCCGCAAGCAGGATGGCGTCGAACTCGCCCTCGTCGAGCTTGCGCAGACGCGTCTGGACGTTGCCGCGCACGGGCGACACGACGAGGTCGGGACGCCGCGCGCGCAGCTGGGATTCGCGACGCAGGCTCGACGTGCCGACGCGGGCGCCGGGCGGGAGGCTCTCGACGTCGGCGTACGTGCCGGAGACGAAGGCGTCGAGCGGGTCTTCGCGGACGAGCATCGCGGCGAGCGAGAAGCCCGGCGGAAGATTCACCGGGACATCCTTCATGGAGTGCACGGCGAGGTCGGCGCGGCCATCGAGCAGGGCTTCTTCCAGTTCCTTCACGAAGAGGCCCTTGCCGCCGATCTTGGCGAGCGTGGTGCCGAGGCGGCGATCGCCCTCGGTCGTCATGCCGAGCAGCGCGACGGCAAGGCCGGGATGAAGCGCTTCCAGCCGCGCCTTCACGTGTTCCGCCTGCCAGAGGGCGAGCGCGCTTTCGCGGGTGGCGATGACGATACGGCGCGGAGTCGTGGGCACAGCGGTTCGGGGACGGATCAGGGGAGCGCGGATTCTAGCCCGGAAGGCCGTCCCGGGCGCGGGGGAATCGCGCGGTCACGCAGGGCGAAGGCAGGCTCGACGGGGCGATGCCGGAAGCGTGATCGGGACGGGTGGCGCACGCGTGCCGGTGGCCGCGCGGACGGGCAGGCGCGCACGCCGCGACGCCGCGACCGACGCTCAATCGTCCGGCCGACCGAACTCGCGAACGATGTGCGCCTGGCGCCGCGACACCGGCAGCTTCTCGTCGCAGCCGGCGAGCAGCGCGACCCAGTGCTGATCCTGGCCGTCGCCGGGGACGCGCTCGAAACCGGTGATGCGGTCGCGCGCGACGAGGCAGCTGCGATGGATGCGCACGAAGCGCGCCGCGAACTCCGTCTCGAGCCGCGCGAGGGATTCCTCCAGCAGCAGTTCGCGCTCGGCCGTCCGGATCGACACGTACTTCAGCTCGGCCCGCAGGAACAGGATGTCGGTGACCGGGACCAGTGTCACGCGGCCGCGCTCGGGCACGGCCAGATGCGTGCGAGGCGCCGGCGCGAGTTCGCGCAGCACGTCGGCCGGGATCGGTGGCGCGGCACGCACGCGCATCAGCGCATCGACGAGACGCCGGCCGCGGATCGGCTTCATCAGGTAGTCGAGCGCGTGCAGCTCGAAGGCCTGCACGGCGTACGTGTCGTACGCCGTCGTGAAGACGATGCGCGGCGCGTCGGGCAGTGACTGGAGATGGCGTGCGGCCTCGATGCCGTCCATGCCGGGCATGCGGATGTCGAGCAGCACGACGTCGGCGGGGCAGTCCGCGAGGAGGTCGATCAGCGCGCGGCCGTTCGCTGCCTCGCCGACGACGACCGTCGCGATCTCGGCCGCGGCGTCCGCGAGGAGGTCCCGGAGCCGGTTGCGCGCCGGGGCCTCGTCGTCGGCGATGACGATGCGCAGCGGGGCGGTCATGGTGCACCCTCGCGTCGGCAGGGCATGCGGATGTGCACCTGGTAGTGCCCGTCGCGGATCTCGGTCGTGAGGCGGCCTTCCTCGTCGAAGTGCAGCGCGAGCCGTTCGCGGATGTTCGCCAGTGCCATGCCGTTGCCACTGTGATGCGGCGCCGATGGGCGATGCGGATTGCGCAGGACCATGTGCAGCTCGCCGCGCGCCTGGAAGATGTTGATGACGATGGTGCCGGGTTCCGTCGACGGTTCGATGCCGTGGTAGACGGCGTTCTCGATGAGCGGCTGGAGCACGAGCGGCGGCACGAGCGCGTCGCGCGGCATGTTGTCGGCGTGCCATTCGACGTGCAGCCGTTCGCCGAGCCGCAGCTGTTCGAGGCCGAGGTACTGGCGGCACAGCTCGACCTCGTGCTCGAGCGGGGCGAGGTCGCGGTTGTCGGCCATGAACACGCGGATCAGGTCGGCGAGATCCTCCAGCGCCGTCTCGGCCCGGCGCGGATCGGCGCGCACGAGCGACAGCACGGCGTTGAGACTGTTGAACAGGAAGTGCGGCCGGATGCGCGCCTGCAGTGCCTGGAGTCGTGCCTCGGTCAGCGCGGGCGACAGCGCGCGTCCGCGGAGGTGGAAGTACAGCAGCGCAGTGATGGTGCCGGCGAGGGCGAAGAACACGTTGCGGTCGGTCGCGGCGGGTCCGAAGCCGAGGACGCTGTCGGTCGCGTGGCCCATGAGCACGGTGGTCAGGGCAACGATCGCGAACGTCGCGGCGATGCCGACGGGGTAGTCGGCGCGGCGCAGGACGGGCGAAAGCAGGGCGAGCAGCGCGAGCGACAGCCAGAGCACCGGCTGCACGTGCATCGAGACGATCGAGAACTCCTCGGGCACGTCACGCCAGCCGGTCGCGATGACGACGGTCGCGGCGAACGACAGCGCCGTCACGAGGAGCGCCGCGCGAAGCCACACGCCCATGTTCGTGAAGTCGGGCAGACGGTCGGGATGGCGATGGTGCTGATTTATACTGGGCATGCCTCGTTTCAGCCCCCGCACCGGCGCATCGCGCACGCGGCGCGGGCAGGCGGGACTCCTCGAAAACTCCAGTCGGTCCGGCGCGAATGCGCAAGGCCCGGCGCATCTCCGACGCGATTCGCACCGCGCCCCGCCATCGATGAATTCTGAACAACCCACCACGGCCGCGCAATCGGCCCCGTCCGGGCAGGCCTGGTCCGGTCGTTTCCACGAACCCGTCGACGAACGCGTGAAACGCTACACGGCATCGGTGTTCTTCGATCACCGGCTCGCACTCTTCGACATCGAGGGCTCGGTCGCCCATGCCCGGATGCTCGCCGGTGTCGGCGTGATCGGCGCGAACGACCTCGCGGACATCGAGCGCGGCATGACGCAGATCCGCGGCGAGATCGAACGCGGCGAGTTCCAGTGGTCGCTCGATCTGGAAGACGTGCACCTCAACATCGAGCGGCGGCTGACGAATCTCGTCGGCGATGCCGGCAAGCGCCTGCACACCGGCCGTTCGCGCAACGACCAGGTCGCGACCGACGTGCGCCTCTGGCTGCGCGATGCCATCGACCGCATCGGCGGTCACGTGCGCGACCTGCGCCGCTCGCTCGTCGACCTCGCCGAGCAGCACGCCGACACCGTGATGCCCGGCTTCACGCACCTCCAGGTCGCGCAGCCCGTGACCTTCGGTCATCACCTGATGGCCTACCAGGAGATGCTCACGCGCGACGGCGAACGCCTCGCCGACTGCCGCAAGCGCGTGAACCGCCTGCCGCTCGGCGCAGCGGCGCTGGCCGGCACGAGCTACCCGATCGACCGCGAGCGCGTCGCGCGCGATCTCGGTTTCGACGGCGTCTGCGGGAATTCGCTCGATGCCGTCTCGGATCGGGATTTCGCCATCGAATTCACGGCGTGCGCCGCGCTCGTGATGACGCACCTTTCGCGACTGTCGGAAGAACTGATCCTGTGGATGAGCCCGCGCTTCGGCTTCATCGATATCGCGGACCGCTTCTGCACGGGCTCGTCGATCATGCCGCAGAAGAAGAACCCGGATGTCCCCGAGCTGGTGCGCGGCAAGACCGGCCGCGTGAACGGTCACCTCGTCGCGCTGCTCACGCTGATGAAGGGCCAGCCGCTCGCGTACAACAAGGACAACCAGGAAGACAAGGAGCCGCTCTTCGACACCGTCGACACGCTCGTCGACACGCTCGTGATCTACGCCGAGATGATGCGCGGCGTGACGGTGAAGGCCGATCGCATGCGTGCTGCCGCGGCCGAGGGTTTCGCGACCGCGACCGATCTCGCCGACTATCTCGTGAAGCGCGGCCTGCCGTTCCGCGAGGCGCACGAAGCCGTCGCCCTCGCGGTGCGCACGGCGTCCGATCGCGGCGTCGACCTCGCGGACCTGACGGTGGCCGAGCTGCGCGCGTTCTCGCCGCTGGTCGGCGACGACGTCCATTCGGTGCTCACGCTCGACGGATCGATCGCGAGCCGCGACCACATCGGCGGGACGGCGCCGGCGCAGGTCCGGGCGGCGATCGCCCGGGCGCGGGCCGAACTCGGGTGAGCGCGATGCAGCTGTCCGAACTGTTCTCGCTGGACGGCCGCACGGCCCTCGTGACCGGCGGCAATTCCGGCATCGGTCGCACGATGGCGCTCGCACTGGCCGAGGCCGGTGCGGACGTCGCGGTCGTCGGTCGCGACGAGATGCGGCTGTCCGCGGTCACCACCGAGATCCGGACGCTCGGCCGTCGCGCCTTCTCGGTGTCGGCCGATCTCGGCGATCGCGGTCAGGTGACCGACGCCGCGGCTGCGGTCACCGAGGCGCTCGGCGCGCCGGACATCCTGATCTGCGCCGCCGGCATCAACGAGCGGCCGTCGATGCGCGAACTCGACGAGAACGTCTGGGACCGCGCGATGCGCGTCAACCTCGATGCGCCGTTCCTGCTGGCGCGCGCGCTGGCGCCGGCGATGGCCGCCCGCGGCTGGGGCCGGATCATCAATCTCGCGTCGCTGCAGTCGGTGCGGTCGTTCAACAACAGCGGGGCCTACGGCGTCTCGAAGGCTGGCGTCGCGCAGCTCACCCGGACGCTCGCCGAGGCGTGGTCCGGCAGCGGCGTGAACTGCAACGCGATTGCGCCGGGCTTCTTTCCGACGCCGCTGACGCGCGCGGTGTTCGACGATCCGGCACGCGCCGCCGCCGTGGCATCGCGCACGATGATCGGCCGCAACGGGGCGCTCGACGACCTGCGCGGTGCGACGGTGTTCCTCGCATCGCGCGCGTCCGACTACATCACCGGGCAGGTGCTCTTCGTCGACGGAGGCTTCTCCGCCGGCTGAGAGCTTCGAGGGCTGCGAAGGCATCCTTCGCCTTGTATCAAGCGGTTGCCCGCGGTCTGTCGAAGCTGCTAGATTCCGGCGGCTATGGATGGCGGGCGCGGCAATCGCGCATCCAATACACGGAAAAAGCAGGAGGAGAACGAACATGTTGACGAGATTGCTCAGGGTGGCCCTGACCGGGCTCGCGATCACCGCGGTGTCGAGCGCGCCTGCACTGGCGCAACAGAAGACCAGCATCAAGATCGGCTTCGTCACCTTCCTGTCGGGGCCGGCATCCGGTCCGTTCGGTGTCCCCGCCAAGCTCGCGGCCGAAGGCATCGTCGAGTCGCTCAATGCCGGCAAGGGCCCGGCGCCCTACCAGATCAAGGGCATCGGCGGCCTGCCGGTCGAACTCGTCGTGATCGACGAGGCCGGCGGCGCCACGAAGCAGGTGTCCGAGTACCGGACCCTCGTCCAGCGCCAGGACGTCGACGTGGTCATCGGCTACATCGGCAGCGGCGACTGCCTCGCGATCGCGCCGGTCGCCGAAGAGCTCAAGAAGCTCACGGTGTTCTTCGACTGCGGCACGCCGCGGATCTTCGAGGAAGGCAGCTACAAGTACGTGTTCCGCACGCGTCCGCACGCCACGATGGATGCCGTCGCCGCGACCATGTACCTGCTCGACAACCGGCCCGCCGTGAAGCGCGTGTCCGGCATCAACCAGAACTACGCGTACGGCCAGGACTCCTGGAACGACTTCGAGGCGACCATCAAGGCGATGAAGCCCGGCGTCGAGATCGTGACGTCGCAGATGCCGAAGTTCGGCGCCGGCCAGTACGGTTCGGAAATCTCGGCGCTCATCGCTTCCAACCCGGACGTGATCCATTCCAGCCTGTGGGGCGGTGACCTCGAGGCGTTCATGCTCCAGGCCCAGCCGCGCGACATCTTCAAGAAGAGCCAGCTCGTGCTGGTGGCGGGCGAGCCCTACCTGCATCGCCTGCCCGGCAAGATTCCGGACGGCACGATCGTCGGCGCCCGCGGCACGAACGGCGTGTTCGCGCCCGACTCGGCCCTGAAGCGCTGGCTCGTCGCGACCTACAAAGCCAAGTCCGGCGGTCTCGATCCGAACTACCCCGCGTACAGCGTCGCGCAGGCGATCCTCGGCGTGAAGGCCGCCTGGGAAAAGGCTGCGGCGAAGAAGATCGGCTCCGCGACGCCGATGGGCGCCGCGAAGAACGTCAAGGAAGAGATGGAGAAGGCCTACGCGCCGCCCACCCAGGAAGAAGTCATTGCCGCGTTCGAGCGCAACGTGTTCGACAGCCCGTCGGGCAAGGTCCACATGAACCTCGGCAAGGGCCACCAGGCCGTCATGGGTACCGCCTACGGATCGACCCGTTTCGAGAACGGTGTCGTGAAGGTCGGCAGCATCAAGTACTACGACGCCGACCGCGTCACGCCGCCCGAGGGCGTCTCTTCGCTCGACTGGATCAAGTCCGGATTCAAGCGCACCAAGTGATTTCCGCAGTGATCCTGAATGGTGCCCGCGGCCTTCCGGCCCCGGGCGCCGGTGAAACGACATGAGCCAATTCATCGCCGTCCTCGTCGACGGCATCGTCTATTCCTCCTGGTTGTTCATCATCGCCGTGGGCCTGACCCTGATCTACGGCGTGATGAAGATCCTGAACATCGCCCACGGCAGCCTGTACGCACTCGGCGCGTTCACGTCCGTCACGCTCTGCACGATGTGGTTCTCGGGCGGACACGACGCGATGGGCAGCTACGCGATGCTGCTGCTTGCCGCGGTGCTGGTCGGCCTCGTCGCCGGGCCCGTGATCGAGCGCGGCCTGCTGCAGTTCATGTACGGCAAGGACGAGGTCGTCCTGGTCCTCGTGACGTACGCGCTGTTCCTGATCCTCGAAGACCTGATCAAGCTCGTCTGGGGCGTCGACCCGCTGTTCATCACGGGGCCGAACGGCGAGAGCCCGTACAGCCTGCTCGGCAACTTCGAGGTCGCCGGGCTCACGTATCCGAACTACAACCTCGTGCTCGTCGGCGTCGCCGCGGCCACGGGCGGTGCGCTGGCCTGGGCACTCGCGAAGACGCGGTCCGGCAAGCTGCTGCTCGCCGTCATCCACGACCGTGAGATCAGCGCGGCGCTCGGCATCAACGTGGGTCGCACCTACTTCGTGACGTTCACGATCGGCGCGATGCTCGCCGGCGTCGGCGGTGCCCTGACGGCCCCGACCGTATCGGTCGTGACCGGCATGGGGGCCGAGGTGATCGTGCTCGCGTTCGCGGTCGTCGTGATCGGCGGACTGGGCAGCCTGCCCGGCGCCGCGCTCGGTGCGCTCATCGTCGGTCTCGTCCGCGCGGCCGCCGTCCATTACTTCCCCGAGGTCGAGCTGTTCAGCATCTACTTCGTCATGGCCGTGGTGCTCATCCTGCGCCCCAAGGGCCTGTTCAGCGGCGCGGAGGTGCGCAAGATATGAGAATCGACCGCAACTCCATCGCCGTCGTGCTCGTGGGCGTCGTGCTGCTCGCGCTCGGGCCGGTCCTGCCGAGCTGGGCTGTCTCGCTGCTCAACGTGGCACTCTGCTACGGCACCGTCGTGCTGGGCATGATGCTGCTGATGCGCACCGGGATCGTGTCGTTCGGCCACGGCCTCTACTACTGCCTCGGCGCGTACGCCGCGGGTCTGCTCGACCATTTCGGCAAGATGCCCGACATGCTCCTGATGGTCGGTGCGGGTGCGGTGACTGCGGGTCTCGTCGCCGCGGTGCTCGGCCTGCTGCTCGCGAAGTACCGCGACATCTTCTTCGCGATGCTGTCGCTCGCCTTCTCGATGATCCTCTACGGCCTGCTCGTGAAGACGGCGTCGCTCGGGTCCACCGACGGCTTCAACGTCGCGGCGAAGACGGTCGGCGGCATCGTGATCGCCGAGGACTCCGTCCGGATCGTCGTCTACAGCCTGGCCGTGGTCTTCGCGACGCTCTCGGCCTTCCTGCTGCACCAGTACCTCGCGTCGCACCAGGGACGCCTCGCCGGCGCCATCAAGGACAACGAGCTGCGCGTGGAATACATGGGCGCGTCGGTCAAGGCGGCGGTGCATCGCAACTACGTGATCTCGGCCGTGCTCGCCGGCATCGGCGGCGCGCTGATGGCCGTCAACATCGGTCACATCGATCCGGAGATGACGTACTGGCCGCAGTCGGGCGAGTTCGTGTTCGTCGCGATCCTGTCGGGCACCGGCAGCGTGTTCGCGCCGCTCGGTGGTGCGCTCGTGTTCGAGGCCATCCGCAGCTTCGCGTACGAGTACTCCCCGAACACGTGGCAGATGGTGCTGGGCATCACCATGCTGCTGGTGATGATCTTCCTGCCCGGCGGCCTGTGGTCGCTCTTCACCCGCAAGCGAGGTGCCTGACGTGGCGGCCATTCTCGACGCGAAGGGCCTGAACAAGAGTTTCGGCGCCGTCACGGCAGCGAAGGACATCAACGTCGCCGTGGAGCAGGACTCCGTGGTCGGCCTGATCGGATCCAACGGTGCCGGCAAGACGACCTTCATCAACATGGTGACGGGCTACCTGAAGCCCACGTCCGGCGCGATCCACTTCGACGGGCGCGACATCACGTCGCTGTCGCCGCGGCAGATCACGCAGCTCGGCATCTGCCGGTCGTTCCAGATCCCGCAGCTCTTCAACACGATGACGGTCCACGAGAACCTGCTCGTCGGCGTCGGCATCGTCGCCGCGGCCGGCAAGCGCTGGTCGTCCGACAACCACACGTACGCCGATCCGTCGAAGGCCGTCGACGCGATGCTCGACGAGTTCAACCTCGGCGCGTACCGCGATCGCACCGCCGGCCTGCTGCCCGAAGGCACGCGCAAGCTGCTCGACATCGCGATGGCGATGGTCGTGCGGCCGCGCATCCTGCTGCTCGACGAACCCACCAGCGGCGTCTCGGCCGACGAGAAGTTCGTCCTGATGGACATGGTCATGGCCGCCGTGAAGCAGCACAAGGTCACGGTGCTGTTCGTCGAACACGACATGGACGTCGTCGAGCGCTACACCCACCGGGTGCTCGCTTTCTACGAAGGCCGGATCATCGCCGACGGCGAGCCGACCGACGTGCTGAACGACGTCGAGGTCCGCCGCTACGTGATCGGCGGTCACATCGCCCCCGCTGGAGCGGCCAGTCATGCTTGAAATCCGGCAACTCGATGTTTCCATCGGTTCGGTCTCCATCCTGCGCAACGTCGACATGACGGTCGGCGAGCGCCAGTTCGTGGGCCTCATCGGTCGCAACGGCGCCGGCAAGACGACGCTGATGCGCGCCATCATGGGCATCCTCCCGCCGAAGGCCGGCGGCATCACGTTCCTCGGCAAGAGCATCGACCGCACGTCGACGCACCTCCGCGCGCGTGCCGGCATCGGCTACATGCCTGAAGACCGGCGCCTGATCCCGACGCTCACCGTCGAAGAGAACGTCCTCGTGCCGGCGTGGGCCAGCAGCAGGCCGGACACGCAGGCGCTGCTCGAGCGCGTCTACAAGATGATTCCCGAGGTCGAGACCTTCCGCGCCCGCAAGGGCCTGCAGCTCTCCGGTGGCCAGCAGAAGCTCGTCGCGCTCGCGCGTGCGCTCATGTCGGGCACGAAGCTGCTGCTGCTCGACGAGCCCTTCGAGGGCGTGGCGCCGGTGCTCGCGCGCCGGCTCGCCGAGGTGATCTCGGGATTGAAGGCCGAGGGCCTGTCGATCATCCTCACCGAGTCCGACCTGTCCCATTCGGCGGACATGCTCGACAGCGTCTACCACATCGACCGCGGGGTCGTGTCGGCGGCCTGACGAGGCTTCCGCCAGCCGCCTGACATGACGACCCGGGCGGCCGACTCCACCATCACCGGACGGATTCCGGCTGCGCTCGCGACCGATCGCCCCGGGCGCTTCGGGCAGGCGATGGTCGCCGTCGCGATCCTCACCGGGCTCGTCGTCGCCGTCTTCGGGCTTGCCGCCTGGAACGACGTCCGCGACGAACTCGAATCGCGCGGGGCGCTGATCAGCAATCTCGCCGCGCGCTCCACCCGCCTCTTCTATCGCCAGTTCGATGCGGCCCTGTCGGATCTCGCCTCCGAGATCGACGACGAGGGCGCGCTCGACGACCCGGCCCGCGCGGAGCGCCTGCTGCGCCGGGCGATGGCCAGCATCCAGGGGATGCAGTCCCTCTGTCTCGTCGATGCCGACGGCCGCCTCGTGACCGAAGTGATGGTCCCGGAATTCGTCAACGGCGGCGCCTTCGAACCCGACGTCGTGCGCGGCCGGGGTTCCCGGCTCGAGGTGGGCCTCCCCGTCGCGGTGAAGCCCGACGG
>CAUJJX010000199.1 GCA_963205165.1 Pseudomonadota bacterium | reverse complement strand
TTCCCTCCGGGTTGCCGGCGTGAACGCCCCGATCCGCGTTGCAAATCCTCGCCGGGTGTCCAACCCGGCTGCGGTTTGCGCCTTGCTCGAAGCGTTCGCGCCGGCAACGCATCTGGCATCCGTAGTGTTAACAGGCCCTAGGCAGCCTCCCTCACCGGCACGTGACAGCCCCGACGACGGAGCATGGTTCCTTCGGATCATTCCGGTGCCGCGAAGTCGTGCGGAACGGGTCCTCGTCGTGGGCTGTTCGCACCAGAGGGGCGGCACCTCGCGTCCGTCGGGCCGGCGCGTGCGACACGGACGCTGCCCGCACGGCACGGACGCGGGCGCTACGCCGGCCCCGGCGTCTCCGGCGAATACCAGTCCGCCCGCGCGAAGTGCGCCTTCAGGTGCTCGACGAACGCGCTCACCCGCGACGGCACGAGCTTCGGCGACGGGAACACCGCGTGGATCTCCTGGCCCGGCAGCGTGTGATCCGCGAGCACCTCGACGAGCTGGCCGGACGCCAGCGACACGCCCGCGACGTACAGCGGCAGCGCCGCGATCCCGAAGCCGCTGCGGGCCGCGGCGAGCAGCGACGACAGGTTGTTCGAGCGGAAGGCGCCGCGCACCCGCACGCTCGTCCGCCCCTGCTCGCGATGCCCGAAGTGGAGATGGTCGTCGCCGTGGACGCTGCTGTAGACGAGCACGTCGTGGCGTTCGAGATCGCGCGGCACCTGCGGCCGGCCGCGCCGCGCGAGGTAGTCCGGCGCCGCGACGACGGCCCACGGATTGAAGCCGAGCGCGCGCGCCGCGAGCGACGAATCCGGCAATCGGCCGAGCCGCACCGACACGTCGATGCCCTGCGCCACGAGATCGATGTACGCATCGTCGCAGCGCAGGTCGATCTCGATGCCGGGATGCGCGCGCATGAACTGCAGGATCAGCGGCGTGACGACGCGCCGGCCGAATGCGACGGAGGTCGCGATGCGCAGCTTCCCGCTGAGATCGGTCTGCTGGCTCGTGGTGATCGAGTCGGTCTCGGCGACGAGGTCCAGCACGGCCTTGCACTTGTCGAAGTAGATGCGTCCGGCCTCGGTGAGACTCAGCCGCCGCGTGTTGCGATTCACGAGCCGCACGCCGAGCCGCTGCTCGAGCGCCGCGACGTGCCGCGTCACCGTGGGCTGCGTCACCCCGAGATCGCGCGCCGCGCTGGAGAAGCTCCCCGTCTCCACGACACGCACGAACAGCTGGAATCCGTCGAGTCGATCCATGCGTCTCCGTCCATACGTCGACCGAATAAGTGCTATGGCCCGGTGCACACGCCCCGGCCTCCCGATGCGGCGAGGATTCTCCCACGCGAAAAACGGGAGGAACCGGCGATGAAGATGACGGCAGCGATGGCCGCGGTGGCGGTGATGGAGAAGGAAGGCGTGACGAACGCGTTCGGCGTTCCGGGCGCGGCGATCAACCCGTTGTACTCGGCACTGCGCAAGCGCGGGAGCATCGCGCACATCCTCGCGCGTCACGTCGAGGCCGCGTCGCACATGGCCGAGGGCTACACGCGCGCGAAGGCCGGCAACATCGGCGTCTGCATCGGGACGTCCGGCCCGGCCGGCACCGACATGATCACGGGCCTCTACTCCGCGAGCGCCGACAGCATCCCGATCCTGTGCATCACCGGCCAGGCGCCGCGCGCCAGGCTGTACAAGGAGGACTTCCAGGCCGTCGACATCGAGTCGATCGCGAAGCCCGTGACGAAGTGGGCCGTGACGGTCCGCGAGCCGGGCCTCGTGCCGCGCGTCTTCCAGCAGGCATTCCACCTCATGCGGTCCGGTCGTCCCGGCCCGGTGCTGATCGACCTGCCCTTCGACGTGCAGATGGCCGAGATCGAATTCGACATCGACACGTACGAGCCGCTGCCCGTGTACAAGCCGGCCGCGTCGCGCCGCCAGATCGAGAAGGCGCTCGACATGCTCGCCGCGGCCGAGAAGCCGCTGATCGTCGCGGGCGGCGGGATCATCAACGCCGACGCCGCCGACCTCCTCGTCGAGTTCGCGGAACTCACCGGCGTGCCCGTGATCCCGACGCTGATGGGCTGGGGCAGCATCCCCGACGACCATCCGCTGATGGCCGGCATGGTCGGACTGCAGACGAGCCACCGCTACGGCAACGCGACGATGCTCGCATCCGACTTCGTGCTGGGCATCGGCAACCGCTGGGCGAACCGCCACACCGGCTCCATCGAGACGTACACGAAGGGCCGCACGTTCGTGCACGTCGACATCGAGCCCACGCAGATCGGCCGCGTCTTCACGCCCGATTACGGCATCGTGTCGGACGCGAAGGCCGCGCTGCAGCTCTTCGTCGACGTCGCCCGCGAGCGCAAGGCTGCGAAGGCACTGCCCGACTGGAGCGACTGGGTCGGCCGCTGCGCCGAACGCAAGCGCACGATGCTGCGCAAGACGCACTTCACCGAGACGCCGATCAAGCCGCACCGCGTCTACGAGGAGATGAACCAGGTCTTCGGCCGCGACACGACGTACGTCTCGACCATCGGCCTGTCGCAGATCGCCGCCGCGCAGTTCCTGCACGTGTTCGGTCCGCGGCAGTGGATCAACTGCGGCCAGGCCGGTCCGCTCGGCTGGACGCTTCCCGCGGCCCTCGGCGTCGTCGCGGCGGATCCGGCAAAGACGGTCGTCGCGCTCTCCGGCGACTACGACTTCCAGTTCCTGATCGAGGAACTCGCCGTCGGTGCGCAGTTCCGGCTGCCGTACGTCCACGTGCTCGTGAACAACTCCTACCTCGGGCTGATCCGCCAGAGCCAGCGCGGGTTCGAGATGGACTACTGCGTCCAGCTCGCCTTCGAGAACCAGAACGTCCCCGAGGACGCGGGTGATCTGCGCGGCTACGGCGTCGACCACGTCGCGGTCGTCGAGGGCCTGGGCTGCAAGGCGCTGCGCGTGACCGACCCGGAGAAGATCGGCGATGCACTGCGCGAGGCGCGCCAGCTCGCCGCGAAGCACCGCGTGCCGGTGGTCGTGGAGTGCATCCTCGAACGCGTGACGAACATCGCGATGGGCACCGAGATCGACAAGGTCGTGGAGTTCGAGGCGGTCGACTGCCGCGCGCCGCAGGGGCTGGACACGGTGGGGTTGCTGGATTGAGGGCGACAGCGAACGCAGAAGCGTGGGTCGGATTACGCGACTGCGTCGCTGACCGGACCTACGCGCTGACCAGACCCGCGGGACCGCTCACCCCCGTCATTCCAGCGAAAGCTGGAATCCAGTCCGGCGGTGGCAGTCGCGAGTTCCGCTGCTGGACCCCAGCATTCGCTGGGGTGACGGAATGGGCGGTACCGAGTCCCGAACATCCAGCCGGCAGCGTCGCTCCGCGATGCGATGCAGGCAACGCCCGCCTTGATTCGGGTCACGGTATCTACGCTTCAGCGTCCGCCCCCGCCACTCAATCCAGCAACCCCACCGTGTCCAGCCCCT
>CAUJJX010000198.1 GCA_963205165.1 Pseudomonadota bacterium | reverse complement strand
GGTCTGCGTCCCGCGCGCTATCTCGTCACCGATGACGACCTCGTGATGATGGCCTCCGAGACCGGCGTGCTGCCGATCCCCGAGGAGAAGATCGTCAAGAAGTGGCGTCTCCAGCCGGGCAAGATGTTCCTCGTCGACCTCGCGGCCGGCCGGATCATCGACGACAAGGAACTCAAGGATCAGCTCGCCGCCGCGCGTCCGTACCGTGGCTGGATCGACAGCATCCGCGTGAAGCTCGACGACATCGACGCGTCCGACGCGGTGACCGAGGCGAGCCCGGTGCCCATGCTCGATCGCCAGCAGGCCTTCGGCTACACCCAGGAAGACCTGAAGTTCCAGCTGATTCCCATGGGGATCAACGGCGAGGAAGGCATCGGCTCGATGGGCAACGACAGCCCGATGGCCGTCCTGTCCGACAAGAACAAGACGCTGTACCACTACTTCAAGCAGTTGTTCGCGCAGGTCACGAACCCGCCGATCGATCCGATCCGCGAGGAACTCGTGATGTCGCTCGTGTCCTTCATCGGACCGAAGCCGAACCTGCTCGGCATCGACGAGACCAACCCGCCGATGCGGCTCGAGGTTTCGCAGCCGATCCTCGACATCCGCGAGATGGAGAAGATCCGGAACATCGCCCGCTACACCGACGACAAGTTCCGCGCGTACGAACTCGACATCTGCTACCCGGCCGCGTGGGGCAAGGAAGCCATCGAGGCGCGCCTCGCGAGCCTGTGCGCCGAGGCCGTCGACGCCGTCCGGTCCGGGTTCAACATCCTGATCGTGTCCGACCGCCGGACGAGCGCGGATGCAGTCGCGATCCCGGCGCTCCTCGCGACGTCGGCGATCCACCTCCACCTGACCGAGAAGGGCCTGCGGACCTCCGCGGGTCTCGTCGTCGAGACGGGCTCGGCGCGCGAGGTGCACCACTTCGCGCTGCTCGGCGGCTACGGCGCCGAGGCTGTCCATCCCTACCTCGCCATGGAGACGCTCCTTTCCGCGAGCGAGCTTCCGGAAGACAAGCGCGGCGAGAAGGCCGTCAAGAACTACGTCAAGGCGGTTGGCAAGGGCCTGCTCAAGGTCATGTCCAAGATGGGCATCTCGACCTACATGTCGTACACCGGCGCGCAGATCTTCGAAGCGGTCGGCCTGTCGTCCGAACTGGTCGAGAAGTACTTCACGGGCACGACATCGACGATCGAGGGCATCGGCCTGTTCGAGGTCGCCGAGGAGGCGTTGCGCCTGCATCGCTCCGCCTTCGGCGACGACCCGGTGCTCGCGCAGGCGCTCGAGGCGGGTGGCGAATACGCCTTCCGCGTCCGCGGCGAAGAGCACATGTGGACGCCCGACGCGATCGCCAAGCTCCAGCACTCCACCCGCGCGAACTCGTACAACACGTACAAGGAATACGCGCAGATCATCAACGATCAGTCGCGTCGTCACATGACGTTCCGCGGCCTGTTCGACCTGAAGATCGACCCCGCGAAGTCGGTGCCGCTGGACGAGGTCGAATCCGCGAAGGACATCGTGAAGCGTTTCGTGACCGGCGCGATGTCGCTCGGCTCGATCTCGACCGAGGCGCACACGACGCTCGCGATCGCGATGAACCGCATCGGTGGCAAGTCGAACACGGGTGAGGGCGGCGAGGATCCGCGCCGCTTCGTCCCGGTCACCGAAGGCGAGACGCTCGCATCCCGTCTCGGGAAAGACCGCATCGCGCGCGACATCGCCCTGAAGGCCGGCGATTCGCTGCGCTCGAAGATCAAGCAGGTCGCGTCGGGCCGCTTCGGCGTCACGGCCGAGTACCTCGGTTCCGCCGACCAGATCCAGATCAAGATGGCCCAGGGCGCGAAGCCCGGCGAAGGCGGTCAGCTGCCCGGCCACAAGGTCTCGGAGTACATCGCCGAGCTGCGCTTCTCGGTGCCGGGCGTCGGTCTCATCTCGCCGCCCCCGCACCACGACATCTACTCGATCGAAGACCTGGCGCAGCTCATCCACGATCTGAAGAACGCGAATCCGCGGGCCTCGATCAGCGTGAAGCTCGTGTCCGAAGTCGGCGTCGGTACGGTCGCCGCGGGTGTCGCGAAGGCCAAGTCCGACCACGTGACGATCTCCGGTCACGACGGCGGCACGGGCGCGTCGCCGTGGTCCTCGATCAAGCACGCCGGCACCCCGTGGGAACTCGGCCTCGCCGAGACGCAGCAGACGCTCGTGCTCAACCGTCTCCGCGGACGCATCGTCGTGCAGGTCGACGGCCAGATGAAGACCGGCCGTGACGTCCTGATCGGCGCGCTGCTCGGTGCGGACGAGTTCGGCTTCGCGACGGCGCCGCTCGTCGTCGAGGGCTGCATCATGATGCGCAAGTGCCACCTGAACACCTGCCCGGTGGGCGTGGCCACCCAGGATCCGGAGCTCCGCAAGAAGTTCAAGGGTCAGCCCGAGCACGTCGTGAACTTCTTCTTCTTCATCGCCGAGGAAGTCCGCGAACTGATGGCCCAGCTCGGCATCCGCCGCTTCGACGAACTCATCGGCCGTGCCGACCTGCTCGACACGAAGGCCGGCATCGAGCACTGGAAGGCGCAGGGTCTCGACTTCTCGAAGATCTTCCACCTGCCGGCGATGCCTGCCGACGTCGCGCGTCGCCAGGTCGAATCCCAGGACCACGAACTCCAGAAGGCGCTCGACCACCGGCTCGTCGAACTCGCGCAGCCCGCGCTGGAACGCCGCGAGAAGGTCCGGATCGAGATGCCCATCCGCAACCTCAACCGCACCGTCGGCACGATCCTGTCGTCCGAGGTCGCGCGGCGCTACGGTCACGAAGGCCTGGCGGACGACACGATCCACGTGACGTTCGCGGGCACGGCGGGCCAGAGCTTCGGCGCCTTCCTCGCGCACGGCATCACGCTCGACCTCATCGGTGAAGCCAACGACTACGTCGGCAAGGGCCTCTCGGGCGGCCGGATCATCGTCCAGCCGTCGCCGAAGTTCCGAGGCGTCCCGACCGAGAACATCATCGTCGGCAACACCGTCATGTACGGCGCGATCGCGGGCGAGGCCTTCTTCCGCGGCGTCGGCGGCGAGCGCTTCTGCGTGCGCAACTCCGGCGGCCTCGCGGTCGTCGAGGGCGTCGGCGACCACTGCTGCGAATACATGACCGGCGGCACGGTCGTCGTCCTCGGCATGACGGGCCGGAACTTCGCGGCGGGCATGTCCGGCGGTCTCGCCTACGTGATCGACGAGGACGGCAGCTTCAAGACGCGCTGCAATCTCTCGATGGTCGCCATCGAGCCGGTGCTGACCGAGGCCGAGCAGGAGGCGAAGGTCTCCCGCGATGTCTGGCATCTCGGGCTGTCCGACGAGGCGATCCTGCGACGTGCCATCGAGGACCACCAGCGCTACACCGGCAGCGTGCGCGCCAAGGAGATCCTCGAGCACTGGAACGACTGGCGCGGCCGTTTCGTGAAGGTGTTCCCCAACGAGTACAAGCGGGCACTCGGCGAGCTGGCTGCGAAGGGCAGCCAACTGGCCGCCTGACGCAGCGACGAACCGGACGGCTTCCTGCGCGACCCTCGCGCCGGAAGCCGCGAGCGGCCGCGGCGCAGTGGCGACTTCGCGACCCCCACGACTGAACATTCGAGAGCGAAAGCATGGGCAAGGTAACGGGATTCATGGAGTACCAGCGGTTGTCGGAAGCGTCCGAACCGGCCGCGGACCGCGTGAAGCACTGGAAGGAGTTCGTCGGCCACCTGTCCGACAAGGAGGCGTCGGTCCAGGGCGCGCGCTGCATGGACTGCGGCATCCCGTTCTGCATGCAGGGCTGTCCGGTGAACAACATCATCCCGGACTGGAATGACCTCATCTACAAGCAGCAGTGGAAGCCCGCGCTCGACACGCTGCACTCCACGAACAACTTTCCCGAGTTCACCGGCCGCGTCTGTCCCGCGCCCTGCGAGGCTGCCTGCACGCTGAACATCGACAACGACGCCGTCGGGATCAAGTCGATCGAGCACGCGATCATCGACAAGGGCTGGGAGATGGGCTGGGTCGTGCCGCAGCCGCCGAAGGCGAAGACCGGCAAGCGCGTCGCCGTGGTCGGCTCCGGCCCCGCCGGGCTCGCGACAGCGCAGCAGCTCGCCCGCGCGGGTCACGACGTCACGTTGTTCGAGAAGAACGACCGCATCGGCGGCCTGCTCCGCTACGGCATTCCCGACTTCAAGATGGAGAAGAGCCACATCGACCGCCGCGTCGCGCAGATGCAGGCCGAAGGCGTGACCTTCCGCACGAGCGTCTGCGTCGGCAAGGCGGACGGCGTGAACAACGACGCGAAGGAATTCATCGACCCCGCGAAGCTGCTGGCCGACTTCGACGCCGTCGTGCTCTCGGGCGGTGCCGAGCAGCCGCGCGACCTGCCGGTGCCCGGCCGTGACCTGAAGGGCATCCATTTCGCGATGGACTTCCTGCCGCTGCAGAACAAGGTCGTCGCCGGTGACAACATCCCCGGACAGATCAAGGCGACGGGCAGGAAGGTCGTCGTGATCGGTGGCGGTGACACGGGTTCCGACTGCGTCGGGACCTCCAACCGTCACGGCGCCGCGTCGGTCACGCAGTTCGAAGTGATGCCCCAGCCGCCCGCCGTCGAGAACCGTCCCATGACGTGGCCGTACTGGCCGCTGAAGCTGCGGACGTCGTCCTCCCACGAGGAAGGCTGCTCGCGCGACTGGTCGGTCTCGACGAAGGAATTCCGCGGCGAGAACGGCCACGTGAAGGCCCTCGTCTGCGTCCGCGTCGAATGGAAGAAGGACGATGCCACCGGCCAGATGAAGATGGTCGAAGTCGCCGGCAGCGAGTTCGAGATCCCGGCGGACCTCGTGCTGTTCGCCATGGGTTTCGTGTCGCCCGTCGCGAGCGTGCTCGAATCCTTCGGTGTCGCGAAGGACCCCCGCGGCAACGTCAAGGCCACGACCGAGGGCGCCGGCAGCTACCAGACGAGCGTTCCGAAGGTCTTCGCCGCCGGCGACATGCGGCGCGGCCAGTCGCTCGTCGTCTGGGCGATCCGCGAAGGCCGCCAGTGCGCGCGCGCCGTCGACGAGTTCCTGATGGGGCGCAGCGACCTGCCCCGTTGATCCCGGTATCGGGTGGCGGCATGCGGGTGCGGGGCGGCGCGGTCTGCGTCGCGCCTGCGCCGCGAGCCACGAGACCTGAGTCCTCCGCAGCCTGATGTCCGACCCCGAAGCCTGGAACCCGATGTCCCATCCGAAGAACGACACCTTCCTCCGCGCGCTGCTCCGTCAGCCGACCCCGTACACCCCCGTCTGGATCATGCGTCAGGCCGGGCGCTATCTGCCCGAGTACAACGCGACCCGTGCGCGCGCCGGTGATTTCATGAGCCTGTGCCGCAGCCCGGACCTCGCCACCGAGGTCACGCTGCAGCCGCTCGCCCGGTATCCGCTCGACGCCGCGATCCTGTTTTCCGACATCCTGACGGTCCCGGATGCGATGGGTCTGGGTCTCTACTTCGCGGAAGGCGAGGGTCCGCGCTTCGAGCGGCCGCTGCGCGACGAGTGGGAGATCAACGACCTGGCGCCCGTCGATCCGTGGGGCAACCTGCGCTACGTGATGGATGCCGTCTCGCAGATCCGGAAGGCTCTCGCGAACGAAGTGCCGCTGATCGGCTTCGCCGGGAGCCCGTTCACGCTCGCCTGCTACATGATCGAGGGCAAGGGCGGCACCGACTTCGAGCGCGTCAAGACGATGCTCTACGGTCGCCCTGACCTGATGCACAAGATCCTCGCGGTGAATGCCGCGTCCGTGACCACGTACCTGAATGCGCAGATCGAGAGCGGCGCCCAGGCCGTGATGCTCTTCGACTCGTGGGGCGGCGCCCTGTCGCAGGCGGCGTATCTCGAGTTCTCGCTCGCCTACATGGAGCAGATCGTCTCGGGCCTGACCCGCGAGCGCGACGGCCAGCGGGTGCCGGTCATCGTCTTCACGAAGGGTGGCGGGCAGTGGCTCGAGAAGATCGCCGCGATCGGCTGCGATGCCGTCGGCCTCGACTGGACGGTCGACATCCGCGACGCCCGTGCGCGCGTCGGCAAGTCGGTCGCGCTCCAGGGCAACCTCGACCCGTCGATCCTGCTGACGACGCCCGACGTCGTCCAGCGGGAGGTCGGCAAGGTCCTGACGTCGTTCGGCGCGGGCAGCGGCCACGTGTTCAATCTCGGCCACGGAATCTCGCGACTCACGCCGCCGGAAAACGTCGCCGCGCTGGTCGACGCAGTCCACGATCAGTCCCGAATCTTCCATTGACAGACTGCCCGGGACCGCGCTTCCCGAGGCGCGGTGCTCCGAGTTATGCACAGGTTGCCCACCTCGACAGGGCACTGGCGCGGATTGTTCGCGTCGATGGTTACTACTATCCGGCAATTATCTGATTCGAAAGGATTCTGGGTCGAGAGCAGGCCTCGAATCGCTTGCCGCAGAGAATCTCGTCACGGGCCGCTTGACATTTTTTCCGCGCGCTCATCAACAGGTTTATCCACAGGCGGCGCGGCCTTTTCCCGCTGTCCGGCCAAGTCGTTCCGGAACAAACCTGAGCCCTTGGTGCAAGGCTCCCGTCTAAGCTCCCGTCATACCGAAGAAATCGGGAAAACGCCGTGACGTTCGTCCAGGTAGCCCTCGATGTACCCCTCGGTATCTGCTTCGACTACCGGGCCGCCGACGCGACCCCGGACGACATCGGGCGGCTCGTCGTCGTCCCGTTCGGACGCGGCTACCGGGTCGGCGTGATCACCGGGGTGTCCGACGCGGCGTCGGTTGCCGAGGCACGGATCCGCAGTGTTCTCCGGATCGCCCGCCACCTGCCGCACATCCCGGCCGAGATCCGCGACCTCGCCGACTTCTGCAGCCGCTACTACCACCACCCGCTCGGCGAGGTCCTGCTCAACGCGTTGCCGACGGCGCTGCGCCGGACCGACGCGACGGCGCTCGTGCCCGCCCGTGCCTGGCGGCTGACCGCCACTGGCGCGGCGCTCGATCCGTCGTCGATCCCGGCGCGGGCGACCATCCAGCGGGCGCTCTTCGAACGTCTCCGTTCCGGCGACCTGGTTCGTCCGGCCGACGTCACGGCGATCGGACCCTCCGCCTCGCGCGTCCTGCGGGTCTTCGTGCACTCCGGATGGGCCGAGGAGATCTCGGCGCCTGACGACGCCACGCCGCAGGTGCATGCTCTTCAAGTAAGCCAGCACTCACACAAGCTCACCGATGAGCAAGCCGTGGCCGTCGCGGCGATCACGGAATCGATGGGCGGCTACGCGCCGATCCTGCTGGCCGGGGTCACGGGCAGCGGCAAAACAGAGGTCTACCTCCAGGCGATCGCAGCGGTCGTCGCCCATGGCGGGCAGGCGCTCCTGCTCGTGCCGGAGATCAACCTGACACCGCAGCTCTATTCGCGCGTCACCGACCGCTTCGGGGCCGATCGGGTCGTCTCGCTGCACAGCGGACTCGCCGAGGGCGAGCGGCTGGAACGCTGGCTCCGGGCGGCCCGCGGGGAGGCCGCGATCGTCGTCGGGACGCGCCTCGCGATCTTCACGCCGATGCCGCGGCTGGCGCTCGTCGTCGTCGACGAGGAGCACGACACCTCGTACAAGCAGCAGGAGGGGCATCGCTATCACGCCCGCGACCTTGCGCTCGTCCGGGCGAAGTCCCGCGGGGTGCCCGTCGTGCTCGGATCCGCGACGCCCTCGCTGGAGACCGTCCGCCACGCCGACGACGGCCGCTATCGCCGGCTGCCGCTGCGGGTCCGGGCAGGCGGATCGGTGCCGCGCGTGCGGATCCTCAATACGCGGCCGCTCGGACCGAACGAATGGCTGCATCCGGCCGCGGCGGAGGCCCTCTCGGACTCCCTCGCGCGCGGCGAGCAGAGCCTCGTCTTCCTGAACCGCCGGGGTTACGCGCCGACGCTGCTCTGCAATCACTGCGGCTGGGTCGCGCCGTGCCATCGCTGCAGCGCGCGCCTCACGTGGCACCAGGGCGCGCGAAAGCTCCGATGCCATCACTGCGGACACGAAGCGCCACCGCCGCGGGTCTGTCCATCGTGCGGCAGCCAGGATCTCCGGCCGCTGGGGCAGGGCACGGAACGCCTCGAGGAACAACTCGCCGTCCGGTTCCCGACGGCCCGGATCGCCCGCGTCGACCGCGACACGACCCGCCGCAAGGACGCCTTCGACGCGCTGCGCGATCGCGTCCACGCCCGCGAGATCGACCTCCTCGTCGGGACGCAGATGCTGGCGAAGGGCCACGACTTCCCGCGGCTCACGCGCGTCGTCGTCGTCGGGGCCGACCAGGGATTGTTCTCGCCGGACTACCGCGCCGAGGAGCGCCTGTTCGCGCTCCTGCTCCAGGTCGCGGGGCGTGCCGGTCGCGCCGACCTCCCGGGCGAGGTGCTGATCCAGACGGGTGCCCCGGACCATCCGCTGTTCGCCGCACTCGTCGCGCAGGACTTCGACCGCTTCGCCCGCGACCAACTCGTGCAGCGCAGGGCCGCGGGCTTTCCGCCGTTCGTCCACCAGGCACTGCTGCGGGCCGAGGCCGGCGAGGAGTCCGCGGTGTTCGCGTACCTCGACGAAGCTGTCGCGGCCGGCCGTGCGCTCGGCGACGACGTCACGCTGTTCGATCCGGTGCCCCCGCTGATCGGCAAGGTCGCGGGTCGCTGGCGCGGCCAACTGCTCGTCCAGTCGGACGCCCGCGCGGCGCTGCACCGCTTTCTCGACGCGTGGTTGCCGCAGCTCGCGTCGAACCGCGTGCGCTGGTCGATCGACGTCGATCCGCTCGATTTCTGACCCCTTCCCGGACGCGGCTCCCCACGAGGCGCGGTCTATAATCCGCGTCTTTCCCGAAGTGCCTGCCATGTCCCCGAACCCCGCGACCGATCTCAAGTCCCACCTCGCCGGTCTCTTCACGACCGCGCTCGAAGTCGTGGCTCCCGAGGCGACCGACACCCCCGTCGTCCTCGAACGTCCGAAGTCCGCCGCCCACGGCGACTACGCCTGCAACGTCGCGATGCAGCTCGCCCGCCGGCTGAAGCGCAATCCCCGCGAACTCGCGCAGCGCGTGATCGAACAACTGCCGAACTCGCCCTGGGTCGAGCGCGCCGAGATCGCCGGTGCCGGCTTCATCAACCTGTTCCTCCGGCCCGAGGCCCGTCGCGAAGTCATCCGCAGCGTCCTCGCCGCCGGTGACGCGTTCGGACGCATCGGCGTCGGCGGCGGTCGCAAGGTGCAGGTGGAATTCGTGTCCGCCAACCCGACCGGTCCGCTGCACGTCGGTCATGGTCGCGGCGCCGCGTACGGCGCGAGCCTCGCGAATGTCCTGGAGGCCGCCGGCTTCCAGGTCGCCCGCGAGTACTACGTGAACGACGCCGGCCGGCAGATGGACATCCTGTCGGTCTCCGCCTGGATCCGCTATCTCGAACTCTGCGGCGAGGCCGTGCCCTTCCCGCCGAACGGCTATCAGGGCGACTACGTCCGGACCCGTGCGACCGAGCTGCGGGCCATCGACGGCGAACGCTTCCGCCGTGACGCCGCGGCCGTGCTCGAACGCCTCCCCGAAGCCGCCGACGGCGACGAGGACGCCATCGAGATCCGCATGGACGCCCTCATCGCCCGCGCGAAGGCGCTGCTCGGCGAGGATTTCGACCACCTCACGCGCTTCGTGCTGGAGCGCCAGGTCGAGGAGATCCGCGATGTGCTCTCGCGCTTCGGGGTGCACTTCGACCTCTGGTACTCCGAGCGCTCGCTCTACGAATCGGGCCGCGTCGCGCAGGTGCTGGAAGTCCTCGACCAGGCCGGTCATCTCTACACCCAGGACGGCGCGCGGTGGTTCCGCTCGACGGCGTTCGGCGACGACAAGGACCGCGTCGTCCAGCGCGAGAACGGGCTGTTCACATACTTCGCGTCCGACATCGCGTACCACCACGACAAGTTCCAGCGCGGCTTCGACCAGGTCATCGACGTCTGGGGCGCCGACCATCACGGCTACATCGCCCGCGTGAAGGCCGCGATCACGGCGTCCGGCACCGATGCCGACCGGCTCATCGTGCCGCTGATCCAGCTCGTCGCGCTCTTCCAGGGTGGCGAGGTCGTCAAGATGGGCAAGCGCAGCGGCAGCTACGTGACGCTCGAAGATCTGATGGACGACGTCGGCGTCGACGCGACGCGCTACTTCTATCTCGCCCGGAAGTGCGACCAGCATCTCGACTTCGACCTCGACCTCGCGAAGTCGCAGAGCAACGAGAACCCCGTCTACTACATCCAGTACGCGCATGCCCGCGTGTCGAGCGTCCTCGAGGAATGGGACGGCGATCGCATCGATCTCGCGACCACCGACCTCGCGCCCCTCGATGCGCCCGCCGAACTGGTGCTGATGCAGCGACTCGCCAGCTACCCGGACGCCATCGAGATCGCGGCCCGCGACTACGCGCCGCACATCGTCGCTTTCTACCTGAAGGACCTCGCCGCCGAGTTCCACAGCTACTACAACGGCACGCGCTTCCTCGTCGACGATGAAGCCGTGAAGCGCGCCCGCCTCGCGCTCGTGCTCGCCGTGCAGCAGGTGCTCCGCAACGGTCTCGCGCTGCTGGGGGTCACTGCCCCGGACCGGATGTAATCGTGGCGAGTCGCGACTACAAGACCACGCGCGCCGCCGCGCCGCCCGCCCGCAGCGGGAGCCCGATGCTCGTCGGCATCGTGATCGGCATCCTCATCGGACTCGGCGTTGCCCTGGCCGTGGCGATCTACCTGTTCAAGGTGCCGGCGCCGTTCCTCCCGAAGGACGAGCCGGGGGGCAAGCCGGCCGTCGATGGCTCGACCCAGCCGGGCACGCCCGCGACCGACGCACCCGGGAAGTCCGGCGCATCGAAGCCGGGTTCGCCGTCGGCGCCCGCGGCCACGGCAAGCGAGAAGCAGCGCTTCGACTTCTACAAGATCCTCCCGGGGACGGAAGAGACCGTGAAGGACAAGAAGGACCCGAAGCGCGGCGAGGCGGTCGGTCCGGACGGCAAGGCTGCGGTCGTGCCGGTCGACATGTACTTCCTGCAGGCCGGTGCCTTCCAGAGTGCTGCCGATGCCGACGACCTGAAGGCCCGGCTCGCGCTGGCCGGCCACGAGGCCCGCATCCAGACGGCCGACCTGCCCGAAGGAAAGGTGCTGCATCGTGTCCGCGTGGGCCCGTTCCCGAGCGTTGACGAGGCGCGGCGGGTACGCGAGCAGTTGAAGCAGAACCAGATCGACGCGACGCTCGTCAAAGTGAAAGCCGTACCCGAATGAATCACCGGCTTCGAGCGGGCCGGGTCGAACAGAACATGCGCGCACGTGCGCTTACTGGAGGTGACATGAGAATCGTCAGGCACTTGGTGGTTGCTGCGATGCTGGCCGGACTCGCCGGCGTGACGTCCGCCGCGGTCGAACTCAACAAGGATTACAAGGCGCTCCCGGCGGCCCAGCCGACCGAGGCGGCCGGCAAGGTCGAGGTGCTGGAGTTCTTCCAGTACGGCTGCGGCCACTGCTACGACTTCGAGCCGACCATGAAGGCCTGGACGGACAAGAAGCCCAAGGACGTCGTGTTCCGCTACGTCCCGACCGTCTGGGACGACTCCCGCATCCCGCAGGCGAAGATGTTCTACGCGCTGGACGAGATGGGCCTCCTGCCCACGCTCCACGAGAAGGCCTACTGGACGATCCACCAGAGGCAGGTGAAGCTCTGGGAGCGTCCGATCCTGATGAAGTGGATTGCCGACCAGAAGGTCGACGCGAAGAAGTTCGAGGAGGTCTACGAATCGTTCAGCGTCGACAGCAAGGTGAAGCGCGCGGCGCAGATGACCAAGGCCTACCGCATCAGCGGCACGCCGACCGTCATCGTCAACGGTAAGTACACGACCGGCCCCGGCTACACGATGGGCGCCGGCGGTCATCCCGACTACGCGCGGTTCCAGCAGGTGCTCGACGAACTCGTCGCGATGGAACGGAAGAAGCCCGCGAAGTGATCGGCTGATCGCCTTGCATCACCGCCTGTTCCCTTCCTTCTTTCGCGAGGGAGCAGGTTTCCGGAAGGCCGGCATCCGCCGGCCTTTCCATTTTCCGGGGTCCTCCAGATGACCACACCATCCCGCGTCGTGATCACCGGGGCGTCCGACGGACTCGGTGCGGCGCTCGCGCGGCATTACGCAGCACGCGGCGCGACGCTCGGTCTCATCGCACGCCGCGAGGACCATCTTCGCGCGCTCGCCGATTCGCTCGGTGTGCCGACCGCGGTCTACCCGCTCGACGTCCGGGACGGTGCGGCAATCGCTGCGGCCGCTGCGGACTTCATCGGGCGCTTCGGCGTGCCGGACGTCGTGATCGCGAACGCCGGTGTCAGCGCGGGCAATCTCACCGAAGTCGCGGACGACGTCGAGACGTGTCAGTGGATCTTCGACGTGAACGTGCTGGGCATGGTGAAGACCTTCCAGCCCTTCGTGGATCCGATGCGTGCCGCGGGCCGCGGCACGCTTGCAGGCATCGCGAGCGTCGCCGGAATCCGGGGTCTGCCGGGGAGCGGTGCGTACTGCGCGTCGAAGTCGGCCGCGATCACGTATCTCGAAAGCCTGCGGGTCGAACTGCGCGGCAGCGGGCTGTCGGTCGTGACGGTGTGCCCCGGTTACGTGCGCACCGCGATGACGGCGCGCAATCCGTATGCGATGCCGTTCATCCTCGAACCGGACGATGCCGCCCGACGCATCGCGCGCGCGATCGATGCGCGCCGGCGGCATGCCGTGATCCCCTGGCCGATGGCGATCGTCGCGAAGCTGTTGAGGCTGCTCCCCGGGGCGGTGCACGACCGCGTGTTCGCGGGCGCGAAACGCAAGCCGGGGCGGCGGGAGCTGGGGTTGTGATGCGCCGGCCGGTCGCTGCTTTGGAGTAGGTCGGATTAGCGCGCAGCGCGTAATCCGACGCGGGCCGTTCCGTGAGCGCTGGCGTCGGATTACGCGGCGATGCCGCTAATCCGACCGACGCGAAGCGGGCGTTTTCGGATCAATACGAGTCGGAGCAGCAACGTGAGCCTCGTAATCCAACGCGATCGACCGGGGCACTACAACCCCAGCTCCCGCCGCCCCGGCTTGCGTTTCGCGCCCGCGAACACGCGGTCGTGCACCGCCCCGGGGAGCA
>CAUJJX010000197.1 GCA_963205165.1 Pseudomonadota bacterium | reverse complement strand
AACTCCAACCCCCTCTGTCATCGACATCGACCCCGTGACCGACACCGCCTCGAAACCCTTCCGCGTCGCCGCCCTCCAGACCGTCTCCGGCCCGGACGTCGCGGCCAATCTCGTCGTTGCCGGCGCGCTCGCCGAAGAGGCTGCCGCCAGTGGTGCGCAACTGGCCGTGCTGCCCGAGCACTTCGGGATCCTGGGTCTGCGCGACACCGACAAGCTCGCGGCGCGCGAGCGGCCGGGGCACGGGCCGATCCAGGATTTCCTCGCGGCGACATCGCGGCGGCTCGGGCTCTGGCTCGTCGGCGGCTCGGTGCCCCTCGACGCCGGCGTCGACGACCGCGTCTACAACAGCAGCCTCGTCTACACGCCGACCGGCGAGCTGGCGGCGCGCTACGACAAGATCCATCTCTTCGGGCTGGAACTCGGCGCGGAGAGCTTCCGAGAAGCCCGCACCATCCTGCCGGGCAACAGCGTCGCGACCGTCGCGATGCCGTTCGGGCGGATGGGGTTGTCGATCTGCTACGACCTGCGCTTCCCCGAGCTGTATCGCGCGATGGGCCGCGTCGACGCAATCCTGATTCCGGCGGCGTTCACCGCGACGACGGGCGCGGCCCACTGGGACATCCTGATGCGCGCCCGCGCCATCGAGAACCAGTGCTACGTGATCGCGCCTGCGCAGGGCGGCGTGCATCCGAGCGGCCGGCGCACCCACGGCCACAGCCTGATCGTCGACCCCTGGGGCACCGTCGTCGCCGAGCGCACCGAGGACGGCCCGGGCGTCGTGTTCGCCGATCTCGACCGCGCCGTTCTCGCCCGTGTGCGCGCCAGCCTGCCTGCCCTGGAACATCGGACGCTCCGCGGCGTCTGACCCTCCCATCGAACCTCTGCCGGACCCGACCATGACCGTCTCCGTACTCGAATCCCCCGCTTCCTCCGGCATGACGCTGGCCCGCGACACGCTGCTCGTGCCCTACGGCCTCGACACCGGCAGCCTCGACGGCATCTTCGGCCGGATCATGACCCGCGCCGCCGACTACGCCGATCTCTACTTCCAGTACACGCGCAGCGAAGGCTGGAGCCTGGAGGAGGGCAAGGTGAAGTCCGGCAGCTTCTCGATCGACCAGGGTGTGGGCGTCCGGGTGGTGAGCGGCGAGAAGACCGCGTTCGCGTACTCCGACGACATCAGCCTGCCGGCGCTCGAAGCCGCCGCGAACGCCACGCGCGCCATCGCGCGGCAGGGCGGATCGGGCATCGCGCCGAAGATCCACGAAGGCGCCGTGCGGCAGCTCTACCAGCCGCGCGATCCGCTCGCGAGCCTCGGCGACCGCGACAAGGTCGCGCTGCTCGAACGCATCGAGGGCTACGCCCGCGCGATCGACCCGCGGGTGAAGCAGGTGATGGCGAGCCTCGCGGGCGAGTACGAGGTCGTGCTCGTCGCGCGCAGCGACGGTCTGACGGCCGCGGATGTCAGACCACTCGTGCGGCTGTCGATCCAGGTGATCGCCGAGGAAGACGGCCGCCGCGAACAGGGTTCTGCCGGCGGCGGCGGACGCTTCGACTTCGAGTACTTCTCGGACGCGATCCTGCGCGAATACGCCGAGAAGGCCGTGCACCAGGCCGTCACGAATCTCGCGGCGCGTCCGGCGCCGGCCGGGACCATGACGGTCGTGCTCGGGGCTGGCTGGCCCGGGATCCTGCTGCACGAGGCGATCGGCCACGGGCTGGAAGGCGACTTCAACCGCAAGGGCACGTCGGCCTTCAGCGGACGCATCGGGGAGCGCGTCGGCGCGCCCGGCGTGACGGTCGTCGACGACGGGACGATCCCGCTGCGTCGCGGTTCGCTCAACGTCGACGACGAGGGCAACGAGACGCGCCGCACCGTGCTCATCGAGGACGGCATCCTGAAGGGCTACCTGCAGGACACCCTGAACGCGCGCCTGATGGGTACGGCGCTGACGGGCAACGGCCGGCGCGAGTCGTACGCGCACATCCCGATGCCGCGGATGACCAACACCTGCATGCTGAACGGCGACCGTGATCCGGCGGAGATCATCAAGTCCGTGAAGCACGGTCTCTATGCCGCGAACTTCGGTGGCGGCCAGGTCGACATCGTGAGCGGAAAGTTCGTGTTCAGTGCGGCCGAGGCCTACATGATCGAGAACGGCAAGGTCACGTACCCGGTGAAGGGCGCGACGCTCATCGGGAACGGCCCCGACGTGCTGAAGCGCGTCTCGATGGTCGGCAACGACATGCGCCTCGACCCGGGCGTCGGCACCTGCGGCAAAGAAGGCCAGAGCGTCCCCGTGGGCGTCGGCCAGCCCACGCTGCGGGTGGACGGCCTCACGGTCGGGGGCACGGCCTGACGACAGATCTGGTTGGTGCGGTGCACATGCATTTCGAATGTGCGCCGGGGCGGATATGTGTTGATAATTCGCGACCGAGTGCCCGTGGGACAACGGGCCCGACACCAGAGAGAGGGAACCCGTGCAGATCGTCGAACAAGACATCGAGGAGCATCCGCCGCAGAACCGGTCGCTCGAAGCCCTGAAGCACCTCGGACCGGGAGGCGCGGCGGTCCAGCAGATCTTCTCGATGATCGGTCACTCGCGGTTCTTCTCCGACTTCACGCGCACCGACATCGAGACGCTCGCGCGCAGCATGCAGATCTACTTCGCCGAGCCCGACCAGGCGCTGATCCGCGAGGGCGACATCGACGACTACATGCTCCTGCTGATCGAGGGCGAGGTCGAGATCGTGAAGCGCGATCGGCGCGACCTGCAGCAGCCCATGACCCGCGTCGGCCCAGGCGCGACGCTCGGCGAGATGTCGATGATCGACGGTGAACCGCGCTTCGCGACGTGCACCGCCGTGACACCCGCGACCTTCGCCGTGCTCTCGCGCGACGGCATGGTGAAGCTGATCCTGGAAGAGCCGAGCCTCGGCGCGAAGATCCTGATCAAGCTCGTGACGCTGCTCTCGGCGCGGCTGCGCCAGACGAGCCACAACCTCCTGCATCACATGGAACGCTGAATCGCGGCACCCGAACGGAACC
>CAUJJX010000196.1 GCA_963205165.1 Pseudomonadota bacterium | reverse complement strand
GCGCCCGGCGACTACTGGTGGTGCGCCTGCGGGCACTCGAAGTCGCAGCCGTTCTGCGACGGATCGCACAAGGGCGGGCCGTTCTCGCCCGTGAAGTTCACCGTCGCCGCCGCAGAGAAGAAATGGCTCTGCGGCTGCAAGCGCACCGCCGGACAGCCGTTCTGCGACGGGTCCCACAAGGCGCTCGCCCTCTGACCCCGGTCGCGTCGTGTCCGCGGCACCGGACGCGTGACGCATGAACGAACTGCTGCTGCCATTCGCCGTCGCCCTCGGGATCGGCCTGCTGATCGGCGCAGAACGCGAACGTCGCAAGGGCTCGGGGCCGGCGCGCTCGCCTGCCGGCATCCGGACATTCACCGTCGTGTCGCTCGCGGGTGCGGCGGCGTTCAGTGTCGGCGGCGCGCTCCTGCTCTCGGTGCTCGCCGCCGGCATCGCGGCGCTTCTGGCCGTCGCCTACTGGCGGTCGACCGACGAGGACCCCGGCCTCACGACCGAGGTCGCGCTGCTCGTGACACTGTTCCTCGGCGCACTCGCGATCCGGGAACCCGTCGTGGCGTCGGCGCTGGCCGTGTGTGTCGCGATCCTGCTGGCCGCGCGCAGTCCGCTGCACCGGTTCACGCGCCGGCTGCTGACGGCGGCCGAGATGACCGACGCGCTGATCCTGTGCGCATCGGCGCTCGTCGTGCTGCCGCTGCTGCCCGATCGCGATCTCGGTCCGTTCGACGCGCTGAATCCGCGTTCGCTCTGGATGGTCGTCGTGCTCGTCATGGCGATCGGTGCGGCGGGGCACATCGCGACGCGCGCACTCGGTGCGCGCCACGGACTTCCGCTGACCGGGCTGATGTCGGGCTTCGTGTCGAGCACCGCAACGATCGGTGCGATGGGAGCACGCGCGAAGGCCGACCCCGCGATGCTGCGTCCGGCGGTCGCGGCGGCGGTGCTCTCGACGGTCGCGACGATCCTGCAGATGACGGTGGTGCTCGCCGCGGTGAGTCCGGCGACGCTGTCGGCGATGTGGGTCGCGCTGCTGTGCGCGGGTGCGGTGGCCGCGGTGTACGGCGCCGTCTTCACGCTGCACGGATTGCGGGATGCCGCGCCCCCGGTCCGGCCGCAGCCGACGCGGGCGTTCAGCGTGAGATCCGCCGTGCTGTTCGCGGCGTTCGTGGGCGCGATGCTGCTCGTGTCCGCCGCGATCCAGCACTGGGCAGGGCAGCGCGGCGTGATCGTGGCAGCGGCACTCGCCGGATTCGCCGACACGCACGCGCCGGCGATCTCGGTCGCGTCGCTGGTGCGGGCCGGCACGATCGCGGCCGGCGATGCGGTCTACCCCATCCTCGCGGGGCTCACGACGAACACGGTCAGCAAGATCGTGTTCGCGTACGTGAACGGCGGCATGCCGTTCGCGCTGCGGGTCGTGCCGGGGCTGGTGCTCGTGATCGCGGGGGCATGGGCGGGGGCGGTGCTGGGGGGTTAGGTTCGCCATGGCCTGCGTCTGCGGCCGGAGGTATCAGGCGCAGTTCGGATCGGCACCGGAGGTGCGTGATCCGATGCCGTCGCCCGCACCTCCGTCCGCGTCGGACTACGCGGCGATGCCGCTCATACGACGAGACTGCTCACCCCCCGTCATTCCAGCGCAAGCTGGAATCCAGTCCGGCGGTGGCCGGTGCGAAGTCCGCTGCTGGACCCCAGCGTTCGCTGGGGTGACGGAATGAGCAATGCCCGGTAGCGACGATCCAGCTGGCAGCGTCGCTCCGTGATGCAAGCCGAACAACGCCCGCCTCGGCTGGGATCCCGGTCTCTACGCGGACTCCACGTCGATGGACTCCGATCACGGTATCCACGCCACCTGCGAGCATCCCCGAACCCTACGTCTGGCACCCCGCGCACCAGTACGTCGCGCGCTGCCCCTGCCGCAGCAGCCGGATCGCGTTGCCGCAGCGCGGACACGCCAGCCCTTCGCGGCCGTACACCGCGGACTCCGTCTGGAAGTGCCCCGCGTTGCCGGCGCCGTCGACGTAGTCGCGCAGGCTCGATCCGCCGGCCTCGATGGCGCGGGCGAGCGTGGCCGTCACGGCCGCGACGAGCCGGTCGCAGCGCTCGCGCGACAGCCGCTTCGCCGCCGTCTTCGGATCGATCGCCGCCGCGTGCAGCGCCTCGGACGCGTAGATGTTGCCGACGCCCGTGACGAGCTGGCCGTTCATCAGCACGTGCTTGATCGCGACGCTGCGGCCGCGGGTGATGCGGTGGAGATACGCGCCGCCGAACGCTGCATCGGACGGTTCCGGCGCGAGCGACGCGAGGAGCGGATGCGATGCCGGATCACCGTCGATCCAGTGGATCGAACCGAAGCGCCGCGGATCGTGGAAACGCAGCACGCCGTCGTCGTCGAGCACGATGTCGACGTGGTCGTGCTTCACGACCGGCGTCGTGCCGGGCACGCGCACGAGGCTGCCGGACATGCCGAGATGGATCATCGCGGTGCCGCGATCGGTGACGACGAGCAGGTACTTCGCGCGACGTCCGACGGCGCGGATCGACGCGCCGGTCAGGTGGCGTTCGAAGTCCGGTTCGATCGGCCAGCGCAGCCGGCGATCGCGCACGACGACGTGCGTGACGCGGCGTCCGACGAGCGGGGCCTCGAGCGAACGGCGGGTGGTCTCGACCTCGGGGAGTTCGGGCATCGGACGCCCGCGTTCAGGGTTCGGTCTTCGGGGGCGCGAAGAGACTCGCGGCCTTGTCGGCGGCGAACACGAAGCGGAGCTTCTCGTCCTTCCGGGCGATCACGAGTTCGGGCGCGCGGCTGACGATCACGAGTTCGATCGTGCGGCCGTCACGCAGCGTGATGCGCACGGGTTCGCCCTTCGGCTCCGCATCGATCGGCTGCGTCGCGAGGCTCGACGCGAAGCGCCATTCCTCGGCCCAGCGCGTGAGGTCGTCCTGCGAGGACTTCTCCGTCGTGTCGGTGGAGCGGGTCCACTTGCCGTCTTTCTGGGCGAGCGTCACGCCGGGGAGTTCGAGACGCACCGGGATGTCCTCTTCCGCGAGCAGCATGTGCGTGGCGAGGCTGTCGGCGCGCGTCGGCAGGCCGTACGCGAAGACCGGCGGGACGAGATGCACGCGGTCGCCGGTCAGGACGTACTGCTCCTGGGTGAGCGTGTTCTGCGTGCCGAACGCGAATTCCTGGGTGCCGACGATCACCCGCGCGAAGGGTTTGTCGAGCGCGAAGCGCGCGAGGTTCTCGGCGGGAAAGCTCTGCTGCGACTGGGCGGCGAGCAATTCGAGGAGACGACCGGCCTGCGATCCGTCGGTGCGGGCGGCGAACGGCGCCGTCTGTTTCCAGCGCTTGCCGGCGCGTTCCAGCACGATCTCCGGGATGCCGTCGCGCATCACGCGGATGACCTTCACGTCGTCGGCCTTCAGCGTCGAGAGGCGCGTCAGCGGGCCGCCCTCGTTGCCTGGCTTCGTCGTCATCCAGAGGCCGAGCCCGAGGACGAGCGCGACCAGGAACAGGTTGATGAGGACCTTGCCTTTCATGTCATGCGCGGCGGCGACGCCACCAGATCATGCCGCCCGTGAACAGGAAGGCCCCGGGCAGCACGAACAGGAAGCCGAGTGCGAGGAACAGCAGCCACGACCGCGAGAGTTCGAGCGAACTGTCGACGCGCGACCGCGGCTCGAGCGTGATGAGGTGCTCGTCGCCGGAGAGCCAGTTGACGAGGTTCACGCCGAGATCGAGGTTGCCGAGGAGGCCGGCGTCGGTGTTCGCGAGAAAGCGTCCGCTGCCGACGATCACGATGCGCTGCGGCTTGCCATCCACCTCGCGTTCGAGTGCGCCGGCCACCGTGACCGGCCCCTTCACGTCGCGGTTCTTGTCGAAGCCCACTTCGGTGTCGAGCGGACCCGTCTCGACCCACCCGCGCTGCGCGACCTCGACGAGCCGCGTGTAACGCCACGGCTTCGGATCGTCGACGACGGCGATGCGGCGCGCGCTCGGGAACGCCGTGTTCAGCACGAAGCCGCGTGTCGCCGGATGGCTGCCGTACGCGAAGGCGATCGCGAGCGTCGCGGAGGCCTTCAGCTCGTTGGCCGACGGATCGATCACGACGCCGGGCGTGAGCTGCAGCCCGAGGAAGTCGGCGATGGGCTGGAGACCGTGGAGCGGTTCCTGGTCGATGAGCCAGAGCAGGTTGCCGCCGCGGTCGAGATACGTGCGCAGCTTCGCGACTTCCGCGGGGAGCAGGTCGACCTTCGGATCGGCGATGACGAGCATCGACGCGTTCGTCGGGACATCGGGGACGCCGCCGAGATTGACGAGATTCACCTTGAAGCCCTTCGAGCCGAGCCGGCGCGCGAAGAGCCCGAGATCGCGATCGGCGTTGCCCTGCGGGCTGCGTTCGCCGTGGCCGTCGAGGAAGAACACGGTGCGCTCGGTGTTGCGCGCGAGCCGCGAGAGCAGGTTCGTGAGCGAGGTCTCGTCGAGGGCCGTGAGGTGTTCCTCGCGTCCGTCGTACGCGACGACCATCTCGCCGTTCACACGGACGTTCGCGGCTTCGGTGCGCTTCGGCTCGGCACGCGGGTCGACGAACGCGAGCACGAGATCCGGCTTCACGCGACGGAACGGTGCGACGAAATCGGAGATGCGCACGCGAAGGTCGCCGACGGTGGGGTCCGTCTCGGTGGCGTAGGCCGTGATCGTGACCGGACCCTTCAGCAGTCCGAGCGTCTGGACGCTGCCGGCGCTCAGGCTGTTGCGGCCGTTCTGCGTGAGGTCCCACTGGCGGTAGTGCTGCTGCGCGAGGTGCGCGAGCAGCAGGGCGGCGGCGACGAGCAGTGCGGCGAAGAGGCCGTTCTGCGCGAGCAGCGAGAAGCGGATGCGGCGCGAGGCGATCATGTGGCGAGCCTGTCGCGGTCGAGGCGGCGCACGGACAGCGCCAGGAAGAGGCCGATGGCCAGGAGGAAGTACGCGAGGTCGCCGGTGTGCAGCGTGCCCTTCGCGAAGCTTTCGTAGTGCCGCATCAGCGAGATCAGGTGCAGCGGGCTGGCGGGGTCGGACGTGCCCATGTTGATGATCCAGAGGACGAGCAGCACGGCGAACGCGGAGATCGCGGCGACGACGGGCTGCGCCGTGAGGGTCGAAAGATAGAGCCCGACGGCGGCGAACGTGCCGGACAGCAGCACGAGGCCCGCGAGGTTCGCGGCGACGAGGCCGAGATCGACGTGTCCGCCGGCGTACAGCGAACCGGCCATCACGACGATCAGCCCGCAGGCCGCGAGCAGGAAGATCACGAGCCCGAGGAACTTGCCGAGCACGATCTGCAGGAGGCTCACGGGCGCGGACAGCAGGAAGGTGAGCGTCTGGTTGCGGCGCTCTTCCGCGATGAGCCGCATCGACAGCAGCGGCACGACGAGCAGCAGGATCGTCGCGGCGGCACCGAAGACGGGCGCGACGATGATCTCGGTCGCGCCGGGCGGATCGGGGTACTGCGCGAGCTGCGGCTGCATCTCGAGGAAGCGGTCGAGGGCCACCAGGAAGATGTAGCCGAAGATGAGCTGCAGCACGGCCAGCACGACCCACGCGAGCGGGGCGCCGAAGAGGCCGCGCAATTCCTTGGCGGCGATGGTCAGGATCATTTTCATGGTTGCGCGGGCGCTTCCTCGCGCTGGGTGAGATGCACGAAGACTTCCTCGAGGGAGGTCTCGACGGGGATCAGTTCGACGAGGCCCCAGTCGCGTTCGACCGAGAGCTTCACGAGGACCTCGGCGGGTTCGTCGCCGATGCCGTGGAAGAGCCGGAAGCGGTTGTCGGCGAGCGTCTCGACGGTGGTCACGCCCGGCAGCGCCGACAGCGCATCGGTCGCGGGCGGACGCCGGAACGCGACGGTCAGTGCCTGGCCGCGGCGGTGTTCGCGCAGCGCCGTGATCGTGTCGGAGTAGACGACGCGGCCCTCGTTCAGGATCTGGACGCGGTCGCAGACGGTCTCGACCTCGGGAAGGATGTGCGTCGACAGCAGCACGCTGTGGCTCGCGGCCAGTTCGCGGATCAGCGCGCGGATCTCGCGGATCTGGTTCGGGTCGAGGCCGGCCGTCGGTTCGTCGAGGATGACGACGTCGGGTTCGTGGACGATCGCCTGCGCGATGCCGACGCGCTGCTGGTAGCCCTTCGACAGCGTGCCGATGAGTCGGTCGCCCATGTCGACGAGGCCGCAGCGGTTGCGGGTCCGGACGACGGCGGCGGCGACATCCGCACGCGGCACGCGGTGCAGCTTCGCGGCGACGGTCAGGTATTCGTCGACCGTGAAGTCGCGGTAGAGCGGCGGCGTCTCGGGCAGGTAACCGATGCGGGCCTTCGCGGCCGTCGGCTGTTCGAGGAGGTCGATGCCGCAGATCCGGATCTCGCCCGTCGACGGCGCGAGGTTGCCGGTCAGCATCTGCATCGTCGTGGACTTGCCGGCGCCGTTCGGGCCGAGAAGGCCCAGGACTTCGCCGCGGGCGAGGGTCAGCGACACGTCGCGCACGGCGCGGCGGGCACCGTAATCGCGTGACAGCCCGGAGGCCGTCAGGGTCGGCTCGGAAGCGGTATTCAAGATGGTGTTCAGGGGCAACTCTGGTAGACGGCGCTGGAAAACGGCGCCGGGAAACGACGGAAACGAGGGGGCGATCGAACGGGGTGTCCGGACCGCACGAAACCGTGAATTCAGGTGTCGGCGTCGCGGCTTGTGACGCCCCGGAAATATACCTAAACTGATTTCACGGTCCAAGAACTCGGATGGGGCCGGACCGCTCCAAGCACTTCGCGACCGGCACGGACAGTGTAGCCACTATCGCTCCGGTCGCAGCGGTCCAGGAGCCGTGCAGTGTGCTGAGTTGGAACTTCGTGGCGGAAGGGCGTGCCGCGAACCGTCGGGCAGTGTCGTGGTCCACGGGTCGGGCGGTGTCCCGGTCCGTTGCGACAAGTCGGCGTTGTGACGACCGGTCCGGAATGCGCCCGTTCGTCGTGCTCCCGTCCAGAGGTCGTACGGGATTCGCGGGCCTCGATCACGCGCCGGGCGGCGTGGCCGGGGTCGCACGCGAGATTCCACCTCAGGGCATTGCCGGCACGTGATCCAACCACAGGTAAACCCATCTCCATGCGGACTCAACTGCTCGCCGTTCTCCTCGTCGCGTCCCTGCCCGCGTGCGCCCAGCACGCGAAGTTCCGGCTTCCGCCCCAGTCGCTCTCGACGCAGACCCAGACCGGTCCGAGGTTCCCGAATGCGCTGATCCTCGCGCAGTCGGAGGGCACCGAAGAACTCGACCTGTCGTCCGGCGTGCAGGCGGCGCCCGTCCCCGAGCGTCCGAAGAACCTCCCGTCGCAGCCGCTGACCCGCGAGATGCTGTTCCGCTTTCTCCACGCCGAGATCGCGGCCCAGCGCGGCAACCTGATGCTCGCGGCGCGTACCTACATCGAGCTTGCGCGCACCACCCGCGACCCGCGGGTCGCACGGCGCGCCACCGAACTGGCGATGACCGGCCGGTTCTCCGATCTTTCTGCCGAGGCCTCGAGCACGTGGCTCGAGATCGAGCCCGACTCGCAGCCGGCGAAGCAGACGCTGATCGCGCTGCTCGTGGGCAACAGCCGCATCGCCGACGCGAAGCCGCATCTCCAGAAGCTGCTCGCGTCCGACAAGTCCCGGACGGCCGCGACCTTCCTGCAGCTCCATCCGCTCCTGTCGCGCTACCCGGACAAGGACGCCGCGCTGCAGTTCGTCCGCGATCTCGCGCAGCCGTATCCCGACCTGCCCGAGGCGCACTACGCCGTCGCGCAGGCCGCGATCGCCGCGAACAGGCTCGACGACGCCCGCATGGCGACCGACCAGGCCCTCGCGCTGCGTCCGTCGTTCGAGGCGGCCGCCGTGTTCAAGTCGCAGTTCCTGCAGCGCGAATCGATCGCGGGGGCCATCGGCTACCTCGAGGAATTCCTCGCCGCGAATCCGAAGGCCCGCGATGCCCGCCTGATGTACGCCCGCATGCTCGCGGCCGCCAAGCGGCCCGCCGATGCGCGACGCGAGTTCGAGACCGTCGAACGGGACATGCCGCAGAACGCCGAGGTGGCCGTGATGATCGGGCTGCTCGCGCTGCAGCTCCAGGATCTCGACGCCGCCGAGACGCGCCTCAAGCGCGCCCTCGACCTGCAGTACCGCGACCCCGACACGCTGCGCTTCTACCTCGGCCAGATCGCGGAAGAGCGCCATCGCGATGCCGATGCACTCGTCTGGTACGCGCAGGTCCAGGCCGGCGATCAGGTCGTCACGGCAGCCGTGCGGTACTCGATGATTCTCGCGCGGCAGGGCAAGGTCGACGACGCACGCAACTACCTGCGCAACGTCCAGACGCAGAACCCGCAGCAGCAGATCCTGCTCGTGCAGGCGGAGGCGCAGGTGCTGCGCGAGGCGAAGCGGTACACCGAGGCCTTCGACCTGCTGACGGCCGAGCTCGAGGCGCACCCGGCGCAGCCCGAGCTGCTCTACGACCTCGCGATGATCGCCGAGCGCCTCGATCGCCTCGATGTCCTCGAGACGCGGCTGAAGCAGCTGATCTCGATCAAGCCCGATCACGCGCAGGCCTACAACGCGCTGGGCTACACGCTCGCCGATCGCAACCTGCGGCTCGGCGAGGCGCGCGAATACATCCAGAAGGCGCTGTCGATGTCGCCCGACGACGCATTCATCCTCGACAGCATGGGCTGGGTCGAATTCCGCCTCGGCAACCTCGACGGAGCGCACGAGCACCTCAGCCGCGCGTACTCGATCCGCCAGGATCCCGAGATCGCGGCGCACCTCGGCGAAGTGCTCTGGGAACGCGGCGATCGCGCCGGTGCAGAGCGCATCTGGGCGGAGTCGCGGACGAAGCATCCCGCCAACGCGGAGCTCGAGGCGGTGATCGCGAAGTTCCTGAAATAGCCGCGAACGAACGACCAGATGCTCAGGATCCTCGCGCTCGCCGCGGCGTTGCTGCTCGCGGGCTGTTCGCTGCTGCCGGGCAAGCCGGTCACGGGCAGACCCACCGCGGACGCCTTCGAGCTGAAGGGCCGCATCGCCGTGCGTTTCGACGGTGACGGCTACAGCGGCACCGTCTGGTGGCGTCACGCGAAGGCGCGCGATGTCGTCGAGCTCTACACCCCGATCGGCACGCTCTACGCGCGGCTCACCCGCGACGGCCTCGGTGCCGTGATGGAGGCCGCCGACGGCAAGCGCTACGAGGAAGCCGATGCGCAGGCGCTGTCGCTGCGCGTGCTCGGCTGGGAACTCCCGCTCGACAGCCTGCCGTTCTGGCTCTTCGCGCAGTCGGCGCCGGGCGGCGAGTCCGCGTCCGTGACGCGTGGCGCCGACGGTCGTCCCGGGCAGCTCGACCAGCACGACTGGCGCGTGCGCTATCGCGGCTACTTCGAGGACTTCCCCGGGTACGCGAATCGTGTCGACCTCGATCGGGCCGGCCTCAACGTGAAGCTCATCGTGTCGAACTGGCAGGGCGGGAAGTGACGGGGGGCGTGCTCCCCGGTCCCGACTATCCCGCGCCGGCGAAGCTCAACCTCTTCCTGCACATCACCGGCCGGCGGGCCGACGGCTATCACGAACTGCAGAGCGTCTTCCGGTTCGTCGATCACGGCGACCGCCTGCGATTCGCGATCCGCGACGACGGCGTCGTCCGGCGCGTGGCGGGTCCGGAGGGCGTGCCCGAGGACGCCGACCTCACGATCCGCGCAGCGAGGCTCCTGCAGCGCGAGACGGGGGCGCGGTCGGGCGCGGACATCGCCATCGAGAAGCGCCTGCCGATGGGCGGCGGACTCGGCGGCGGGAGCACCGATGCGGCGACGGCGCTGCTCGTGCTCAACCGGTTGTGGGGCACCGGGCTGCGTCGCGCCGAACTCCAGGCGCTCGCGCTCCGGCTCGGCGCGGATGTTCCCGTGTTCGTGTTCGGACGCAGCGCGTTCGCCGAGGGCGTCGGTGAAATCCTCGCGCCGATCGAACTGCCGCCCGCGTGGTACGTGGTCGTAGCGCCCGCGGCACACGTGTCGACCGCGGAAGTTTTTCGCCATCCGGAATTGACACGCAATAGTGATCGAATCAGAATGCCGGCCTTCTTTTCGGAGCCCACGCGGAACGATCTTCAACCGGTCGTGAGCGCACTGGTTCCGGAAGTTCGGCAGGCACTCGGGTGGCTCGGAAGTTTCGGCCCCGCGCGCATGACGGGTTCGGGAAGCTGCGTGTTCTGCGGTTTTCCGGGCGAGCGGGAAGCGCGCGAAGTGTGGTCGCGCCGACCGGCAGGCACGCAGGGCTTCGTCGCCGCGGGTCTCGACCGGCACCCACTTGCGGACCTGGTCGACGATTGAGTGCGTCGATTCGAACGTTCGACGACTGATGTCGTCGATCCGAGCAGGACAGGTTTTATTGGGGAGTCGCCAAGCTGGTTAAGGCACCGGATTTTGATTCCGGCATGCGAAGGTTCGAATCCTTCCTCCCCAGCCCCACAGCATGAGCGCGCCACCGATGTCGTCGGTGACGGCTCCAGGCAGCGAAGCAGCCGCATGAACGTTCCGGCTGTGCATGGACGAGGCAGCCGCGGCGCATTCCCGGCTGCCTTTGTTTTGCGTGACATGTTTTGCGTGACATCCGTTCGCTGGCGCAACGCCGGTCCGCGAACGAACAGCCGGTTCGCTGGCGTCACGACGGGTTCACTCCCGTGAGCAGACGGTAGCCGAGCAGCAGGTTCGAACATCACCTTTCACGAACGAATCCCATGGCCTACGACAGTCTGATGGTGGTTACCGGCAACGCGAATCCGCGGCTCGCCGAAGACGTCTGCAAACACCTGAGCATCCATGTGGGCAAGGCCAGCGTCGGTCGCTTCAGCGACGGCGAAGTGATGGTCGAGCTCCTCGAGAACGTCCGCGGCAAGGACGTCTTCGTGCTCCAGTCGACTTGCATGCCCACGAACGACAGCCTGATGGAGGTGCTGCTCATCTCCGACGCGCTCAAGCGTTCGTCGGCCGGACGCATCACCGCCGCCATCCCGTACTTCGGCTACGCCCGCCAGGACCGCCGGCCGCGTTCGGCCCGCGTCGCGATCAGCGCGAAGGTCGTCGCGAACATGCTGCAGGCCGTCGGTGTGAATCGTGTGCTCACGATGGACCTCCACGCCGACCAGATCCAGGGCTTCTTCGACATCCCGGTCGACAACATCTACGCCGCCCCGATCCTGCTGGGCGACGTCTGGAAGCAGCAGTACGAGAACCTCATCGTCGTCTCGCCCGACGTCGGCGGCGTGGTCCGCGCCCGCGCCCTCGCGAAGCGTCTCGAGTCCGATCTCGCGATCATCGACAAGCGCCGGCCGAAGCCGAACGTCTCGACCGTGATGAACATCATCGGTGACGTCGCCGGCCGCACGTGCGTGATCATGGACGACATGGTCGACACCGCGAACACGCTCTGCGAAGCCGCGTCAGCCCTGAAGGAACGCGGTGCCGTCCGCGTGCTCGCCTACTGCACGCACCCTGTCCTGTCCGGCAAGGCGATCGAGCGCATCACGAACTCGGTGCTCGACGAACTCGTCGTGACCGACACGATCCCGCTGTCCGAGGCCGCGAAGGCGTGCCCGAAGATCCGTCAACTGAGCGTCGCCGGCCTGCTGGCCGAGACGATGCTGCGCATCAGCAACGAGGACTCCGTGTCCTCGCTGTTCATGGAGTGACCGCAGGGTCGCTCCAACTTCGCGGGGCCGATCGCCATTGATCGCCCCGTTCCGAGAGACGACGCCGGCTGGTCGCGGCCGGTGTCCACAGCAGGAGTATCGAAATGAACCTCGAAGTCATCGCAACGCCGCGGTCGGTGCAGGGAACGGGTGCGAGCCGCCGTCTGCGCCGGACCGGGCGAGTCCCGGCCATCGTCTACGGTGGCGGCAAGGATCCGCTCAACATCGAGCTGGACCACAACGCCCTGCAGCAGCAGCTGAAGCACGAAGCCTTTCACGCGTCCGTGCTGACCATCAAGGTCGGCGACGACACCGATCGCGTCCTGCTCCGTGACGTCCAGATGCACCCCTACCGCCTCGAAGTCCTGCACGTCGACTTCCAGCGCGTCGCTGCCGACCAGCAGATCCACATGAAGGTGCCGCTCCACTTCCTGAACTCCGAGAACGCGCCGGGTGTGAAGTTCGGTCACGGCATCATCAACCACGTGATGAACGAGATCGAAGTGCTGTGTCTGCCGGACAACCTCCCGGAATTCATCGCCGTCGACCTCGGCACGCTGGAGCTGGGTCACTCGGTGCACCTGGCCGACGTGAAGTTCCCGGCTGGCGTCGAGTCGCTGCTCTTCAAGCGCGGCGACAACGCGGTGGTCGTGACGATCCAGGTCCCGGGTGGTGCGATCGAGGCCGAGAAGGAAGCTGCTGCTGCCGCTGCACCCGCCGCTGCCGCGCCTGCCAAGAAGTAAGGAAAGACCGCAGTCGACCTGTCGTCCAGGGACTGTTCTCGCGACGGATGCCGGTGCGAACGTCGCGCGATCGATACCCCCGGATGGCAGGCACCGGCCCGCACGGAACGCATGTTCCCTGCGGGCCTTTTCATTCGAGGGCTGCAGGTTTCCTCATGCGTGGCCTGCAGGCTTTCGTTCGTGACGACGGCTTGCCGGAGGCGACACGACCCCTCCCGCATCGGGCGACGTCGTTCGTCCGGCTGATCGTCACGGCATTCACGGAATCGGGATGCGATGAGACTGGTGGTGGGCCTCGGCAATCCGGGGCGTGAATACGAGGGGACGCGACACAACGCGGGCTTCTGGTTCGTCGACGGACTCGCGCGCGCCGAGGGCGTGCAGCTGCGCATGGAATCGCGCTTCCACGGGGTCATCGGCCGCATCGGTCGTGGCGACGACGAGTGCTGGCTGCTCGAACCGTCGACCTTCATGAACGCGAGCGGCCGCGCAGTTGGCGCGCTGGCGCGGTTCTACAAGATCCTGCCGCACGAGATCCTGGTCGTGCACGACGAGCTCGACCTGCCGCCTGGCGGTGTCAAGCTGAAGCGCGGCGGCGGCGCGGCCGGCCACAACGGACTGAAGGACATCATCGCGAACCTCGGCCAGGATTTCTGGCGGCTGCGCCTGGGCATCGGCCATCCTGGCGATCGCGCGCAGGTCATCAACTTCGTCCTGCAGGCGCCGCGCCGCGAGGAGCAGGACGCCATCGACGAGGCAATCGATCGCAGCCTCGCCGTGTGGCCGCTGCTGCACGCGGACAAGCTCGAGGAAGCGACGATGAAACTGCACACGAAGGGATGACGATGCCGACGGTCGCAAGGTCCGACGCGCGCGCGCACCGCGAACGTCCGCGACCGCACGCAGCACGCGACAGCGCATCATCGACGTCGCCCCCACCCATTTCCGCATCACCGAACACGGAGCCATCATGAGCCTCAAATGCGGCATCGTCGGATTGCCCAACGTGGGCAAGTCCACGCTCTTCAACGCGCTCACCAAGGCGGGCATCGCCGCCGAGAACTATCCGTTCTGCACGATCGAGCCGAACGTCGGCATCGTCGAGGTGCCGGACCCGCGACTCGCGAAACTCGCCGAGATCGTGAAGCCGCAGAAGACGCTCCCGGCCGTCGTCGAATTCGTCGACATCGCCGGTCTCGTCGCCGGCGCGTCGAAGGGCGAGGGGCTCGGCAACCAGTTCCTCGCGAACATCCGCGAGACCGACGCGATCGCGCACGTCGTGCGCTGCTTCGATGATCCGAACGTCGTGCACGTCGCGGGCAAGGTCGACCCGATCTCGGACATCGAGGTCATCAACACCGAACTCGCACTCTGCGATCTCGCGACGGCCGAGAAGCAGCTGAATCGCTACACGAAGATCGCGAAGAGCGGCGGCGACAAGGAAGCCGCGCGCCTCGTCGCCGTCCTCGAGAAGCTCATGCCGGTGCTCAACGAGGCGCGGCCCGCACGCACGCTCGACCTGACGAAGGAGGAGCAGGCGGTGATCCGTCCGCTGTTCCTGCTCACGATGAAGCCGACGCTGTACGTCGCGAACGTCGCGGAGGTCGGCGGCTTCGTCGACAACCCGCTGCTCGAACTCGTGAAAGCGCATGCCGCCAAGGAAGGCGCGCCGGTCGTCGCCATCTGCGCCGCGCTCGAAGCGCAGATCGCGGATCTGTCCGACGAGGACAAGCACGTGTTCCTCGCCGACACCGGCATGGAGGAGCCCGGCCTCAACCGCGTGATCCGCAGCGCGTACGACCGACTCGGCCTGCAGACGTACTTCACGGCCGGCGTGAAGGAAGTGCGCGCGTGGACGATCCACAAGGGCGACACCGCGCCGCAGGCCGCCGCCGTGATCCACACCGATTTCGAGAAGGGCTTCATCCGCGCGGAGGTCATCGCCTACGACGACTTCATCACGCTGAAGGGCGAGCAGGGCGCGAAGGAGGCCGGGAAGATGCGGCTCGAAGGCAAGGAATACATCGTGCGCGACGGTGACGTCATGCACTTCCGGTTCAACGTCTGAAGCGTCTCATGGCCGGCGCGGGTTCCGGCGACCTTCATCGGAACCCGCTGCGGACACGATCGACGGCGTCGTGTCGATGGATTGCTCCGGGCGCTGTCGTCGCGCACCGCTGATCGCACCGACGGGCCCCCGAACGCGATTGCGGCAGACGGCCGGGGCCGCGTGAATCGGGCGAGAGGGCGCCGACGTGACCGACCCCGGGGCCTCGGACCACGGATGCCGTCCGGCTCCGTGGTCCGAGCAGGCGCCAGGGCCTGCTCACACTGCGGATGCTAGATGGCGTCCAGGAACGCCAGCAGCGCGTCGCGATCGCGCTTGTTCAACTGCACGAACAGATCGCGCGATCCCTGCGCCTCGCCGCCATGCCACAGGACCGCTTCGGTCGCATCGCGGGCGCGGCCGTCGTGCAGCAATGCGCCGTTTCCGTTGACGATCCTCGACAGGCCCAGTCCCCACAGCGGCGGCGTGCGCCAGTCGCGACCGCTCGCGGCGAACTCCGGGCGCCCATCGGCGAGCCCGTCGCCCATGTCGTGCAGCAGCAGATCGGTGTAGGCGTGGATCGTCTGTCGCGCGAGCTGCGGCAGGCGCGCGAAGCCGTCGGCCGTGGTCAGTGTCGGGACGTGGCAGACGGCGCATTGCAGTTGCTCGAACAGTGCCGCGCCGCGCTGGACTTCCGCATCGTTCCAGTGGCGCCGCGCCGGGACGCCCACACCGAGCGACCAGAGTTCGAAGTCGTCCCACGCGCCATCGATGAGTTCGGGATCGTTGCCCGGGACCTCCTTCCGGCACACCGTCTGGATGTCGGGGCAGTTCTGTCGCGGAAACAGGCTTGAGGTCACGCCCATGTCGTGGAGGGCCGCTGCCGCGACCTGCTGGCGCACGCTCGGCTGGCTCGCCTTCCAGCCGAAGCGGCCAAAGGTCTCGCGCTGCTCGATGGCATTCCACACCCTGTTGGGTCGGCCATTGAATCCGAGCTGCCGCTGGCGCGCGGCGATGTCGAGCAGGGTTTCCTCCGGCACGGCTTCGAGCAGGCCCATTCCGAACACGGGCGGCGCGTTGCGCACGGACAGCATCGTGTCCGCGCCCAGTTCGCCGAACGCGAGGTTCTCGATGCGCAACGCCGGTTTGCGCAGGTGCACTTCGAAGCCATCCGCGAGCGTGACGCTGCTCGGTTCCCAGTCGAGGTAGAGCTCGGCTTCCGCGGGGACGGGCAGATACGCATGCAGCAGCTCGACCCTCTGCCCCTGCAGCGCGCGATTCTGCAGTTGTCCGCCGTAGTGCCTGTGCGGTCTCGGACCACCGTTGTGGTCGGTCCCCGGCACGCTCACCCTCACCAGTGTCGAGAGGAGTTGCTCGTTCGCAGCGCTCGGTGGTGTGCCACGTCCGTTGCGGACGTGGCAGGCGCTGCAGCGATCCCCGATGAATGTCGGGCCGATGCCCCAATCGCCAGCACTGACGCCGAACACGACCCACGGTCGATTGAAGGCGGCGCGTCCCCGCTTGAAGGTCTCGCGCTGTCGTTCGGCCAATGCCGGCGCGGGTTGCGAGTAGGCCCCCGCGTCGGTGCGAGGCACGGTGAAGGCCCCTGCGGACAGTTCGTCGACACTGTTGTCGGCGGAGCAGACGAGGCTGAACGCTGCGGCGGCCAGGGTGAGTACGGGGTGACGGATGGTCATGGGTTCGAGCGTGATGTCCCGAGGTGGGAATGGACCTCGATCCACCGACGTCCCGCGATGTGCGCGATGGCTGCCGGACGATCGGGCGGTGGTGGCGGTGCGTCTCCGCGGCGAGGTGCGAATGCTCGCATCCCGCCGCACTCCGATCGTACGACACCGTACCGCGATCGCGGTACGGCGCGGTGACGGATCGGGACGAACTCCCGGCTGCGCCCTTCGCCTATCGCCGCCGGCGCAGCGCGAGCAGGCCCAGTCCACTGGCCAGCAGTGCCCACGTCGCCGGTTCCGGCACGGGCGCGGCGAGCGCCGTGATCTCGAGACCCAGCGCGTGGTCGCCGTAGTGCAACGCGTAGCCGTAGCCAGTGCGGGCCGCCTCGCCCACGAGCGAGAGCGTGAACTCCCCGGCGCGCGTCTCCCAGGTCATCAGCTCGAACGACTGGCCGAGCGACGGGAGGAATCCGTCCGCGAAGCCGATCTCGAGCAGCCCGGCGAGCGTGGCATCGCCGCCGATGGCGAACGGGCCGGCGACCGAGCCGAGCGTCATCGCGAGCGTGCCGTCGACGGTCTGCCGGAAGTCCAGCACGGCGGTCGCACTGCCGGACTCCAGTGCGAGGCGTCCTTCGTTGATGACTTCGGTCACGCTGAACCGGAACTCGCCTGTCGCGGTATCGCGCTGGACGACGCCCTGGTTCACGAATCGCCCGGGGCCGACGATGGCGCCCGTGCCCGCGGCGGTGGCGTCGTTGGCGAGTCTCAGCGTCGCGCCGGGCAGCACGGTCAGCGTTGCGCCGTTGCCGATGCCGAGTCCGACGCTGCCCTGCACCACGGTGTTGCCACCGAGTTCGACCGCACCCGTGCTGACGATGAAGTTGGCCTGGAGGTCCAGCCCGTCGAGGAAGCGTGTCCGGCTGGCCACCGCGCCGCTCACGAATCCGATGCCGTCGACGCGGGCGCGATCGATGACGTCCACGTGGCCCGTCGGCAGGAAGGTGCCGGACGAGAAGCGCAGGTTGCGAATCGTCCCGTCGCCGCTCCACACGCCCTTGCCGCCGTTCTCGACGGTCACCGTGCCATCGAGCGCGAAGCTGGCGGCGTCCACCGTGTAGTCGTGGAACTGCGAGAACGTCACGTTGCCCGCGCCGGAGATCGTGTTCACGAATGTCTGCGGACCGAGGAACCGCAGCTCCGCGCCGGCGTCGACCGCGAACGTGCCCGTGTGGACGACGTTGTCGGACCCGTTCGTCAGCGTCAGCACGCCCGTGCGATTCCGGACGACGCCCTGGTTGCCGCCGCCGCGCAGGAAGATCTCGAACGCACCCGTGCCGGCGGTGCGGTCGATCGTGCCGTCGTTGAGAAGCGTGCTCTGGACCACCAATCGGTCGCCCGCGCGGATGTCCACGGTCGCGCCGGCCGCCACGTGAACGGGGACGTTCCCGAGCAGGATGCCGACCCCGCCCTCCAGGATGGAGGTGCCGTGCAGTTCCATCGCGCCGGCATTCATGCCGACGAGCGAAGGCGCTGTGAGGTGGATGCCTTTCGCGAAGGTCCAGGTGCCGCTCGGGATCGAGCCGTCCACGTGCAGGACGCCGCCGCTCCAGGTGAAGGCCTCCTCGAAGGTGGCGTCGCCCTTGACCAGCAGCGAACCCCCCGAGTGCTCGACGGCCGACTTCGCGAGCAGGCTGGCGACCGTGAATCGCGACAACGGCGAGGCCGGCGCGTCCGCGAGCTGGCGGATGATCGCCGTCGTCGTGCCGAGATCGATCGTGACATCGTCGGCGTCGGTCGGCAGCGCCACGCCGGGCCAGTTCGAGGCGTCATCCCAGAATCCCGTGCCGGGGGTGGACCACGTCACTCCGGCGGCGAACGCCGTCGAGACCAGCGCTTGTGAAGCTGCCGCGGCGAGCCCCAGCCGCCATGTTGTCGTTGTCATTTTCAGGTCTCCGTCCAGGGTGCTTCGTATCTAGCACGGGACCCACTGCACGGACAATGTGCCGAATGTTCACGTCGCGATCCCCTCGGGGGCGGGCCTGCCTGTCGGCCGGGCCGGTGGATCGGCCAGGCGCGTCCACCCGGCCTCCGGCGGTTTGCCCGCCCGCTCCGGCAACGGCATCATCGACGGCCCCACATCTGCAGGTGACCCACGCCATGTCCCGAGCGATCGTCCTCCGCGAACCCGGTCCGCCCGAAGTCCTGAAAGTGGAATCCGTCGAGGTCGGCGCGCCCGCCGCCGGGCAGATCCGCCTGCGCCAGACGTACGTCAGCGTGAACTTCCACGATTGCTACGTGCGCTCGGGCCTCTACAAGACGCTGCCGCTGCCGGGCATCCCGGGACTGGAAGGCGTCGGTGTCGTCGAGGCCGTCGGACCCGGCGTCACGGCATTCCGCGAGGGTGATCGCGTCGCGTACTTCACCGGCGCGTACGGCGGCTACGCGGAGGCCCGGCTGATCGATGCGAACCTGCCCGTCCGGATTCCGGACGACATCGACGACCGGACCATCGCCGCGAGCTGGTTGCGCGGGCTCACCGCGCAGATGCTGGCGTACTCGGTGTTCCCGATCCGCGCGGGACAGACGGTGCTGATCCATGCGGCGGCGGGCGGGGTCGGGCGGCTGCTCTCCCAGCTCGCGCATCACCTCGGCGCCACGGTGATCGGCACGGTCGGCAGCCCGGAGAAGGCCGAACTCGCCCGCCAGGCCGGCTGCGATCACACCATCCTCTATCGCCAGGAAAACTTCGTGGACCGCGTCCGGGAGATCACGGCCGGCCGCGGCGTGGACGTCGCGTACGACTCCGTCGGGAAGGACACCTTCCTCGGTTCCCTCGACGTGCTCGCGAAGCGCGGTCATCTCTGCAACTTCGGGCAGTCCTCGGGACCGATCGCGCCGTTCGAGATCTCGCGGCTCTTCGCGGGTTCCAACAGCCTCTCCCGCCCGGCGCTGTTCCACTACTTCGAGGGCGGGGAGCGCGAGGTCATGTCGTCGCGGCTCTTCCAGGCCCTGCGCGATCGCGTCATGACGACCGACGAGACGCACGAATACGCCTTCGAGGACGTCGCGCGGGCGCACGCCGACCTCGAGTCCCGCCGGACGACGGGGGCCGTGCTGCTGAAGGTGTGACCGCGCGCCGTCGGTCAGTGGTGCTTGCCCGACGCGGACCTGCAGCGGCTGAGACGACGGGGTGAGCTGGTCGATGCGAGCGCGGCCGGCGCCGTCGGGTTTCCGGGCGCGTCGCGTCCGCGGTGGTCAGGCGCCTGCGGACGCCTGCGGCGTATCGGTCCCGGTCGCGGCGGATGTCGCCCAGCGCTCGAGCAGCGCCTGCAACTGCGCCCGCGTGAAGGGCTTCGACAGGTAGTCGTCCATCCCGCCGGCGATGCACGCCTCGCGGTCACCGGTCATCGCGTTGGCGGTCAGCGCCACGATCGGCACG
>CAUJJX010000195.1 GCA_963205165.1 Pseudomonadota bacterium | reverse complement strand
CCCGCGCAGATCCTGGCGATCCTCGCGTCGCCCGCGTTCTCGCCCGACAAACTGGCGTCACTCGAAGTGCTCCTGACGCTCGGCGCGCCGCTCATGGCCGAGCAGAAGACGCTGCTGAACGAGGTCCTGCCCGGGCGCTTCCACGAACTCTATGGATTGACCGAGGGATTCTTCACGATCCTCGATCGCGTCGACGCCGTCCGGAAACTCGGCTCGGTCGGTGTGCCGCCGCCGTACGCGGCGCTGCGCATCGTCCGCGAGGACGGCACCGATGCCGCGGCGGGCGAGGTCGGCGAGATCGTCGGCCGCAGTCCGATGCTGATGACCGGCTACCACGGCCGCCCCGATCTCACGGCGCAGGCCGTGCGCGACGGCTGGCTGCATTCCGGCGATCTCGGCTACGTCGACGACGACGGCTGGCTGTTCCTCGTCGATCGCAGGAAGGACATGATCGATTCGGGCGGCGTGAAGGTGTACCCGCGCGACATCGAGGAGATCGCGGCGCGGCATCCGGCCGTGCTCGAAGTCGCCGTGTTCGGCGTGCCGCACGACAAGTGGGGCGAGACGCCGGTCGCGGCCGTGATCCTCCGCGAACCCGGGGCCACGACGACCGACGAACTCCGCGAGTGGATCAACGCCCGCGTCGAGGCCCGCTACCAGCGCATCGATCGCGTCCTGCTGATGGACACCTTTCCGCGCAGCGCCGCCGGCAAGACGCTGAAGCGCGAACTGCGCGACCCGTTCTGGGCCGGGCGCGACGCGAAGATCTGATCGGCGACGACCCCGACACGCACTTCACCGACTGCCCACGCCCATGCCCACCGATCTCTTCCGCTTCGCCACACCCGCCTCCGTCGACGACTGGTCCGCCATCGACGACGTCGTGATGGGCGGCGTGTCGCGCAGCCACCTCCGCCACGACCCGGCGGGCCACGCGGTGTTCGAAGGCGTCGTGTCGCTGGAGAACAACGGCGGCTTCGCCTCGGTGCGCTGCCGGCCCGCGGACCTCGGCGTACCCGGCGCAAGCGGCTACGTCCTCGAGGTGCTCGGCGACGGCCGGCGCTACAAGCTCAACCTGCGCACCGACGACGCCTTCGACGGCGTGAACCACCAGGCGGTGTTCGATCCGCCGGCCGGCGTGTGGACGTCGATCCGGCTCCCCCTCGCGGCGTTCACGACGACGTTCCGCGGACGCCCCGTCGCCGGCGTGCCGCCGCTCGACCCGGCGCGCGTGCGCCAGATGGGCCTGATGATCGCGGACCGTCAGGCGGGGCCGTTCGCGCTGGCGATCCGCTCCATCGGCATCGCCTGACGCGGACGCGGCGATCGCGGCGGCGGTGAAGCCGTAAGGCACCGTCGATCCGGCGGCATCGGCGTCGCATCGCCCGGCACGCGGCCGACGTCGATCGTGCCCCACCCGGCGGACGGTCGACGTCGATCGCTTTCAGCACATTCGTCGCGACGCCGGAAACCAAATCCCGCCTGCCCGCTCGAAGCCCCGGACACCGTCCCCGGGCCACGATCCATCGGCCTCCACGCACCAGCCCGCGACGCGCGCCTGCCGCGCCCGACCGATGCCGCCACCGCCCCACCCTCACCCATGAGCTACACCGTCGTCTGGTTCAAGCGCGATCTCCGCGTCCATGACCACGCCGCCCTGCGCGAGGCCGCGGCCCGGGGTCCGGTGCTGTGCCTCCACGTGATCGAGCCCTCGCTCTGGGCCGAACCCGATGCCGCCCGCCAGCACTACGAGTTCCTCCGCGAGAGCCTGCGCGATCTCGACGCAGCGCTGCACGAACGCGGCGGTGCACTCCACGTCGTGACCGGCGAAGTCACGGACGTCCTCGCGCGGCTCCATGCGACTGCCCCGTTCGTTGCGCTCCATGCGCACGAGGAAACCGGCAACGGCCTCACGTACCGTCGCGACGTCGCCGTCGGGCAGTGGTGTCGCGAACACGGCGTGACGTGGCGCGAGTTCCCGCAGTTCGGCGTCGTGCGCCGGCTGCGCAGCCGCGACGGCTGGCAGAAGCAGTGGGACGCCCACGTCAGCACACCGCGCGAGGCGTTGCCCCCGCTCGCGTTCGTCCCGCTGCCGTGGACCGAACCTGCGCTGCCCGACGCCATCGCCCTCGGACTCGATCCGCACGATCCACCGCGGCGGCAACGGGGCGGACGCCGCGAAGCTACGCGCACGCTGCGCGACTTCCTCGACGATCGCTGCAGCCAGTACCGCGGCGGGATCTCGTCGCCGCTGTCCGCGCCGACCGCATGCTCGCGCCTGTCGCCCTACCTCGCCCTCGGTTGCGTGAGCCTGCGCGAAGTCGTCCAGGCGACCCGTCGGCGCGTCGCTGCCCTGCCCGCCGACGCCTCGCGCGAACGCCTCGGACTCAACGCGTTCGTGAGCCGCCTGCACTGGCACTGCCACTTCATCCAGAAGCTGGAGAGCGAACCCGCGCTGGAATTCCGCAACCTGCATCGCGGCTACGACGGACTCCGCGAGGACGACTGGAACGACGCGCACTTCGCCGCGCTCGTCGCCGGACGCACCGGCTGGCCGCTCGTCGACGCGTGCGTCGCGATGCTGCGCGAGACGGGCTGGATCAACTTCCGGATGCGGGCGATGCTCGTGTCGATCGCGGCGTATCCGCTGTGGCTGCACTGGCGTCCCGTCGGACTCTGGCTCGCGCGGCAGTTCATCGACTACGAACCGGGCATCCACTGGAGCCAGATGCAGATGCAGTCCGGCACGACCGGCATCAACACGGCGCGCATCTACAACCCGATCAAGCAGGCGCGCGACCACGATCCGCAGGGCCTGTTCGTGCGCCGCTGGCTGCCCGCGATGCGCCGCGTGCCGGACGCGTGGCTCTTCGAACCGTGGCGGATGCCGCCCGACGTGCAGGCGCACCACGGCGTGATCGTCGGCACGGACATCCCCGAGCCCTGCGTCGATCTCGAGACCGCGACCCGCGAGGCGAAGGCGCGGCTGTACGCGCTGCGGGCGAACCCCGAGGTGCGCGAGGCCAAGGCCGACATCCTGAAGAAGCACGGTTCGCGGAAGCGTCCGACGTCGCGCCGCGGCGTGCGCAAGTCCGCCGCGAAACAGAGCGAACTGGAGTTCTGAATGGCGATGAGGAAGAAGGCCGACCTGCCGGTGAAGACGTGCGCGACGTGCGGTCGCCCGTTCGCCTGGCGGAAGAAATGGGAACGCGTATGGGACGAGGTCCGCTACTGCTCCGACCGGTGCCGCCGCGGTCGAGGCGGGGCAACATGACGACGGTCATCCACTGGTTCCGCCACGATCTGCGCCTCGCGGACAACGCTGCGTTCTCCCAGGCCTGCGCCGCCGCGACGCACGTGCTGCCGGTCTGGTGCCACGACCCGTCGCTCGACGTGATGACCGCGTGGGGCTTCGCACGGACCGGCCCGCATCGCCGCCGCTTCGTCGCCGACACACTCGGCGACCTCGCGGCGAATCTCGCCGCGCGCGGCAGCGGACTCGTCGAGTTGCACGGTCGTCCGCGCGACGTGCTGCCCGCACTCGCCCGCGCGATCGGCGCCGAACGCGTGACGTGCGAGGCGATCGCCGCGCCGGAGGAACTGGACGAGATCGCGGCGCTGCGTGCGGCCGGCCTCGTCGTCGACGCGACGTGGCAGTCGACGCTGCTCGATCCGCTCGACCTGCCGTTCGAGGCCGAGCGTGTGCCGGACGTGTTCACGGCGTTCCGCTCGGCCGTGGAGCGCTCCGGCGTCATCCCGCCCGCACCGATTGCTGCACCCGCGCGGATTCCGCCGCTGCCGGCGTTGCCGGACGCCCTCCCATTCATCACCCGCCCTGCCGCGTCATCGGCTGCGGGTGACGACGTCGACGATCCGCGATCGTCCTTCCCGTACCGGCAGCCGGCGTTCTCCGGTGGCGAGTCCGCCGCCCTCGCCCATCTCGATCGCTACTTCGCCCGCCGGCTCGCGCACGCCTACAAGGCGACGCGCAACGGCCTGACCGGCACCGAATTCTCGACGAAGTTCTCGCCGTGGCTCGCGACGGGCGCGCTGTCCGCGCGGACGATCCTCGCGGCACTCCGCCGCTTCGAGACGGACCACGGCGCCAACGACGGCACGTACTGGATCTGGTTCGAGCTGCTGTGGCGCGATCACTTCCGGCTGCTGCACGCCAAACACGGCCGCCGGCTCTACCGCGCCCGCGGGCTCTCCGATGCGCCGCCGCCGACGCACGACCCTGCGGCGTTCGCGCGCTGGTGCCGCGGCGAGACCGGCGAACCGCTCGTCGATGCGGGCATGCGCGAGCTGGCAGCCACCGGCTGGCTCTCGAACCGCATGCGGCAGATCGTCGCGAGCTGGCTGGTCAACGACCTCGCGTGCGACTGGCGCGCGGGCGCCGCGTGGTTCGAGGCGCAACTCGTCGACCACGACGTGCACAGCAACCACGGCAACTGGCTCTACATCGCCGGACGCGGCACCGATCCGCGCGGCGGCCGGCGCTTCGATCCGGCGAAACAGGCCCGCGAACACGATCCCGACAGCCGCTATCGCAATCTCTGGAGCACGCCATGACCACGCTGCGCCTCGTCCTCGGCGACCAGTTGAATCCCCGCCATTCCTGGTTCGACGCGCCGCGCGACGACGTCGTGATCGTGCTGATGGAGATCCGCCAGGAAACCGACTACGTGCTGCACCACGCGCAGAAGATCCTCGCGATCTTCGCGGCGATGCGCGCGTTCGCGGCGCGGCTGCGCGATGCGGGTCATCGCGTGCACTACTGCACGATCGACGATCCGGACAACCGGCAGTCGCTGCCCGGCAACCTCGACGCCCTCATCGGGAAATTCGGCGCG